>NZ_SOGH01000005.1:0-79429 GCF_004402305.1 Cryobacterium sp. TMB3-10 | reverse complement strand
GTAGCTCCGTCCCGAATCGCTGTCCAGAACACCCGACGCACAGCACGGGAAACAGGAATACGCATCATCACTCCAAGAAGTCAGAGTGTTGCGCTGACCCCTTGAGCCCGCGAGCTATTGCGTCCTATAAATCTGACGAAGTCCTAATAAGCGTGCGACCAGTCGGGGCCTGGCTGGCTGTCTAGGCTGTAGCCATGGCCACAGTCATCCTCGTGCGGCACGGCCGCACCACCGCAAACGCCACCGGGCTGCTGGCCGGACGCACCGCCGGCGTTCTGCTCGACCAGATCGGCCGAGACCAAGCCGTCGTCACGGGGAAGCGGCTCGCCGCGGTACCGCTGGTCGGGGTGGTCTCCAGCCCGCTGGAGCGCTGCCGGGAAACCGCGCAGCACATCATCGACCGCCAGAGCGGCACGCTGCTGACGCCGATCGAAGACGAACTCTCCGAGTGCGACTACGGCGACTGGCAGGGCCGCACCCTCCAGGACCTGTCGGCGGAGAAGCTGTGGTCGGTGGTGCAGACCCAGCCGTCCGCCGTGACCTTCCCGAACGGGGAAGCGATGGCAGCGATGCAGGCCAGGTCGGTCGCCGCGATCCGCCGCCTGGACGCCGCCTTCGAGGCGGAACACGGACCCGGCGCGGTCTGGGTGGCGGTGAGCCACGGCGACATCATCAAGTCGATCCTGGCCGACGCCTTCGGCATGCACCTGGACCTGTTCCAGCGGATCAACGTGGGTCCGGCATCCGTCTCGATCGTGCGGTACGGCAGTAGCCGGCCGACCGTGCACGCCACCAATACCGACGCCGGGGACCTGTCCTGGCTCGCGGCGAGCGCCCCCACGGCGGACGCCCCGGTCGGCGGTGGGGCGGGTCATCAGGCTCCGCACGCGTCGCGCGCCTAAAATACTCGCATGCCTACAATCGTCCATGAGTTCGCCTGGCCGGATCGGGTCGTCGTCGGCACCGTCGGTCTGCCCGGCTCCCGCACCTTCTACCTGCAGGTGCGCACCGGCGCCCAGATCGTCAGCATCGCCCTGGAGAAACAACAATCCGCGCTGCTCGCCGAGAAGATCGACGAGATCCTCGACCAGCTGATCGCCTACGAGGGCAACCCGTTCAGCATCCCCACCGGCACCCCCATCGAACTGGTCGACAACGACCCGTTGGAGCCCGTCGACGAGGAATTCCGCACCGGCTCGATGAGCCTGGGCTGGGACCCGACGACGGTGCAGATCGTGCTCGAGGCCTTCCCGATCGTGGACGAAGACGACGACGAGCTGCTCGACCTCGCAGCCGTCGAACCGGCCGAAATGCTGCTGGTGCGGATGCCCGTCGGCACCGCACGGGCGTTCGCCACACGTACCCGCGAGGTGGTGGGCGCCGGCCGGCCCATCTGCCCGCTCTGCGGCTATCCCATCGACGCAGACGGGCACACCTGCACCCTCCCCGGCGCGTGAACATGCCGGACGCCGAGCTCGTCGACGGTGACCTTGAACTCACCGGGCGGATCACGACGGCGTCCAACGCGACGTTCCTAGGCAGCATCGACGGCGTCACGGTGGTTTACAAGCCGATCGCGGGGGAGAACCCGCTGTGGGACTTCCCCGACGGCAACCTGGCCAGCCGGGAGGCGGCGGCGTACCTGGTCTCGGAGGCGTTCGGTTGGAACGTCGTGCCCCGCACCTGGCTGCGCGACGGCCCGATGGGCCCCGGCATGGCGCAGCTCTGGCAGGAGCGGGACCCCGGCCAGGATGCCGTGGACCTGATCCCGGCCGAGGCCATGCCTGAGCAGGGCTGGCGGCACGTGCTCGACGGCCAGGACGAGCAGGACCGGCTGGTGTCACTCATCCACGAGGACTCCGTGGCACTGCGCCGGATGGCCGTGTTCGACATCATCGTGAACAATGCCGACCGCAAGGGAGACCACATCCTGGCCATGCCCGACGGGCACCGACACGGCGTCGACCACGGGCTCACCTTCCACGCCGACCACAAGCTGCGCACCGTGCTCTGGGGCTGGCTGGGCGAGGAGCTCAGCATCGACGAGCTGGCCGGGATCGACAGGGTCAGCGCCGATCTCACCGTCGGGCTCGGGCGCAAACTCGCCGGCCTGCTCACTCCCGCCGAGATCGTCGCCCTCGCCGCCCGCTGCGACCGGCTGCGCACCGAAGCCCGCTTCCCGGCCCCTGAGGGCCGGATGCCCGCGGTGCCCTGGCCGCTGTTCTGACGGTCCCGGCCACCGATTCCCGCAGAACGGCGCCGACCGCGCCCACATCGTGGGACCCTTGAAGCATGGATCTCGAGGTATCGCCCACGCTCACGATTCCGGCGACGGAACTCGGGTGGCGGTTCTCCCGGTCGTCCGGCCCCGGCGGGCAACACGTGAACACCTCGGACAGCCGCGTGCAGGTGTCCTGGAATGTCGTCGAGTCTGCGGTTCTCACCGACGAGCAGCGGATGCTGCTTCTCACCCGATTCGACCGGCGCCTGATCAACGGGGTGGTCACCATGGCCGCCTCCGAACAGCGTTCCCAACTGCGCAATCGTGAGATCGCGCTGACGAAGCTCGCGGAGCTCGTGGCCGCGGGCCTGGCCCCCGACGGGCCCAGCCGCCGGGCGACCAAACCCACCCGGGGTTCCGGCCGCCGGCACCTCGCCGCCAAGCAGCAGCGCTCGGCGACGAAAGCGCAACGGCAGCGGCCGTCCGCTGAGTAACGCAGCCTAGGCCACGCTGGCGCGCACGAACTCGGCGACCATAGGAGCAAGCCCTGCACCCACATCAACGGCCGGGCGCTTGGCTCCCCGAACCTCGAAAGAGTGGTTCGCCGCGTCGATCAACTCGAGTGTCGCCGTGCCGATTCGCCCGACCACCGGGGTGAGTTCGTCCGGGGCGGCGAACGGGTCACGCGTGCCCTGCACGAACAGCATCGGCCGGTCGATCCCGTACAGGTGCTCATCGCGCAGCTTCTCCGGCTTGCCCGGCGGATGCAGCGGGTAGCCGAGAAAGACCAGGCCCGCTGCCGGCATGCCGGCGGCCACCGCCATGGAGGCCATCCGCCCGCCGAAGGACTTACCGGCCGCCCAAACGGGCTGACCCGCCGACCGGGCAGCCGCAGCGTCCATCGCCGCCCGCCAGGCGGCGATCGCCCGGGGCGCCCGGTCGGGGAGCCGGCGGCCGGCCTCCCGGTACGGGAAATTGAACCGCAGGGTCGCCAACCCGGCGGCGTTCAGCGCCTCGCTGAACCCGACGAGGAACGGATGGTCGAAGCTGGACCCCGCTCCCGGTGCCATGACGAGCGTGGCGAACGCGTCCGCCGGTCGGGCGAAGGCGGCCGACACCATCCCGTCCTCCACCACGATGCGCATATTCTCCGTCGATTGCATTCGTCCCCTAGCCCGTGACGACGATCTTGCCGAGAGCACGTCCCTCGCCGAGGTAGGCGAGCGCCCGCGCCGCCTCGTCGAGCGGATAAATGCGGTCGATGTTGATGCTCAGCTCGCCGGCGACGCACCGCTCGGCGACGGGCGTGAAGTAGGCCGGGCCCTCCCTGGCGATGAGTAGCCCCAGCCGGCGCCCGGTGACCACGCCGAGCGCCGCGCCGACTGTCACGACCCGCAGCACGCTGCGTACGGTGCCGCCGACGCAGAGGTAACGACCGCCGCGGGCCAATGCCCGCTGGTAGGCGAACACTGACCGGTGCGCCACGAGGTCGAGGATCAGGTCGAACGGTTCCAGCCGGGTGAAGTCCGAGGTGGTGTAATCGACGACCTCGTCGGCGCCGAGCCCGCGCATGAAGTCGAGCTTTCGCGCGTTGTCGACGCCGGTCACGTGCGCTCCGGAGTGTTTGGCCAGCTGAATCGCGAACGACCCCGACCCGCCGCCCGCCCCGTTGATCAGCACACGCTGCCCGCGGCGAACACGGGCGGTTCCCTGCAGCGCGATCGCTCCGGCCTGGGGCAGGGCCGACGCCTCGGCGAAGGTCAACTCCGCAGGTTTGTGGGCGAGGGCCGCGACCGGCGCCACAGCGAACTCGGCGAAACCGCCCAACAGGCCCATGTTGTCGCCGTACACGTCATCATTCACGCGGAACCGGGTCACGCCGGAGCCGACCGCGGCGACCCGACCGGCGATGTCGGAGCCCAACACCCGGCGCCTGGGGGCGCGCAACCCGCCGATCCGGGCGTACCCCGGGGATCCGGTCAGGCCCTCCCAGTCGGACAGATTGAGGGACGTCGCGGCGACCTCGATGAGTACCTGGTTCGGGCCCGGCGAGGGCTTCGGGATCTCCTCGACCCTCAGCACGTCGGGCTGCCCGTACCGGTCGTGGACAACGGCCTTCACAGGGGTCCGCCTTCGAGCGCGCGGCGCGGGTGTCGGAACATGCCGGTCAGTGTACGCGGAGCGGCCCGTCAGCGTGTGGGTGAACCTAGGCTGGTGGCATGACTGGTCCACGCGAACCCAGCGATACGCCGCTCAATGTGGCGCGGTACAAGATCAACCGCGAGATTCCTGCACCCGAACGACCCGAGGTCGCCGAGCCGGACACCAACGAGGCCGGCCAGGCCATGATGGATGCCCGCGCCCAGTACGTGGAGATCGCGATCCAGCAGGCGATGCGTCGCGGCGACTTCGACAACCTGCCCGGCACGGGCAAGCCGATCCCGGGCCTCACCGCCCCGTACGACCCGGACTGGTGGATCCGCCAGAAGATCGAGCGTGAGCAGATCACCGGACTGGGCCCGGCTGCCCTCACCCTGCGTTCCGAAGACGCCGG
Source organism: Cryobacterium sp. TMB3-10 (assembly GCF_004402305.1). Lineage (NCBI taxonomy): Bacteria > Bacillati > Actinomycetota > Actinomycetes > Micrococcales > Microbacteriaceae > Cryobacterium > Cryobacterium sp. TMB3-10. Next base: position 74,654 of record NZ_SOGH01000005.1, on the reverse strand, counting down.
ACTCGACGCCAGCCTCGACGCCGTGGTCGCCGAGCGAGCGGTGCGGGAGATCCTCGACGACTTCAACCGCCGCGTGATCGAGGCCCGCCGGCAGCTGCGCGGGGGCCCGCCCGTCGTCACGGCGCTTCGCGATGTCGATGCGGAGGTTGCCCGCTGGCAGGAACGCCGCAACGCCGCACGCATCGAGCGGGACGCGGCGCGGGAACGCCAGGAGGCGGCGCTGGCCGCGATGACCTGGCGGGAACGCCGCCGGGCCAAACGCGAGCGTTGAGGCCGGCCGACGTCTGCCCGCTGGCCGACGCCACGGAATGACACAGCAGACCGGGCCAAGCCCACACAGACACTGGGCTGCCGAACGCGACACACAGGGCCGGGTCTGTCAATAGGCACCGCGACCCTCCAATCTGCCAAGACCGGTGGCATCCTGACTGCATGACGGATGAGACCACCGCTGCCGACTTTCAGAAGAGCCTGGTGGCCCTGGCCACCCCGGAGCAGCGGCAGAAGTACACCCGGTACTTCCCGGGCGACGACTCGTTCATCGGCGTGCGGATGGGCGACGTGTTCGCCCTGGCCGGCCGGGCGCTCGCTATGCCGCTGCCGGACATCGAGACGCTGCTGGAGAGCCCGACCCACGAGGTGCGGGTCGGCGCGTGCTCGATTATGGGCAAGGCGGCGACGGACCGTAAGACCGGCGTCGAACGGCGTGAGGAGCTCTACGAGCTGTACCTGCGCCGCCACGACCGGATCGACACCTGGGATCTTGTGGACCTGGTCGCGTATCAGGTGGTCGGCGGCTGGCTCGTCGACAAGCCACGTGACCCGCTCTACTCCCTCGCGGCGTCGTCGTTCTGGCCGGAGCGCCGCACCGCCATGGTCGCGACAGCCGCATTCCTGCGCCGGGGCGACATCACCGACACCCTGCAGCTGGCGCGGATGCTCGGCAGCGACGAGAACGACTACGTGCAGAAGGCCACCGGCTGGATGCTGCGCTACCTCGGCGACGTCGACCGGGACGCGCTCCTCGGCTTCCTCGACGACAACGCGGCCGGCTTGCCGAGGCTGACCCTGCGCGCCGCCACCGAGAAGCTCGACAAGCCGGTGCGAGCCGGCTATCTGGCCCGCAAACTGTGAGAAGAGCCTCAGAGTTTTCGGTTTTTCGGGGCTTTTCTCACAGTTCGCGGGCTTGGCGCAGGGGCACGGCTACGTCGGCGCCGCCCTCCCGGGTGAGACGCGGTCCCATGGTGACCATGGTGGGAGCGGGCACAAAACCGCCGGCGAAGAGGGCCTCGCCCTGTCGGAACCGTGACGCCCGGGCGAGCATGGCCGGCGGCACGAAACCGAAGATGGTGGCGAGCTCGTCGAGGTCCACCGGAGACGTCATCTTCATCAGCGCCAAGTTGTCGCACTGCGAGATGATGCTGGGGTGCACCCGAGACGGTCGCTGGGTCGACAGCAGCAGCCAAAGGCCGAATTTGCGTCCTTCCGCCGCGATCTGCACGATTCTCTCCCGCACCGCCACGTGTAACGGGCTGGTCTGGTCGGGCGAGCAGAAGTTGTGCGCCTCGTCGATCACGATCAGGAGCGGACGGCGTTGCTCCCGTTTGTCCCACAGGTCGTCGAGCACTGCCAACGCCACCACCAGCGACTCCTCCGGGTAGGCGAAGCCGCCGAGGTCGAGCACCGTGGCGTCGGGGCGGGTCTCCAGGATGTCGGTCACGGCCGCCAGGCCCTGCGCCCAGATGCTCCAGTCGGTCACCCGGAGATTCTCGGTGCGTGCCGCCAGTTCGCGCGCCGCCGGGGTGCCCCGGTCCAGCAGGCCGGGGACGACCCTCGTCGGCTCGATCAGACCCACGGTGTCCTCGATGTGCATCAGCTCGTTGTGTTCGGCACGATCATCGAGCGGGTCGAGCCGAAAGACGGCCGCCTTCGCCCGCAACGACAGGTCCAGGAACCGCACCCGGAGAGCATCGGGGGAGGCAGCCGATGGGCGCAGCACCCGGATGTCCCGCTCGGCCAGCGCCCGTTGCGCATCCGTCGATTCACCCGCGGGATGGGCCTGCCGTATGTGCACGAAGTCCGCGTTCGGATCGAAGATCACCATGGGCAGCGCCGTGTGGATCAGCAGCTGTTCCAGCACCACGCCCAGGGCGTAAGTCTTGCCCGATCCGCTCTGCCCGCACCAGAAGGTGTGCCGGTTGAAGCGTTGGGCAAGGAGCCGGGCCGGGATGTGCTGGGAGGCCAGGAAGGAGCCGATGGGCAGGGACGCCGTGGCATCGCCGTAGAGCAGTTCGGTCGTGCGGGCATCCGCGGGTCGGAGCGTGGCCGATCCGAACGCGACGGAGCGCCGAACATCGAGGTGCCGGCCATCTCCATTGAGCAGACCCAGGATGCGCCCGGAGCCGTGCGGGGCGCCGCCGATCGTGACGGTGACCTCCTCAACCTGGCCCAGCTGGTCCGTCTCCTCCTCGCCCTCATCAGTGGACCGGAGGATCACCAGACCGCCCGGCTCGAATCGGGAGCCGGTGGCGCCGACGAACTGGAAATGCCGGCCGTCGATCGACACCGCGGCGGCCTTTTCGAGTGTTGCGCTCTCAACTTCACTCATGGTGTGACCTTTCATCGGGGATTCCGGCCGGAGAATCTCGCGGCGTTCAGCGGCAGCGTAGTGCCGTTTTGAATCTGTGGGCGATTGCCGGTGCATCGTCCTGGCAATTGTCGATGGAACAACCGGTGCGCTGGCCAGGGTTCGGCCCTGTGGACGTTTCGGGATCGGTGCAGACGAGATATTGTCGCTGCCACCGCCTCGACCACCGGTCCGGTGACGCAGCGACAGGAGGTCTCGGATGAGCCGGCCCGCACCCATCAGTTGGTTGCTTCGGCACCCGGTCGCCAACGCCCAGTCGCGGGAATCGGCCGCGCTGCTGGTGGGCGCGGCCGTCTTCCTGGTCGGCGCGCTGGCGTCGGCGATCACCTTTTGGGGTGACGACGTTCCTATCGCGGGTCCCGGCTCGGTCGGGCAGTTCGTCGCTTTGGCGAGCGCGGCGGCAGCGGCGGTGATCTTCGTCACCACGCGTGCCGTGATGCACGCCAGTCGGGCGGCAGGCACCCTGCTGGACCCCGGGCCACCCGGCCACGGCGGGCAGCTCCGGTGGTACGACATCGGTGCGCTTGCGCTGGCGCACGCAGTGATCTCGCTGTTGGCGTGGCTCGCGGTTGCGGGCCTGCTGAGCCGCAGCTTCATCGGTGCCGTCGTCTTCCCCGCCTCCGCGACGCTGCTGGCCGCGGTCGCCATCGCAGTCACGGCCTACAGTGTTTTCCTCTCCGCCGTTGGCCTGACCCCGATTCTGATGTCGGTCATCCTCGCCGTGTTCGTGGTGGTGGGCGCTTTTGCGAGCATGTTGAGCGCCAGCGACCCATTGTGGTGGCAGGAGAACCTCAGCACCCTGGGCATTTCCGACGACATCTCGGCGCTGGCCTTCAACCTCACGGTCCTGATCGCGGGGATCATCGTCACCACCCTGGCTCATTACGCGACCGCGGCCATCCCGGCTGCCACGCCAGAAGAAGTGCGAGGACGCGCGCTCGTGCGGGGGGCGCTGGTTCTCATCGGCGTGCTTTTGGCTGGTGTGGGAATCTTCCCGCTCGATCAAAACATGGCAGCGCATAATGTATCCGCGACCGGAATGATCGTGGTTTTCATCACTGTCGTCGTCCGCCTCCGATCGTGGATCCCCACCATGTCACGGGTGTTCCTTCTTCTCGGGTATCTCTACGTGGGAGTTCTTATCGTGCTGGCAGTGTGGTTCCTGACCGGGTACTACACACTCACCGCCGTCGAACTGGTGGCATTCGTGATGATCTTCAGCTGGCTGATCGTGTTCCTTCGTCAAACCGGAGCGATGCTGCTCGCCGAGAACAGAAATCGAGGCGAAAGTGCAATCCTCCACGGCTAACCGGCGGTTTCCGGGCGGCTTCGTGACCGAGGCTTCGGTCTATGGCACCATCCTGGTCAGCGGCATGATCGTGGTCGCCGGCGGCTATGGGGCAACCTCCTGGCAGACCTTTCTAGGCGTGATCGGCACGGTTTTCGTGTTCTGGGCCGCGCACGTGTACGCCGGTGCGGTGGTCGAATACGGTCTGAACCAGGCTCAGGATTCGACGATGGCCACCGCCGTGCGCCTCTCGCTGCGGCACTCGCTGGGCTTCCTCACGTCCGCGATCCCACCGTCCATCGTGCTGCTGCTCGGCGCGTTGCGGGCTGTGCCCGACGACGTTGCGGTGTGGACCGCCCTGTGGCTCGGCGTAGCCATACTCGGAGCCATCGGCTACAGCGCGTTCGCATTTCGAGGAAGCCCGTGGGTGATTCGCATCCTGGGCTGTCTGGGGACTTCGACGCTGGGCATCGCCATGATCCTGCTGAAGGTGCTCGTGCACTAGCGATACGGGCAACCAGCACGTGAGGCCCGTCGACCGAGTGTCTGCCGGTTCGGTCGATGGGTCCCGACCTAGCCATCCGCACCAGTCGGGTCGATGATTGCTTCGTGACGGAACGCGATGCGCCGATCGGACCCTGGTCGTGAACCCGGCGTCTGCGCGCGTCCAGCGCATCTACCTGATCCTGCTGCTCGGCAACACCCTCGCGGCCTCGTTCATCTGGGGCATCAACACGCTGTTCCTGCTCGACGCCGGGCTGAGTAACTTCGAGGCGTTCGCTGCGAACGCGTTCTTCACAGCCGGCATGGTGATTTTCGAGATCCCGACCGGCGTGGTCGCCGACACCGTGGGACGCAAAGCCTCCTACCTGCTGGGCACCATCACCCTGTCGGTCACCACCGCGCTGTACTGGATGCTCTGGGTCTGGCAGTCGCCGTTCGTCTGGTGGGCCATCGTGTCGGTGCTGCTCGGCCTCGGCTTCACCTTCTTCTCCGGTGCGGTGGAAGCCTGGCTGGTCGACGCGCTCACGTCGACCGGGTACACCGGCAGCCTGGAGGCGGTATTCGGCCGCGGGCTCGTGGTGACCGGTATCGCGATGTTCACCGGCTCGGTGCTCGGCGGAGTGATCGCCCAGGCCACCAACCTCGGTGTGCCGTTCCTCGTGCGCGCCGGGGTGCTCGTGATTATGTTCATCTACGCGTTCATCGTGATGAGAGACCTCGGCTTCACTCCGGACCGCTCGCGGGGCCCGCTGAAGGCGACCCGGTTGGTGCTCACGGAGTCGGTCGAGCACGGGCTGAAACGGCGGTCGGTGCGCTACATGATCCTCTCCGCCCCGTTCGCCTCCGGCGTCGGCTTCTACGCCTTCTACGCGCTGCAGCCCTACCTGCTCGAGCTGTACGGCGACCCGTCGGCGTACTCCATCGCGGGCCTGGCCGCCGCGATCCTCTCGCTGGCACAGGTAGCCGGCGGCGTGCTCGCTCCCCGGATCCGCACCCTCTTCGCCAAACGCACCAGCACCGTGATCGCGGCGTCCCTGCTCAGCGTGGTCTCACTCGTGGTGCTCGGCCTGAACAGCCTGTTCTGGCTGGCGGTGGTGTTCCTGATGGTCTGGGGGTTCGTGTTCGCGGTCGCCGAACCGGTGCGGCAGGCCTACCTCAACGACATGATCCCGTCGAAGCAGCGCGCCACCGTGCTCTCGTTTGACTCGCTGTTCGGCAGCCTCGGCGGCGTGTTCATCCAGCCGGCGCTGGGCCGCTCCGCCGACCTCTGGGGTTACGGCGCTTCCCTGATGATCGGCGGCCTGGTGGAACTCATCGGCGTTCCGATCATGCTCGCCAGCCGGCGCCAGAACGATCTCGCCGACACCAGAACGGTGCAAACGGATGCCCCGGCGCCCGAGGCGCCGTGACCCCGAGCTTGGTCAGTCGGCGGCGACGCTGGTGGCCGCCCAACTGGCCAGCAGACGCAGGCGCTCGGCGCTGGACGAGCCGGGCTCGGCGGTGTAGATCATCAGCACCGAGCCGGGATCGGCGGTGATGGCGAGTTCCTCATAGGCCAGGGTGAGCTCGCCGACCACCGGATGGTTGAACCGCTTCGTGCCGGCACCGTGCGTGCGCACGTCGTGGGCGCCCCAGAGCGTGCGGAACGTGTCGCTCTTGGTGGACAGCTCGCCGACGAGGTCCTGCAACCCCTTGTCGTTCGGGTCCCGGCCGGCCTCCGCGCGCATGATCGACACGCACATCTCCGCGAACACCTGCCAGTCCGGGTAGAAATCGCGCGAGGCGGGGTCGAGGAACTGGAACCGGGCCAGGTTGGGGGTGCGCCCGGCGTCGCCGATGACGGGGGAGTAGAAGGCCCGGCCCAGATCGTTGGTCGCCAGGAGGTCCTGATGCTGGTCGCGCACAAACGCGATGCCTTCGGTGATCGTGCCGAGCGCCCACTGCAGGCTCGGCCGACTCACCGGGTTCCGCGTCGCGCGCCGGCGGATGCGTCCGGACAGTGGGATGCCGTCGGCGGCCCGCGCCAGATTGAACAGGTGGCTGCGTTCGGTGTCATCGAGCTGCAGCGCCCGGGCGATGGCGTCGAGCACCGACGAGGACGCTCCCGCGATCGCACCGCGTTCGAGCTTGGCGTAGTACTCCACGCTGACGCCGGCCAGGGTGGCAACCTCGGTGCGACGCAGCCCGGACACCCGCCGATTGGTGCCGGCGGGCAGGCCGGCCAGTTCGGGGGTGATCTTCGCGCGCCGCGACATGAGGAATTCGCGCACCTCGGCTTGATTGTCCATAGCCACGACAGTACGTCCCCCTGTCGCGGCGTGGGGTGCTCTGCTGGTACACCCCTGCGCAGGGACTCCCGCCCACAGACCGTCGACGGTTCGCTTGAGGACGTACCAACAGCGACCAAAGGAGCATCCACATGCGTGGAGTCATCATGTACGCGCCCGGCGACGTCCGGGTCGAAGACCGCCAGGACCCGACCATTGTTGAACCGACCGATGCGATCATCCGTCTCACGGCCACCTGCATCTGCGGGTCGGACCTGTGGCCGTACCGGGGTGTCGAGCCCGTCGACCACACCGCGATGGGCCACGAGTACGTCGGCATCGTCGAAGAGATCGGTGACGCCGTGCAGACCGTCAAGGTGGGTGACTTCGTCGTTGGATCCTTCGTGCTCTCCGACAACACCTGCGAAATCTGCCGGGCCGGCTTCCAGTCCCGGTGCGAGCACGCCGAATTCGCCTCCGGAATGCAGGCCGAGAAGGCGCGGATCCCGCTCGCGGACGGCACCCTCGTCGCGACCCCCGGCCAGCCCGACGCCGACCTGATCCCGTCGCTGCTGGCCGCCTCCGATGTGCTCGGCACCGGCTGGTTCGCGGCAGTGGCCGCCGAGGCCGGGCCGGGCAAGACCGTCGCCGTCGTCGGAGACGGCGCCGTGGGCCTGATGGCGATCCTCGCCGCCAAACAGCTTGGCGCCGAACGCATCATCGCCATGTCGCGCCACCCCGAACGGCAGAAGCTCGCCAGGTTCTACGGGGCGACCGACATCGTCGAGGAACGCGGCGACGAAGGTGTGGCCAGGATCAAGGAACTCACCGGTGGGCTCGGTGCGCACTCCGTGGTCGAAGCCGTCGGCACGCAGGAATCGTTCATGCAGGCCGTCGGCGCGACCCGCGGCGGCGGACACCTGGGCTACGTCGGGGTCAACTACGACGTGCAGATCCCCGGCATCCAGCTGTTCTTCGCCGGCATCCACACCCTCGGCGGACCTGCCCCGGTGCGCCGGTTCCTGCCCAACCTGATCCAGTTGATCTGGGACCGCACCATCGACCCGGGCAAGGTTTTCGACCTCACCCTCCCCATCGAGGAAGCCGCCGAAGGCTACCGGGCCATGGACGAGCGCCGCGCCACCAAGGTCCTGCTCACCTTCTGATGGAGAGCGTGACAACAGTGCCGGCCCCGGCGGCTGCCGAGAAAACGCAGCGCCTGCCGATCTTCACCCTGCTGATGCTGGCCGCCATCGGCTTCGTCCTCGTGGCGATGGAGACCATGCCGGCCGGCCTGTTGCCGGTGATCGCCGGCGGACTGGGCACCAGTGAGGGCGCTGTCGGCCTGTTCGTCAGCGCGTATGCGCTGGGCACGGTCATTGTGACGATTCCCGCGATCACGCTGACCAGGGGGATGCGCCGGAAGCGGCTGCTGCTCGGTGCTATCCTCGGGCTCATCGTGGCCAACACCGTCACGGCGGTCTCCAGCGACGTCATCCTGTCGCTCGGGTCGCGATTCGTCGCCGGGGCGTTCTCGGGGATCGTCTGGGGGATGCTCGCCGCCTACGGGCGGAAGATCAGCCCGCCCCGTCAGTCCGGTCTGTCCTTGGCGATAGTGTCCGCCGGGGCGCCCGTAGGGTTCGCGCTCGGCACCCCGCTGGGATCGTGGCTGGGGTCCGCGTTCGACTGGCGCTGGGCCTTCGTCGGTCTGAGCGTGGTGGCGGTCATCGCCGGCCTCCTGATCGCGCTGTGCGCCCCGGATGCCGACGGCCAGCCGGGAACCGCCAGACTGCCCCTGGTGCGGGTGCTCCGGATCCCCGGCATCACCGTGATCCTGGCGGTGATCTTCACCTGGATGATCGCCCACAACACCATCTACACCTACATCGCCCCCTACCTGCGGGCCACTGGCAGCGACCTCGCGGTGGACGTGCAGCTGTTCCTCTTCGGTGTCGCCTCGATCGTCGGCATCGTTCTCACCGGCGCGCTCCTCGACCGGCATCCGCGCCCGCTGCTGCACGGCAGCGTTCTGCTGTTCATCGTGGCCGCCGTGATCCTCTGGGCCGGCCACGCGTCGGCGCCCGCGATCATCGCCGCCACCGTGCTCTGGGGGCTCTCCTTCGGCGGAGCATCCGCTCAGCTCCAGGCCGCTTTGACCAGCACGGGCGGAGCCGACTCGGATGTCGCGAACGCGTTCCTGCCCGTGGCGTTCAACCTCGCGATTTTCGCCGCCGGGATCGTCGGTGCCGCGCTGCTGACCCCGTTCGACGGCCTCGTGCTGCCCGTCGTCATGGTCGTCTTCGGCCTGGCCGCACTGCTGCTGACGGTGTACGGGCGCCGGTCCGCGTTTCCCGCGCGTCTGTGATCGCTAACCGGTATCGTGCTCGGTAGTGCGGCGCCGCTGTCGACACCCCAACGAAACCGGACTCTGCCATGTCGCTCACTCCTGATCCCGCCGCCCAGGGTCTCCTGCCCCTGCTGGAGGCACAGAACGCCAGCATCGGGTTCACCTCCTTCGATCATGACGATGCCTTCAGGCTCGGCAGCGCGATCATGGCCCGGGCGGTCGCCGATGACCTGAGTATCACGGTGGCGATGTCCTTCGGCCAGCAGCGCGTATTCCACGCGGCACGGCCGGGCACGACAGCAGACAACGACTACTGGCTCGACAGGAAGTTCCGCGTGGTGGCCCTGTATAACGCGCCGTCCTTCCTGATCAGCACCAAATACCGCGCCAGGGGCCAGGACTTCAACGAGGTCACCGGTCTGCCCGTTGCCGAGTACGTGGCCGCCGGAGGCGCCTTCCCGCTGCGGGTGAACGGTTCCCTCATCGGCGCCGTCGGGGTGTCCGGCCTGGCCGAAAACCTCGACCACGACCTGGTCGTCTGGGCGCTCGAGGCCGCCAGGGCGCTCTGACGGGCGCCATCCGCCATCCGCCCGGCGGCGGAGCCGGTCAGCACGTACGATCGGGGGATGCCCCCGCGCTCGCCCCTTCCCGAACGACACGGGCTCGCTGCGGCGTGGCTGTGCACCCCGGAGCGCGACCGGCCCGGTTTTCCGAAGCCGACCTGGCCGAACATGAGCGCCTGGCTCGAGGACCGGCTGGCCGAGTCCGTGAACGTGGCCGAGTTCCTCGCCGACGGCCGGTTCGTCTATGGAGACGGCGCGCCCGTTGCCGGTGCGGACCGTTACCGGCCCACCACCTTCGTCTGGTTTCACCGCGATCTGGCCGACGAACCGGTGGTTCCTGGCCCTCTGCACCTGGTCTATCGGGATGAGCGGATCGTGGTGATCGACAAGCCGCCCTTCCTTTCCAGCATCCCGCGGGGACGGCACGTGGTTCAGAGCGTCGTGGTTCGCCTGCGCGCCCAGCTGGAGTTGCCCGAACTCTCCCCGTTGCACCGCTTGGACCGGGTGACCAGCGGCCTGCTGGTCCTGGCCACCGAACGCCGCTGGCGAGGGGCCTACCAGACTCTCTTTCAGCGCGGCGAGGTGAAGAAGGTGTACCGGGCGTTGGCTCCGATGCGGCAGGACCTCGAGCTACCCGTCATCGTGCGGAACCACCTCCGCACCCGGCCGGGCCACTGGCAGGGCGAAGTGGTGCCCGGCGCCCCGGTCAACGCCGAGTCACTGATCGAACTGGAGGGCGCCCACGGGCCTGCGGGACGGTACCGGCTGACACCCCGCACCGGGCGCACCCACCAGCTGCGTCTGCACATGCTGGGCCTGGGCATCCCGATCATCGACGACCCGCTCTACCCCGTTGTGCAGGGTGTCGAGGTGTTCGATTTCAGGCGGCCGCTCCAGCTCCTGGCCAGCGAGCTGGCGTTCACCGATCCGATCGACGGCGGGACGCATCGGTTCGAGAGTGTGCGCCGTCTCCCGCTGATGGCGGAGGATGCCGGAACGGACTGACTCTGGTTGGGCGTGTGCCTAGGCCAGTCCCGCCCGGCTGGCACGGCCGCTGGTCACGAGAACGGCCGTCGAGGCAACAAGATCCGACCAGGGACCCGGCACACCCAGCACGGCCAAGGCCGACGTCGACAGCGTGACGCTCTCGCCGGTGAGCACGTAGACGAGGTCTTCGAGTCCGGGATTGTGAGCCACCAGAATCACGTTCTGAAGCTCGTCGGGGAGTTCTCGCACAATCTGAAGCAGATCGTTGACGGATGCGGCATACGCACGGTCATCGATGCGCGCCTCGGGGCTGTCGTTGAGTTCTGCCGAGGCCAGCGCCCAGGTGGCGCGAGCCCGGGTCGCGGGGGAGACGATGGCCAGGTCGATGGCTGGAACATTCTCGGCCAGCCAGCTGCCGGCATCCGGCGCCTGGCTCTGCCCGCGGGGGTTGAGGGTGCGGTCGATGTCGGCCTCGCCGCCCGACCAGTCGGACTTGGCGTGCCGGAGCACGATGAGGGTTCGCTCACTGCGTGGGGTCATTCCCATAGTCTGCACCGCAGAGGTCAGATCAGTGAGCTCCCGGATGGCGCTCGCTGCACCCCTCACGGCGCGCCGCGCCCGCTATAGCGGGCGCGGTAGACCACAGCAGGTGCGGTGACGACCTGCTGGAAGGTCGAGGCGGCGTTCCCCGGCGCAGCAGCCCGCTCACTGCCGGGCCATGATGATACGGAACCGCTCCTCCGGGTCGATGAAGTGGTCGTTGTTGTCGTCGCCCAGGTCGATCTGCACCCAGTTGATCCGACCGCTGAACCGGCTGCTCGCTGTGGTGTAGTCGGCCGTGACGGGGGTGCCGGATTGGTAGCCCACATCGGTGGTCTCGTCGGCCGAGAAGATCATCGCCTGGGTGGCGCCCACCCGGCCGGTGCCCACGGGCTTGCCGTCGTAGTAGAGCGTCACGTCGCCGCCCTTGCCGAGCCCACCGCCGTCGTAGGCGAACTCCATCCGCACCTGGCACTGTCCCGCGGGGATCGGCAGCTCGGCCTCGGTCCTGAACTCCTGGATGCCGAGGACGTTGTACACGAACGTGGCCCGGCCGGCCTGGGCATAGAGGCTCCAACCCCCGAACCTGCCGCCCTGGGCGATGATCACGCCATCCGCCCCGCCTTCGGCTATGACCAGTTCGGCCGTCACCGAGAACGACTTGTTCTTGATGCTGACCACGCTGTTCTCCGACAACCGGCCCATGCCGGCGAACAGGAGTTGGCTGTTCCCCCTGATCAGGGTCGGCCGGCCGGCCACCTCCGGGGTGGCCCGTTCAACGCCGCGGTCGTCGATCGGCAGCACGTTGTACTTGGTGGCCTCGATCAACCAGAGCCTCTGCAGTTTGGCGAGTAGCTCCGGATTCTCGGCGGCCAGGTTCCGGGCCTGGCTGTAATCGGTGTGGCCGTCGTAGAGCTCCCAGACATCGTCGTCGAAGGCGGGAATCTCGCCGCCGATCATGATCCAGGGGGTGCGGTGCTTGGTGACCGCGCTCCAGCCCTTGTAGTACAGGCCACGGTTGCCGAACATCTCGAAGTACTGCAGGTCGTGACGTTCCGCGGCGGCCGGCTCGTCGAAGGTGTACAGCATGCTGACACCTTCCATGGGTGACTGCTGCACGCCGTTGACCATCGTCGGCTCGGGCAGGCCGGCGGCCTCGAGAATTGTCGGGGCGATGTCGATGCAGTGGGTGAACTGCTCGCGCAGCCCGCCCTTCTCGGCGATCCCGGTGGGCCAGTGCACGATCGTGCCGTTGCGGGTGCCGCCCCAGTGCGAGGCAACCTGCTTGGTCCACTGGAAGGGGGTGTCCATCGCCCACGCCCATCCCACCGCATAGTGGTTGTAGGAGCTGGGGCTGCCGAACTCGTCGATTTTGGCGGCCATGAATTCCGGCGTCTCGAGCGCCGCCATCCCGTTGAAGTTCGCCATCTCGTTGAACGCCCCGTTGACCGTGCCCTCCGCGGATGCTCCGTTGTCACCGATGATGTAGTAGATGATGGTGTCGTCGAGGATGCCGAGCTCGGCGACGGTGTCGATCACCCGGCCGACGTGGTGATCGGTGTGTTCCATGAACCCGGCGTAGACCTCCATTTCCCGCTCAAGCGCGGGCTTGAGCTCGGCGGGCATGTCGTCCCAGGCGGGAATCTCAGCGTGCCGTGGGGTGAGAAGCGCGTCGGCGGGGATCACTCCGAGTTCCTTCTGCTTGGCGAAGGTGCGTTCGCGCTGCACATCCCAGCCGTCGGCGAATTTCCCGGCGTACTTGTCCGCCCATTCCTTGGGCACGTGGTGGGGCGCGTGGGTGGCGCCGGGCGCGAAGTACACGAAGAACGGTTTGTCGGGCATCAGGGCCTTCTGCGAACGGATCCAGTTGCTGGCGTGATCGGCCAGGTCTTCGGTGAGGTGGTAACCCTCCTCAGGGGTCGCCGGAGGTTCCACCGGGGTCGTGCCGTTGTAGAGCGCGGGATCCCACTGATTGTTCTCACCGCCGATGAAGCCGTAGAAGGTCTCGAATCCGCCCCCGGCCGACGGCCAGGCATCGAACGGGCCCATCGGTGAGGACTGCCACACGGGCACCTCGTGGCACTTGCCGAACTGGGCGGTGGAGTAACCGTTCAATTTGAGGGTCATCGCCAGCGGCGCCTTGGTGTTCGGCCGCAACGAGCTGTTGCCCGGCGCCGAGGTGGCCGTCTCGGTGATGCTGCCCATCCCCACCGAGTGGTGGTTGCGTCCGGTCAGCAGCGCCTGCCGGGTGGGTGCGCACAGCGCCGTGGTGTGGAAGCGGTTGTAGATGAGCCCGTTCGCGGCGAGTTTCTCGGCGTTGGGTGTGGCGCAGGGGCCGCCGAAGACGCTCGACGCGCCATAACCGGCATCGTCGATCAGGATGACGAGCACGTTCGGTGCGCCCGCCGGTGGCCGCAACGGCTCGATCGGCGGGTATTGCGTGTCGGGGTCCTTCGCGTCGTAGGTGGTGAGTCCGGGTGCAGGGCGGTCGGGAATTGGCAGCATCGAGCGGGCATGGCGGTCGGGATTCGTCACGGGGGCCTCCTGGGTCTCTCGGGTGAAAGTAGCCCGGCGGAGGTGGCGGCGACATCACCCCTTAGTGATGAGGTCGGGCCGAGCGCCCGGTCATCCGGCGCTGCTGTAGTGGCTGACCGCGCATCGCCAGCGGCCGTCCCGGCGCATGGTGGCCCTGGCCTATTCGAACCGGGAGGTCGGGTTGCAGCTCTCGCTGCCGAGGGGACCGTGAAACGGCATGTGTCCAACATCTTCACGAAGCTCGATGCGACCTCCCGCATGGGTGTCGTGCGCCGCGCGGTCACCCTCGGCCTGGTGGGTTAGTGCCGAAGCCCCGGTGCCGACCGGGCTGCGTATGGTGGAAGCATGCTCGTTATCTCGAACGACCCGCGCGCCGAACTCGCGGCGCTGTGCGAGCGTGGGCTGGACTGGGGGACCGGCCGAAGCCGCGACCTTCCCGATCTGGGCAGCGCTCGCCGGGCCGCGGTTCTCGTGCTGTTCGGTGTGCTGGATGCGGTGCCGGCGCAGGCGCCCGCCGGCACAGACCGGGTTCCGAGGGATCTCGACGTGCTGTTGCTGCGCCGTGCCTCCACCCTGGGCAGTCACCCGGGTCAGATCGCCTTCCCGGGCGGCCGGCTCGAAGCATCCGATGCGGGCCCGATCGCGGCGGCGCTGCGGGAAGCCGTCGAGGAGACCGGGTTGGACGCAGCCGGCCTCGAACCCCTCGGCACGCTGCCCGCAATGCCGGTGCCGGTGAGCAACCATCTCGTCACCCCGGTGCCGGCCTGGTGGACCCGACCCTCCCAGGTGGCCGCGATGGACCATGCCGAAACCGTGGATGTCTTCAGGGTGCCCGTGGCGGATCTGCTCGACCCGGCCAACCGGGCGAACACCGAGCACACCGTGGGCGACGCCGTCTACCGGGCGCCGGCGTTCACCGTGGGTGACCGGCTCGTCTGGGGTTTCACCGCGATCGTGCTCTCGCGCATGTTCGACGAGCTCGGCTGGGCCGACCCGTGGGATCACGATCGGATCGTACTTCCCGGCCGGTAACCGGCGCGCTTGTGTCCGGGCGCGCGGTGCTGCTCCTCGGCGCCAGGTGGTGCTCGGTGCACCACGTGTGGCCCACCGCGCCCGCTATAGCGGGCGCGCTCGGCCACAAGGGGTGCAGAAACGGCGAGACCGGGTACGCCTTCCGCAGCGATCTTCGCGCGGCGAAGCACCGTGGCGTTCGCCGCGGACGAGCTCTCACCCGTACGGATGGTCAGCACGGACGTTGCCATGCCGCCACTGCCGGCGGACGACGGGGCTTGCTTTCTACGCCCTGTCCGGGCCGGGCCCGAACGAGTTCACGCTGGTGATCTTCGGGTCTGGCTGTGCGTCGAGGCCGACGCAGTACCGGCGAGAGCGTGGACAACCTCGACGCGATCATGCTCGGCTAGTGCGAGTCCTCGGCCTTGGTGATCGGCTCGCCGTCGACCCGGCCACGATCGGCCTTGGCGGCGTCCCCTCGGGTCTTGGCCAGGCTCGCGACGGTCGCGACGGTGACCGTGGCGGCGATGAAGACCAGCGAGAACCAGATCGGGATCTCGGGCACCCACAGCACCGGCTCGCCGCCGTTGATGAACGGCACCTCGTTGACGTGCAGGGCGTGGAAGACGAGCTTGAGGCCGATGAAGGCGAGGATCACGGCCAGGCCCTGGGACAGGTAGACCAGGCGCTCGAGCAGTCCGCCGATGAGGAAGAACAGTTGGCGCAGGCCCATCAGCGCGAAGGCGTTGGCGGTGAAGACGATGTAGGCCTCCGAGGTGAGCCCGTAGATCGCGGGGATCGAGTCGATCGCGAAGACCAGGTCGATGAAGCCGATCGCGATGATGGTGAGCAGCATCGGGGTGACATAGCGTTTGCCGTTGATCTTGGTGGTGAGCTTGTCGCGGTCGTACTCCTCGGTGACCGGCAGAACCCGGCGGGCCAGCCGCACAAAGAGGTTGTCGGCCGGATTGCTGTCGTGGCCCCGCACCTGCATGTATGCCAGCACGAACAGCAGCGCACCGAAGAGATAGAACACCCAGGAGAAGTTCTCGATCAGGGCCGCGCCCACGGCGATGAACCCGCCACGCATGATCAGGGCGATGATGATGCCGAACATCAGCACCTTCTGCTGGTACGCCTTGGGCACCGAGAACGCGGCCATCACGATGAGGAACACGAAGAGGTTGTCGATCGACAGCGCCTTCTCGGTGAGGTAGCCCGCGAAGTACTCGCCGCCGTACCGCCATCCGGACACCACGCCGATGCCGACCCCGAACAGCAGGGCAAGGCCGATGTAGAAGGCCGACCAGCGGGCGGACTCGCCCACCGTGGGCTCGTGCGGCTTCCGCACGTGCGCGAAGAACTCGTAGGCGAAGAACGCGATCGTCACGCCGATGGTGATGATCCAGGTCAGGGGAGTGATATTCAAGGAAGGCTCCATGACAGGGGGTTCGCTTGGTGCTCCCCGTGCACCTTCCAGACTAAAGCATTGCTCACTAACCCGCTAAGAGTGCGCGTCGGTGAGCTCCGTCAGCAGCGCGAAGCCGTGGCGGTCGACCGAGCGTGAGGTGGCGGTGAGCACAACCACCCCCGTGCCGGCGGCCCGGTCCAGGCCGAGCCAGGAACGGAAGCCGCCGGTGGCGCCGTCGTGCCAGGTGATCGATCGGCCCCTGACCGACAGGGTGATCCAGGCCGCCCCGATGTTCACCCCACGGCGGGCGATCGGCGCCACCGGATCGAGAGCCGAGATCCCGGGCGCGGATCCCTCCAGCAACGCCTGGGTGAGCCGGGCGAGATCGGTGATCGACGAACGGATGCCGCCGGCCGGTGCCACCGCCTCTCCAGTCCAGGCCGGCCGCGGGCGGCCCGACCGGCTTGTGCCCTGCAGCGCGCTGGGTCGCAGCTCGGCCGGTGTCGCGGGTGCGTACATCGACGTGAGACCCAGCGGCTCGGTCAGTCGCTCCCGCAGCAGGGTTGCGTAGTCGAGGCCCGCGCTGCGGGCGACGGCATGGCCAAGCAGTTCGAAGCCGAAATTGGAGTAGCGCCGGCGCGTGGAGGAGAGTCGCACGGTGCGCGCCTGTGTCAGCAGTTCGGTGAGATCTTCGCCGTAGGGGTTCTCCCCGGTGCGCAGGAACCGCAGGGCGCGACGTAGCGGCTGCGCCGAGCGCGGAAGGCGGGGTAGTCCAGACTCGTGCTTGCTCACGGCCGCGAGCCGGAGAGGCCCGGCCGGGCCCTGCGGCAGGGGGAGCAGATCACCCAGAGTGGTCTCTGCGCCGATCTCGCCGAGCTCACAGGCCTGACGGTAGAGCAGACCGGTGAGGCCCTTCGAGATGGAGCCGATTTCGAAGTCGGCGTCGAGCCCCGCGCCTACGCTCGCCAGCACCACTCCGCCGGGGGAGACCTGGGCGACGGCGGCCACCGGATGCCTGGGGCCCAAATGTTGCCGCAGCCGTGCGGCCAGCCCGGCGTCACCATCCGTCGCAGCCCTCGTCATGGGTTGATGATAGGGCGGCTACGGCGAAAGGCGGGGATTCTCGCGACACACCGTCAATCCGGCGAGCGGATGAGGGGTGTCGGGATAATCCCCGCCCGTGGGTGAGCTGGTGTGACCTAGTAGCGGCGCGGCGGGCGCTCGGAGCGGTCGCCCTGTTGAGGCCGGTCGTTGCGGCCGGCCGAGGCGCCGTTGTCGGCGTGGATCTCGATCAGCTTGCCGCTGATGCGGGTCGCCGAGAGGCGGCCCAGCACATCGCTGGTCAGGTCGGCGGGCAGGTCCACCAGGGAGTACTCGGGCAGGATCTGGATCGCGCCGAAGTCTTCCCGGCTCAGGCCACCCTCGTTGGCGAGAGCGCCGACGATCTGGCGTGGTTCCACCTTGTGACGCTTGCCGACCTCGATGCGGTACGAGGCCATGGCGCGGCTGCTGTCGCGTGAGCGGCGTTCGGGGCGTTCGCTGCGCAGCGGGCGGTCATCCCGGCTGCCGCGGTCATCGCGGCTGCCCCGGTCGTCCCGACGGTCGTTGCGTGCGGGCCGGTCGCGGTCGCGGTGCTCGGTGCGCTCCCGGTCGAAACGCGCCGCAGCACGCACGTCGTCGGCGTTGAGCAGCAGCGGGGTCTCTCCTTGGGCGACCACGGCGAGTGCGGCGGCGACGTCGGCCTCGGGCACGTCGTGGTGCTCCACGTAGTGGCCCACGATGTCGCGGAACACGGCGATGCGAGCGGTCTCCTCCAGCGCAGCGGTGATCGCGTCGTCGAACCGGGCGAGCCGGGTGACGTTGACGTCTTCGACGCTGGGCAGCTGCATCTGGGTGAGCGGCTGGCGGGTGGCCCGCTCGATGGCGTTGAGCAGGTGACGCTCACGAGGGGTGACGAAGCTGATCGCGGCGCCGCTGCGGCCGGCGCGGCCGGTGCGGCCGATGCGGTGCACGTACGACTCGGTGTCAATCGGGATGTCGTAGTTGATGACGTGGCTGATGCGCTCCACGTCGAGGCCGCGGGCGGCGACATCCGTGGCGACGAGGATGTCCAGCTTGCCGCTCTTGAGCTGCTCCACGGTGCGCTCACGCTGCACCTGGGGCACGTCGCCGTTGATGGCGGTGGCGGAGTAGCCACGTGCACGCAGCTTCTCGGCGAGCGTCTCGGTCTCGTTCTTGGTGCGGGTGAAGACGATCATGCCCTCGAAGTTCTCCACCTCGAGGATGCGGGTGAGCGCGTCCACCTTCTGCGGGTAGGAGACCAGCAGGTAACGCTGGGTGGTGTTGACCGAGGTCGTGGTCTTGTTCTTGACCGTGATCTCTTCGGGGTCATTGAGGTACTGCTTGGAGATGCGACGGATCTGCGCGGGCATGGTGGCGGAGAACAGGGCCACCTGCTTGTCGTCCGGGGTGTCGGCGAGGATCGTCTCGACGTCTTCGGCGAAGCCCATCTTGAGCATCTCGTCGGCCTCGTCGAGCACCAGGTACTTGAGCTGGGTGAGGTCGAGGGTGCCCTTTTCGAGGTGGTCCATGATGCGGCCGGGAGTACCGACGACAACATGAACGCCCCGGCGCAGCGCCGACAGCTGGATGCCGTAACCCTGTCCGCCGTAGACGGGCAGCACGTGCACGCCCTTCATGTGGGCGGCGTACTTCTCGAAGGCCTCACAGACCTGCAGGGCGAGTTCGCGGGTGGGGGCGAGCACCAGGGCCTGCGGGCTCTTCTGGGACATGTCGAGGCGGGAGAGGATCGGCAACGCGAAGGCGGCCGTCTTGCCGGTGCCGGTCTGGGCGAGTCCGACGACGTCGCGGCCGTCGAGGAGCGGCGGAATGGTGGCAGCCTGGATGGCCGACGGAGTCTCGTAGCCTACGTCTTTGAGGGCTTTGAGTACGGAGTCACTGAGCCCAAGCTCGGAGAACGTGATGGTCGGGCGGGCAGTGGCTGCCTCGGTCGGTGCAGTTGAATCAGGAGGCGTCATAGTACTACGGTAGCCGGTCGAAGTGCTCACCCCGTTCGGGAGCGAGAAATCCGTGCCGTGTGATCATGTCGTCGACGGCATTTCGGGCTCATTGACGGTCCGCCTGGCTTGAGAGTCCAGGCTCTCGTGCAGTGCGGCGGCGAGAACGGCGATGTCCACGTCGTGGGATTGGCCGGGGAGTTCCACGTGCCTGCCGTTCGGCAGGGCGGTGGCCAGGGCCCTGGCCGATTCGCGGATGAACTCCGGTGCGAATTCGCCGCTGAGCACCACCGCGGGGACCTGGACGGCTTCGATCCGGTCGTAGGGGAGTAGGCCGTCGCCGAGAACAGCATCGTCGTAGGCGAGCGTCGGGGCGATCGCCTCGAACCCGGCCCACATCGGCGTCTGCCGCATCCCCTCGATCTGCTCGGCGGGCATGCCCACCCGGGCCAGGAAGAGGGCCATGGCGTCGCCGCGGCGCCCGGCGGCCAGCGCGGCGGCGAGCTTCCGGGAGTAGGTGGTGACGACGGAGTCCAGGTCGATGCTCACCGGCACCTCGTAGGCGGCCAGCTCGCTGACCGCCGCACCGAGCTGGGCGGCGGCCGCGAGTGCCAGGGCGCCGCCACTGGACATGCCGAAGAGGGCCGCGTGACCGCCGGCCGACCGGATCAATGCGGCGATGTCATCGATCTCCCGGTCGACCGAGAACGGCAAGGTGTCGCCGCTGGCGCCGCGGCCGCGTCGGTCGTAGACGTACACGGTGAAGCTGTCGGCCATCAGGGCGGCCAGAGGGCGCATCGGCCCGGCGTCGCGGTAGCAGGTGGCGCCGTCCACCAGGATGAGGGCGGGCCCGGTACCGAGACTGTCGAAGGCGATCGTGGTGCCATCGCGCGACCTGACTGTGGGCATGGTGTCTCCTTCGATGTCTCGACGGGTCCGCTGTCACTGACCGCGCCGCTGCTCGCTCACACCGTGCCACCGGGTGAGGGCGGCGGTCAACCGCTGGCGCCGGAATATCTGTCGGGTCTGCACGGACGTGCTCAGCCTTGGGCCGTGTTGTGCCCACGCCTCTGGAGCGGATCGCGGGAGGATGTCTGCATGGCCACTACTGAGCAACAGCCCTGGGTTAAGCACTATCAGCCGGGCGTGCCCGCCGAGATCGATTACCCCACCACCTCGCTCGTGGAGATGCTCGAGCACGCGGTCGCCGAGGCCGGCGACCATCCGGCGCTCGAGTTCTTCGGACGCCGCACCAGCTACGCGGAACTCGGCGCCCAGATCGACAAGGCTGCCGAGGGGCTGCGCCTGCTCGGGGTGCGGGCCGGCGACAGGGTCGCGCTGATCCTGCCGAACTGCCCGCAGCACGTCGTGGCGTTCTACGCCGTCCTGCGCCTGGGCGGCGTGGTCGTGGAACACAACCCGCTCTATACGTCACCGGAGCTGCGGCACCAATTCGAAGACCACCAGGCCCGCATCGTGATCGCCTGGGACAAGGTCGCCCCGACAGTGCGCGCGTTCCCGGCCGACATCGAGATCGACCACATCGTCTCGGTCAACCTGCTGCAGGCTTTCCCCACCGTGAAACGGTTGGCCCTCTACCTCCCGGTGAAGAGTCTGCGCGAGTCCCGGGCGGCTCTCACGGGCTCGGCGGCCGGTACGACCCCGTGGAAGGGCCTGTTCAGCCACGGCCGCATCGACCCGACCCACCCCCGTCCGGCGCTGCACGACCTGGCGGCCATCCAGTACACCTCCGGCACCACCGGTCGCCCCAAGGGTGCGATGCTGACCCACTACAACCTGCACTGCAACGCGTTGCAGGGCGAGGCCTGGATGCACGGCGCCGAGTACCGCAAGGAGGTCTTCTACGCGATCCTGCCGATGTTCCATTCGTTCGGCCTCACGTTGTATCTGACCTACGGCATCCACAAGCAGGCCCTGATCGTGTTGTTCCCCAAGTTCGATCCGAAGACCGTGCTCGACACCATGAAGAAGACCCCCGCAACTGTGTACTGTGCGGTGCCGCCGATCTACGAGCGCACCGCGCTCGCCGCGAAGGAACGTGGCATCTCGCTGCGCTCCTGCCGCTTCTGCATCTCGGGAGCGATGAACCTGCCCGACCATGTCGTGGAGCTGTGGGAATCGGTGTCGGGCGGACTGCTGGTGGAGGGCTTCGGCATGACCGAGGCATCGCCGGTGGCGATGGGCAACCCGTTCCACCCGACCCGCCGCCCCGGTACCGTCGGCATCCCGTTCTCCTCGACCCTGATGAAGGTCACCGACCCCGATGACCCGACCGTTGAGGTGGAGCAGGGCCAGCCCGGAGAGTTGCTGCTCAAGGGTCCGCAGGTGTTCAAGGGCTACTGGAACAACCCTGAGGAGACCGCCAAGACCCTGACGCCGGACGGCTGGCTGCGGACCGGGGACATCGTGACCGTGGACGAAGACGGGTTCTCCACCATCGTCGACCGGGCCAAGGACCTGATCATCACCGGCGGCTTCAACGTGGCGCCCACCGAGGTGGAGACTGTACTGCGCTTGCACGCGTCGGTGACGGATGCCGCCGTGTTCGGCAAGCCGCTGGAACGTGGCGGTGAAATGGTCGTCGCCGCGGTCGAGCTCGAACCCGGCGCGACGCTGGACGAAGAGGCCCTGCAGGACCACTGCCGGGAGCACCTGGCCGCATACAAGATTCCCCGCCGGATCGTGCAGATCACCGACACCCCGCGCACGATGCTCGGCAAGGTGCTGCGCCGCAAGGTGCGCGAGCAGGTGCTGCCCACCCTCTGACCCACCTTCACCCATCGCGGGTGACGCGAGCGCTGCCGGAGGGCTGGACACTGACACCTCCGGCAGCCGGAGACGACGGCGCACACCGGTTCCTTGCCCGGCTGTGCTCATCGTTCGCATCATCCAAGCGAAATGGAGTGGGTTATCACTGACACCATCGATGAACTCGGGCCGGTGGACTGGATCGTCGTGGAGTTTCCGGGCAGCACCTTCAACGGGTCGATTGCGCCGGAGATCACGTCGCTCGTGGACCGGGGCCTGGTGAAGATCCTGGACCTGCTGATCCTGACGAAGGACGCGGACGGCGCACTGGAAATCGCTGAACTCTCGGATCTCGAGGACGGCCAACTCGGTGAACTCCGCGCCTTCGAAACAGAACTGGCCACCCTCCTCAGCGAGGAGGACGTGATCTCCGCGGCCGAGGCCATCGAGCCAGGCAGCACCGCGGCGCTCCTGGTTTGGGAGAACCTCTGGGCCGCCCCGTTCGGCGCGTCGGTGCGTCACGCCGGCGGTCAGCTGGTGGCCAGCGGGCGCATTCCGGTGCAGGCTCTGCTCGCCGCCATTGAAGCCGATGACACGGAAGGAGCCTGACATGCCACTCGCACGCAGACGGGTCGGTCGCCCAGGGGTGATCGGGGCACCCGTGGCCCGCACCGCAGCCACAGTGGGAACGGCGGCCGTCGTCGCCCACGGAGTACGCCGCCGCGGCGACCGTCGGGATGACCGGCGCGACGACAGGCGCGACCGTTGATCCGCTGAGTCCTTGACTCCACGACACTCAGCGATATATCGTTGAGTGTCGTGGAAGTTCCGCGACGCGTGCTCGCTACACCCGCGAAGCACGACCTCGCGAAAGGACGAAAACGATCATGAAGCGCTTTCACCACACCCACCAGCCGGAGTCCGGCAGCCCCGAGTTCGGTGCCCCTGATTGCGGCCCGGGGATGAGCCGCGCCCACCACGACTCGCCCCAGGGCCACGGTCGTGGTTTCGGCCGGGGATTCGGGCCCGGCGGGCCCGGCTTCGGCGGCTTCGGCCCCGGCTTCGGCCCCGGCGGTCCCCGTGGCTCACGTCGCGCCAACAAGGGCGACGTCCGCTCCGCGATCCTCTCGCTGCTGGCCGACGGTCCCTCCAACGGCTACGGGCTCATCAGGGCCATCGAGGAGAAGACCGGCGGCGCCTGGCGCCCCAGCCCCGGCTCCATCTACCCGACCCTGCAGCAGCTCGTCGACGAGGAGCTCATCTCACCGACCGGCACCGAGCGCCGCACGGACTATGAGCTCACTGAAGCCGGCCGGGCCTACCTGGCCGAACACGCCGACGACCTCAAGAAGGCGTGGGAGGCCACCCCCGGGCAGTCGGATTCCGACGCCGCCTTCCACGAGAGCGTCGGCAAGCTCTTCGGTGTTGTGCACCAGTTCCGCTCCTCGGCGACCGACACCCAGCGTGCCGCCGCCACCGAGAAGCTCGATGAGGTGCGCCGCGCGCTATACCTGATCCTCGCCGACTGAATGAGGAAGGCCTGACGACATGACAACCGACGACCTGGACAGGGCGCAGGCGGGCCCGGACGATCCGCGTTTGGTGCGCGGGGACAGCGGCCCTGATCTCGTCTTGAGCCGCAGCTTCGCGGTCGACATCGATGGCGTCTGGGCGACCCTGACCGACCCCGCCCGAACGACGGAGTGGTACGGCCCCTGGGAGGGGAAGGGTGCCGCAGGCCACACCATCCGCGTGCAGATGCGCTTCGAAGACGGCGAACCGTGGTTACCGATGCGCGTCGATGCGTGCGAGCGGCCCACCCGCCTGGCCCTGTCGATGCTCGAGGACCAGGGTGACTGGCGGCTGGAACTGGTGCTCGCCGAGACGGCCGGGTCGACCCGCCTGAGCCTGATCCACCATCTCAGTGGGGTGGACAGCTTGGGGGAGATCGGGCCGGGCTGGGAGTACTACCTGGACCTCTTCGCTGCGGCTGTGCGGGGTACGGCTGTGCAGGCGGCTGCAGGGCCCCGCACCGCGCCCGCGTTCGCGGACTACTACCCGGCGCGATCGGCCTTCTTCACCGCTCTGGCCGAGAGCTACACTCGGCGATTTACGCCAATGCCATGACGACCTCGGCGCTGATCCTCGGTCCGATGCTGCGCTACGTCGATACCGACTCCGCCAGTGTGTGGGTCGAGACCGCGCGGGCCGGGCAGGTCACGGTGCGGGCCGATGCCAGGATGTGGTCGGCGCGAACCTTCGCCGTGCACGGGCATCACTACGCTCTGGTGCAGGTCGACGACCTGGCACCGGGCACAAGCTCTCCATACGCGGTCGACATCGACGGCGTGCAGGTCTGGCCGCCGTTGCCATCACGTTTTCCTGCATCCGTCATCAGCACGCTCACGCCAGGCGCGCCCCTGAAGCTGGCATTCGGATCCTGCCGCACCAGCGTGCCGCACGACGAGAAAGGCAACCGCAGCCACGGTGTGGATGCCCTTCGCAGCTACGCGCTGCAGATGGCCGCGCTGCCCGGCCAATTCTCCTGGCCCGACCTCGTGCTCTTTCTGGGCGACCAGGTCTATGCCGACACCACTAGCGAGCAGATGCAGGAGTTCATCCGCGCCCGGCGAGACCTCACCGAGCCGCCTGGCGAGGAGCTGGCCGACTTCGAGGAGTACGCGCACCTCTACGGCCTGGCCTGGTCCGACCCGGCGAACCGGTGGCTGCTGTCGACGGTGCCCACAGCGATGATCTTCGACGACCACGATATCCGCGACGACTGGAACGCGTCGCTCAGTTGGAAGCGCGAGATGGAACAGACCTCCTGGTGGCACGGGAGGCTGGTTTCCGGGCTGGCCTCGTATTGGGTGTACCAGCACCTGGGCAACCTGTCGCCCGCCGACCGGGAGGTCGACGAGATCTGGCGGTTCCTCGCCAGCCACGACGGCGACGCCGAGCTCGACCTCAGCGAGAGGCTCGACGCTTTCGTCGAGCGCGCCGCCGCCGAGCCGGCCAGCTATCGCTGGAGCTACTGCCGGGACTACGGCGACAGCCGGCTGATCGTGATCGATTCCCGCATTGCGCGGCGGCTCGACCCCGCAGACCGGGCCCTGATCGACGACGACGAATCCGGCTGGCTAGACGAGCGGATGCGCGGAGGGTTCCGCCACCTGCTGGTGGGCACGTCGTTGCCCTTCCTGCTGCCGACGGGGCTGCACCATCTGGAGGCCTGGAACGAGGCGACCGCCGAGGGCGCCTGGGGTGCTCCGATGGCCGCCGTCAGCGAGAAGCTCCGCCAGGCCCTCGACCTCGAACACTGGGCGGCCTTCCAGTCGAGCTTTCGCCGGGTGGCGCAGATGGCCACCGACCTGGCCGACGGCAAACGTGGCCCGGCCCCCGACACCATCACGTTCCTCTCCGGCGACGTGCACTACTCCTATGTCGCCGAGGTGGAGCGCAGCTCGGGCAGCCGCATCATCCAGGCCGTCTGTTCGCCGATCCGCAACCCGTTGGCCCTGCCACTCCGGTCGTTCTCGGCCGTGCTGTCCTACGCCATCGCGAACCGGCCCAGCGAGATGCTTGCCCGGTCGGCCGGGGTGCCCGTGTCGCCGCTTCGGTGGCGGGGGATCCGGGGACCGTGGTTCGAGAACTGCCTCGCCAGCGTCTCGGCGACGCCGGCGGGGCTGCGGTTCCGCTGGATCACGGGCGTCGTTCGGGGAGACGGCCGGGCGCGGCCCCGGGTGAAGGAGATTGCTGCCCTCACCATGGCGCCGCGCCGGAACAACGGTGGCTAGGCGCTCGCGAGCCAGAGGTCGGGGCCGAAGACCTCGTAGTGGATGCGGGCGGCCGGGACCCCGGACGCCAGTGCCTGGGCGCGCATCGCCCGCATGAACGGCAGCGGGCCGCACAGGTAGACCGAGGCGTCATCCGGGATGGTCACCGAATCCAGCGACATGAAGCCGTCGTGAGCGGTGTCCAGGGCGCTCGGCGCTTCGAGCCAGAGCTCGAGCTCGGCCGTTTCCAGGATGGCGACGTCGGCGCGCATCTGGTCGCGCAGAGCCCAGCGTTCGATGGTGCTCTCGGCGTGCAGCACCAGCACCTTCCGGTCCGACCCGGTCTCCACCAGCGAGCGCAGGATCGACGCCAGCGGGGTGCAGCCGATGCCGGCCGACGCCAGCACCAGGGGGCCGTTGCCCGTGCTCAGGGTGATGTCGCCGCACGGGTTGGAGAGGGTCAGCTGGTCGCCGACCTGCACGTCACGGTGCAGGACGGGGGAGACCTCCCCGTCGTTGTCCAGCTTCACCGTGAACACCCGGGTCGTGGTGCCGGTGCCGGCCGAGAGCGAGTACTGGCGCACCTGGCGGATCCCATCGGGCATCCGCACCGTGACCCCCACGTACTGGCCGGGCCGGGAGACGGACGCCGGGGTGTCATCGGACGGCACGAGCGTGAACGTCACAGCGTCGCTGCCGGCGGGCTCCCGATGTGTGACCGTCCACGGCGCCAGCGGCTTGTCACTGGCCGCGGCGGCGTACAGGCCGGTCTCCTGCTTGATCAGGGCGTGCGCCATCAGCCAGTAGACCTCGGTCCAGGCATCCGCGATCTCGGCCGTGATGACGTCGCTGAGCTCGGCCGCGATGGACTCGAAGAGGTAGGTGTAGACCACGTCATACTGCTCGGGCAGGATGCCGAGGGAGACGTGCTTGTGCGCGATGCGGGAGAGCATGATCTCCGGCGCACTGGTGGGGTCCTTCACGAGATGCGCGGCGAACGCGGCGATGCTGCCCGCGAGGGCCTGCTGCTGCACACCGCTTTTCTGATTCGAGCGGCTGAACAAGCCGTCGAAAAGTTCGGGATGCGCGGTGAACATGCGGGCATAGAACCCGGTGGCGATGGCGGGCAGCCGTTCGCCGACCAGGGGGAGCGTCGCTTCGATGAGGGGGTGGGACTGGGGGGACAGCATGCAGACTCCTGGTGGGTGGGGACGTAGTACGGGGTGGACGGGGAGTCTCACGCTAACAATCGCTACCCCCGTTCGGGGGAGTCCAAAGCCTCTAGTGACGCCGATGACCGATACCGGACGCGGGTCGCCGGCGGCTCCGGGGCGACGGGGCCAGACTGGCCGCACGTCTACCGTCGTGCACCTGGTTCGCTCGCTCGCCGCGCCGCTCACCCGCACCCGACTATTCAGGGTCCTCGCGCCGTCGGTCCTACCTCCGATCGAACGAGTCCTGCACAGGCTCAGCGCCGGGCGAGTGGTGCATCTGTTCGTCCTGCGGCCTGTTTTCTCCCACGAATCGTGGTTTTTATCCACCTGGCGGCTGACATTTCAAGGGGGTTGCGGAAAATCTTTAACGGGTTTCTGGGTCGCGGTGGGCTCCTCCTTCGACCGGATTGACCGGCTTTCTGAGGCTCGAATCGGGTCCTCATCAGGTATCGAGAAGTGATCCAGTGCACCGCCCAGGACACAATAGGGGTACCCGGATTGGGGGGAACTTCCCGGCAAAAGGTGAGGATCCATGCAGAAACATATTGCAGTGTAGTGACTTCGCCCGGGCGGGCCCCCGCCTGTGGAACGTCGAATAAGAACCGCTTTGCGCCCTCGTACATGCGATTCGCTCAGTGAGAGACATACATAACTGTGACTTCCAGCACTCCAGCAACACCCGAGACACCCGCTACATCCGCAACAGCCGTGATCCCCGCAACGCCCCTCGAGACCCGCGCGTCGAAGACCCATCGCACGCGCGTCACCCGTCGCTCCGCCGCCGCGCTCGCGGTGCTCTCCATCGGTGCGATGGTCGGTACGGGATTTGTGCTGGAGCCGGCGATGGCCGCCCAGAACGATCGTGCAGTCAAAACCGCGGCCGTCTCGGCCGCGCACGTGGAGCAGCTCGAGGCCTACAGCGAGATCAAGCAGGCCCGGGCCGAGAAGGCCGCCACCGACACCATCACCGGCGCGAGCACCGTGATCACCGCTGCCGAGAACAAGGCCGATGCCACCCAGGTGGCGACTCCGGTGGCGATGCTCACCAACTTCAAGTACCTCGCGCCAGAGCGCATCTACGAGCTCGTCGAGCAAACCAACGCAGAGCTGCCGCCCCTGCAGGCCGCAACAGCGGAGTTCGACCGTATCGCCGCCGAGCAGGCTGCCGCTGAGGCCGCTGCTGCCGCTGCCGCGGAGGCCGCTGCCGCCGCTGCCGCCCAGGAGGCCGCCGACGCCGAGGCCGCTGCCGCCGCAAAGGCTGCCCAGGCCGCCAAGGCCGCCCCGAAGGCCAACACTGCTCCCGCTCCGTCGGCGCCGACCAACCCGAGCGGCGCTCAGGCCGTCGCCCGCGACATGATGAGCGCCAAGTACGGCTGGGGCGCCGACCAGTTCGGCTGCCTCGTCAGCCTGTGGGACAAGGAGTCCGGCTGGAACGTGAACGCGTACAACGCCTCGAGCGGTGCCACCGGCATTCCGCAGGCGCTGCCCGGCAGCAAAATGGCCACGGCCGGATCGGACTGGGCGACGAACGCCTCCACCCAGATCTCCTGGGGCCTGGGCTACATCTCAGGTACCTACGGCACGCCGTGCGCGGCCTGGTCCAAGTCCGAGTCTGTGGGCTGGTACTAACCGACCGAGCACAGTCATCACCTGAACGGCCCGCGGGCCAGGTTGGGGGGCACTGCTCCCGGAATCTGATCCGCGGGCCGTTTTCGTGCGGGCGGGATGCGTCGGGTGCCCTGCCCAGCACGGGTCGGCGGGCGTACTCTCGGTGCATGAAACGTGCGCTCGCCTCCGGCCTCGTCTTTGTGCAGATCGTGCTGCTGGTAGGCCTTCTCGTCCTGCCGCATGGCACAGTGTGGCCGGTGAACGGGTTTGTCGTCGCCACAGCGATCGCGCTTATCGCGGTGGGGGTGGCTCTCGCGGTGCAGGGATCCACAACGCTCGGCCCCGCCATGACGGCCAGCCCGATACCGCGCGACGACGCCCCGCTGGCCACCAACGGGGTCTACGCGGTGGTGCGCAATCCCATCTACACAGGGCTGATGTCGGGAGGGTTGGGACTCGTCGTGATCGGCTCTTCCCTCATGCACGTCGTGGTGTGGGTGGCGCTGATCGGGCTCCTGGCCGGAAAGACCCGATGGGAGGAGCAAATGCTCTTCGAAGAGCATCCCGCCTACTCGGACTACGCGGCCAGAGTCGGTCGGTTCCTGCCGGGTGTCGGTCGGATTCGGTGAATGCGGGTATCGATTCGGCCCCGAAATCCGTTACCCCCAACATGACGACACCGCTCTCCATACTTGACCTCGCCCCTATCGCCCCCGGGCAGACCGTCAGGGAAAGCTTCGCCGCCAGTGTCGCGCTCGCCCAGACCGCCGAAAAGTACGGGTACCAGCGGGTCTGGTACGCCGAGCACCACAACATGCCGACGATCGCGTCGTCGGCCACCAGCGTGCTCGTCGGTCACGTCGCCTCCCAGACCTCCACCATCCGGCTCGGATCCGGCGGCGTGATGCTGCCCAACCACTCGCCGCTCACCATCGCGGAGCAGTACGGCACCCTCGCGGAGCTGTACCCCGACCGCATCGACCTGGGCCTGGGCCGGGCTCCCGGCAGCGACCAGACCACCGCCAGGGCGATGCGCCGCGACCCGCGCGCCTCCGACCAGTTTCCGCAGGACGTGATGGAGCTGGCCGCGTACCTGCGCGATGAATCGATCATCCCCGGGGTGCGGGCGGTGCCGGGAGCCGGTACCAACGTTCCGCTCTACATCCTGGGGTCCTCCCTCTTCGGCGCCGGCCTCGCGGCCGCGCTGGGCCTGCCGTACGCGTTCGCATCGCACTTCGCACCCGACTCGCTGTTTGAGGCCGTTGCCACCTACCGGCGCGACTTCAGGCCGTCGGCGCAGCTCGCCGAGCCCTACCTGATGGTGGCCGCCAACGTGATCGCGGCAGACGACGGGGCGGATGCCACGCAGCAGTTCGAGATCATGCGTCGCTCCAGGGTGCGCAGCATGATCGCCCGCGGACCGGCATCGCCGGAGTACTCCGACGACCAGATCGATGCCTTCCTCACCACCACGGAGGGGCGCCGCCTGGCCGACATGATGCGATACACGGCCGTGGGTACCCCCGCGGACGTGCGCACGTTCCTCGAGGAGCTGACCACCTCCACCCAGGCCGACGAATTGATCCTCGCCCACGCGTCGCAGCAGATCGGTGACCGGCTGCGGTCCGTGGAGCTGACCGCCGGCGCGATGGTCGGCGTTCCGGCCTGAGACTTCGCCGAGTGCTGGCTGGTCCGGGAGAAGTCGCTAGTGTCACAGACATGACCCCGGACGCCCTCGTTGAGTTCTGCCTCAGCCTGCCCCAGGCCACCGAGACGTTTCCGTTCGGCGACGAGATCAGCGTCTTCAAGACCAGCGGCAACGGCAAGATCTTCGCCCTCAGCGCGCTGGCCGGTGACCCGTTCAGCGTGTCGCTGAAGTGCGACCCCGAGGAAGGGCGCGCGCTGCGGGAAGAGTTTCCCGGGCATATCCACCCCGGCTACCACCTCAATAAGAAGCACTGGATCACCATCGTGCTCGACGGGTTCGTGGAGGACGAGCTCGTGGAGCAGCTTCTGCGCGACAGCCATGCTCTCGTGCGGCCCAAGGCTCCCCGGGCTCCTCTGGATAGCGCGGAGTAGGGCGCCCGCTAGGAGGCGTCGAGCGCTTCGCCGGTCGGATCCACGGCGGACGTGTCGACCAGCGGCATCCCGCCCAGCGGCACCCCCGCCCAGGACAGCAGCGTCCAGCCCTCGTCGGGTGAGCCGATCAGCTCGACCACGCCGGTGTTGTCCAGGTCGTGGAGCCCGGCGAACATCGGCGGCACGTTGGTTGCCCGAGCCGCGGCCCAGACCCGGATCGCGGCGCCGTGGCTGAACACCGCCGCCGTCGCTCCGCTGGCGGCCGCCACGGCGATGTCGGCGTCGAACCGGGCGAAGAACGCGTGGCCATCCGGCCCGCCGGGCATGCCCACATCGAGGTTGCCGGCTCCCCAGGCGAACACTGTCTCCATGTAGGTGCGGATGGAGGCGTGATCGCTGCGTCGCTCGAGCGCGCCGGCTTCGATCTCGTGCAGTCCGTCGGCCACCTGGATGTCCAGGCCGCGGTCGAGCGCGAGGGGACGGGCGGTGAGTTGGGTGCGATGCAGTGTCGACGCAAATATGGTGTCAATGGAATCGAACCTGAGGGCCTCGGGGATGACGGCCGCCTGTCGTTCGCCGAGCTCGGTCAGGCCCGGGCCCGGGTGGGCGGTGTCGAGTTGCCCGAGCACATTGGCGGGCGTCTGGCCGTGACGGATCAGGAGGAGTCGCATGGTCGTTCCAGCATAGGCACGAGGCGCACGGAGCAATAGCCGGTTGGCCTTGCCGATTGCCCGGAAGCCTCTTAGAGTCGGCGGCGAACACCTGACCGGGGCAACCTGGGTGGAGGCGAGCGTGGACGACAAGAGTGCCGAACCGGCGGCCGCGTCCCTCATCGTGATCGGTGCGATCTGCGGGATCGCGTGGGCGGCAGGGTTCCGCGCCTACATGGTCGAGCTGGTCGGGATCGCCTCGACCTTCGAATGGGACGGCACCTTCGGCGCCATCCTGCTGCCCGGCGCCCTCGCCGGCGCGCTGCTCGGCTGGGCGGAAGCGCTGCGGCGGTCCGGGGGAGCCCGAGGCTGGCGGTGGCTCGCCCTGGCGCCGCTCGCGTTCGCGGTGGCGCCATTGCTGAGGCCGGGAGCGGTCGTGGAGCTGGTGACGACGGGGATCGGCGGTGCTGCGGTGGGCGTGGCCCTGATCGGCATCGGCGGTGGCTACGCCATCTCCGGACGCGGGCGGCTGTGGGGCCGGATCGTAGCCGGTGTGCTCAGCGGTGCGGCGCTGGCGGCGATAGCGCTCATGCCGGCCGCGATCGGCGGTGCCAGGCTGACCGTCACCGAGCCACGCGGCGCCTGGGTGTCCGTGCTCGCCGGTTCGCTGCTTCTCGTGCTGGTCCTCGCATCGTCGATCCCGTTCCGCCGGGTGCTCCGGCAGAGTGCCGGGTAGGAGCGTTCGCTCGACGTTCACCGGGAGTTTTCCTGGCATCGCCACAGTAGACCGGGCCCATCCGAGGCTCGTCACCCACAGCCTCGAAGGGGCATCCCTGTGCGCACACACTGGCGTCGGCCAAGCCTGGCCGCCATCCTCACCCTCGCCTTGGCGGTTCCACTCGCCGCTACCCTGAGCCCGGCCATGGCGGCCCCGGCACCCTCGGTTCGCATCAACGAAGTCGAGTCCGAAGGCGGCACGCCCGGCGACTGGATCGAACTGACCAACATCGGCCAGGTGGCGACGGATGTCTCCGGCTGGGTCGTCAAGGACGACAAGGACGAACGCACCTTCGCGCTGCCGGCGAGCACGGTTCTCGAACCCGGCGCGTTCCTGGCCGTTGATGTGGACGGCGACGGCGCCACCAGCTTCGGCCTCGGAAAGGCCGACATCGCCCGCCTGTTCCTGGCTGACGGCACCACCCTGGTCGACTCCTATGCCTGGGCCGCGCACGCGACCACCAGCTGGGGCCGTTGCCCCGACGGCACCGGGGAGTTCCGTGAGACCACGGCAGCCACCCGCGGTGCGGCGAACGACTGCGACGTGTCCGTCGCCGACAACGTGCGCCTCAACGAGGTCGAGTCCAACGGTGGCACCCCCGGTGACTGGATCGAGCTCGTCAACCTGGGCACGGCTCCCGTCGACGCCTCCGGACTGGTGCTCAAGGACAGTGACGACACGCACGCGGCCGTGCTGCCCGTCGGCTCGACCATCGCCGCCGGCGGCTACCTCGTCGTCGAGGCACCCACCATGGACTACGGCCTCGGCGGCGGAGACGCCGCCCGACTGTTCGACACCGACGGGGTCACCCTGATCGACTCCTACGCGTGGACCGTGCACGCCGCATCGACCTATGGCCGCTGCCCCGACGGCGTCGGCGAATTCGCCGACACGGCCACCGCCACGAAGGGATCGGCCAACGACTGCGTCGTGCCCGAGACAGCGGATGTGCGCATCACCGAGACCGAGTCCAGCGGCGGCACGCCCGGCGACTGGGTTGAGCTGTTCAACCCCGGCGCGAGTGATGTCGACCTGACCGGCTGGATCGTGCGCGACAACGACGACACCCACACGGCCGTGCTGCCGTCCGGCTCCGTGATTGTCGCCGGCGGCTACTTCGTGGTCGAGGAGGGCCTGCTCGGCTTCGGCCTGGGCTCGGCCGACTCCGCCCGCCTGTTCGCCCCGGACGGCTTCACCCTGGTCAGCTCGGTGAGCTGGACCAGCCACGCGGTCACGACCTGGGGTATCTGCCCCGGCGGCACCCTGCTGACCCAGATGACCTCCTCGACCAAGGGCGCCGCGAACGACTGTGGCTCGCCCGTTCGCCTCAACGAGATCGAGTCGAGCGGCGGCACGCCCGGTGACTGGCTCGAGCTGATCAACAACGGTTCGACCGCCGCGGATGTCTCCGGCTTCGTCCTGAAGGACAACGACGACACTCACTCCGTCATCCTCCCGACCGGCACGAGCATTGCGGCCGGGGGATACCTCGCGATCGACGTAGACGCGGACGGCGGATTCGGACTGGGCGGTGCCGACACCGCCCGCCTCTTCGCAGCCGACGGCAGCACCCTGCTCGACAGCTACACATGGACCGCGCACGCCACGACCAGCTACGGCCGCTGCGCCGACGGCACCGGCGACTTCGCCGCGACGACCGCCAGCACCAAGGGCGCCGCGAACAGCTGCGCCGGCGACCTGGTCACCGCGGCTTGGCCCGGCTCGGCCGAGGTCCGCACCGTGGACCCGGCCGGCGTGCTCGGCGGCAACCTGAGCGGACTGGCCTATGAGGCTGCTGGCGCTGCCGGCACTGCCGGTGACGTGCTCTGGGCCGCCAAGAACGGTACCGGCGCGCTCTACAAGCTCGTCGCCGACGGCGCCGGCTGGGTGCCGGACACCACCGCCGGCTGGGGCGCGGGCAAGCCGCTGCATTACACCGACGGCACCGGCGACGTGGACGCCGAGGGCGTCGCTCTGACCTCGGCAGGCGCTGACGGCGGACTGTTCATCGCCAGCGAGCGCAACAACGCCGTGAGCGGCGTCAGCCGGCCCGCGGTGCTGCGCTATGACGCATCCGCCACCGGAACCCAGCTCACCGCGAGCATGGAATGGAACCTCACCGCCGACCTGCCCGTCGTGGGCGCCAACGCCGGCCTCGAGGCCATCGCCTGGGTGCCGGACAGCTTTCTGGTGGCCCAGGGGATGCTCGACGAGCGCACCAACGCCGCCTACGACCCGGCTGTTTACGCCGGTCACGGCACCGGCCTGTTCTTCGTCGGACTAGAGGCCAACGGTGCGATCTACGCCTACGCGCTGGACCAGGCCACCGGCGGATACACCCGCGTCGCCACCATCGCCAGCGGATTCTCCGGTGTGATGGACCTGGAGTTCGAGGCCTCGACCGGCCGGTTCTGGGCCGTCTGCGATGACACCTGCGCGGGACGTTCCGCGGTCCTGGAGATCGCGCAGGCCGGCGCCTCCGACGGGCGATTCGGAGTCACGACGGTGTACGAGCGACCGGCGTCGATGCCCAACCTCAACAACGAGGGCTTCGCCCTTGCCCCGCAGAGTGCCTGCGTCTCCGGAGCCAAGCCCGTCTTCTGGGCCGACGACTCCAACACCGGCGGCCATGCGATCCGGGTGGGCAGCATCGAGTGCACCCCGCTGACACCGACCGAGCCGACCCCGGTTCCGACGACCGAGCCGACCCCGGTTCCCACGACCGAGCCGACCCCGGTTCCCACGACCGAGCCGACTCCGGTTCCGACGACCGAGCCGACTCCGGTTCCCACGACCGAGCCGACCCCGGTTCCGTCGACCGAGCCGACTCCGGTTCCCACGACCGGGCCGACTCCGGTTCCCACGACCGGGCCGGCCGCACCGGCTCCGGTGGCGACGGCCGCTTTGGTCGAGTCCGCGCGGGGACCGGTATCGGTGCCCGCCACCGCGAAGCCGGGGGACACCATCACGGTCACCGTCGGCCGCGCGTTCGCGGGTGACGCGGTGCGCGTGTGGCTGCACTCGACTCCGACGCTGCTGGCATCCACGACGGTCACCGCCGCGGGCACCGTGCAGGTCGCTATCCCGAACGGCACGGCGCCCGGCGCACACCGCGTGGTTGTGGTGGCCGAGGACGGCACGCTGATCGGTTGGGACGACATCCTCGTCAGCGCTGCGGCGACGTCATCGCAGGACGCGCCGGGCACCCTGGCGAGCACGGGCGTGAACCCCGCCCTGCCGGGACTGCTCGCGCTACTCCTCGTGCTCACCGGCAGCGCCGTTCTGGTGCTGCGCCGGCGCGGTGTGACGGCGTAACGACGGTGCGCGGAGCGAACATCCGCTGACGGCGGCCGGTGAGACCGGGCAGAGCAGAGACATCCGTCCGGCGGCCGCACCCATGAGGTGCGGCCGCCGGACGCTTTCGTGCCGGCGGCGGCGCGACCCTCAACCCCCGACTTGCACATACCCCATGGGGTATAGCACACTGGAATCATGACCCAGAACCGATATCTCATCATCGGCGGCGTCGCCGGCGGCATGTCCGCCGCCACCCGCCTCCGTCGCCTCGACGAGAACGCCCAGATCACGGTGTTCGAACGGGGCGGCCATGTCTCGTTCGCCAACTGCGGCCTGCCGTACTACCTCGGCGGTGTCATCGAAGAACGTTCCAGCCTGCTGTTGCAGACGCCGGCCTCGCTCGCCAGCCGCTTCAACCTTGACGTGCGGGTGCGCACGGAGGTCATCGGCATCGACAGCGCGGCCAAGACCGTCACCGTACGCGACCTCGCCACCGGCCGGGAGTCGACCGAGGGCTACGACGCCCTCGTGCTCTCGCCCGGCGCTTCGCCCGTGCGCCCGCCGCTGCCCGGTGGCGAGCGGATGCTGACCCTGCGCGACATCGACGACGTCGACGCGGCTATGTCGGCCCTGTCCGTGGTGCCGCGAAGCGCCCTCGTCATCGGCGCCGGCTTCATCGGCCTCGAGATGGTGGAAAACCTCGTGCACCGGGGCCTGGACGTCACCCTGGTGGAGCTCGGTGACCAGGTTCTGCCGCCGTTGGACCCCGAGATGGCCGGCCCGGTGGCCGAGCGGCTGCGCGCCGCGGGTGTCAGCGTGCGTCTGGGCACCCAGGTCGCCGAGATCGGCGCGGACACCGCCACTCTCAACGACGGCAGCGTCGTAGCGGCCGAGTTCGTGCTCGCTGCCATCGGTGTGCGGCCGGACACCGCGCTGGCCCAGGCCGCCGGCCTCACGATCGGCGAACGTGGCGGCATCGCGGTGGACGACCAGTTGCGCACCAGCGACCCCGACATCTACGCCATCGGCGACGCCGTGGAGAAGACCGACGCGATCTCGGGCGAGCAGCGCCTGGTGGCCCTCGCCGGCCTGGCCAACCGCCACGGCCGCCTGGTCGCCGACGTGATCACCGGCAAGAGAATTCGGGTGCGCCCGGCCCTCGGTACCGCCGTCGTGGGCATGATGGGACTCACCATCGCCGCCACCGGCTGGAACGAGAAGCTGCTCGCGGCCCGCGGCCGGAACATCCGGGTGATGCACACCCACCCGGCCTCGCACACCGGCTACTACCCCGGGGCGGAGTCGATGGCGCTCAAGCTCGTCGTCGACGCCGACACCGACGCGATCCTCGGCGCCCAGGGTGTGGGCGGCGACGGTGTTGACAAGCGCATCGACGTGATCGCGACCGCCATGGCCGGCGGCATCACGGCATCCGAACTCGCCGACCTCGAACTGGCCTACGCACCGCAGTTCTCCTCGGCCAAGGATCCGGTGAACATGCTCGGCTACGTGGCCCTCAACGCCGAAGAAGGGCTGACCACGTCGGTGCAGTGGCACGAACTCGCTGCGGCCCGTGCGGCCGGTGCCACCCTGATCGACGTGCGCACGGCGGGGGAGTACGCCGAGGCCGCCATCCCCGGCTCGGTCAACATCCCGCTCGACGACATCCGTGCCCGCCAGGCGGAACTGCCCGAGGGTCGGCTGATCGTGCACTGCAAGGTGGGCCAGCGCGGTCACACCGCCGTGCGGCTGCTCGCCCAGCTGGGCCGAGACGCCGTGAATCTCGACGGCGGCTACCTCACCTGGGCCGCGGGCACGGATGCGGCGCGCACCGCCCGGGACAGCGCCGCCGCCCTGCTGAAGGCCTGACCACCCCCACCGCCAGCAATAAAGGCCCCAAAACCCCGGAGTACCTGGTGCTTGAGTCACAGTTCGCGGGGAGTTAGGTGAGGTCGCGCAGGCGGGCCGAGAAGCCGCCTCTCGCGGCACCCTTCCGCTCGGAGGTGATCGCGATCACGAGCATCACCGCACCGATGGTGGCCAGGGTGATCCACCACAGCAGCGGGTTGATCGTCTGCCCGATCTGCACCGTGAACACCACGATGACCTCGATGGGCAGCACGGCCAGGCTGATCACGAACGGGGCGGCCAGGCGCCGGGTCGAGCCGATCAGGATCGCTGTGAGTGCGAGGGACATCACCAGGATGGCGCGCCAGGTCTGCGGGTCGGTGCCGGTGGCCAGGACCGACGGTAGGAACGTGACGATGATGCCCGGAGCGAGCAGCCGCCACGAGCCGGCAAAACCGGCCGGCCAGGAGCCGAGGGTGGCCGGCACGGCGCGTGCGCCCGAGCGCATCCCGATGACGCCGGCACCGAGCAGGGCCAGGCCCAGGGGGATCGAGAATGCCTCGACGCGCAGCTCCCGTTCGCTCCAGCCCGCCACGGCGGTGCACCAGGCCAGCACGAACAGGAACCACACCGGCGGCAACGACATCGCACCGGAGCGGGCCCTGGCCGACACCACGAGCATGAAGCCCAGCATCATCGCCATGAGCAGCACCAGGGTGCCGATCGAGAAGGCGTCGGGCCGGATGGCCGTGATCGGGCCGGCGACCAGGAACGCCGTGGCCGCGGCGTAGCGCCACCGCGACGGGGCGTTCGGGTGCGGTGCTGCGTCTCCCTGGGCCAGGAGTCCGGCGAAGACCGCGAGCAGGGTGGCCGTGGCGCTGGCCAACAGCACGGGCACCATGACACCGGTCTGGGCGGTGGCGGTGAGGTCGTCGAGGCCGAGGCCCCAGCGCATGGCCTGCACGGCGCCCGCCGCCGCGGCCAGGGTGGCCACCACCGCAGTGGCGCCGATGAGGCTGCGGAGCCCGATCAGACCTGTCGGGGCCGGGCCGGTCTGTGCCTGGCCGGTCTGTGCCTGGCTAGCCGGAGTCGTTGCGGTCGAAGCCGCTCCGCTCACTGCGGTGGCGCGGACAATCGTGTACCCGATCACCACGAGTACCAGGGCAGCGGCCAGCAGGCCGTACGCCCGCCACGGCGTGACCGGCCCGAACGCGGCGGCCCCGAAACCGGCCGCTCCGAAACCCGCGGACCCGTTGGTGCTGAGCACCAGCAGGCTCGGCACCACGGCCAGGGCCAGACCGGTGGTGGCCAGCGTCTGGCCGGCCCGCCCCCTGGTCACGAGGATCGCGCCGACGATCACCATCGCGAGCGCCGGCGGCAGCACGTACGGTTCGATCACCTCGATGCCACGAATGGCCCAGATGCACCAGAGGGCGCCGGTCCAGCTGGCGCCGGCCGCCCACCAGGCGGACCGGCGGCCGGTCTGCAGCGCATTGACGGCCGCCCCAATGCCGAGGATCACGAGCACGAGCACCGTGGTGGACAGGCCCGCCGCGGTGCGCACGAGGGCGAGCAGCACGGCCAGCACACCGGTGACTGCGGCGGAGGCCTCGATCCAGCGGCGGCAGGCATCCGCTTCGAGGGTCGCCAGGCCGCGCCTCTCGAGCGCCTGCGTGATCGGGCCGGTGGCCGCGAAGGTGCCGGCGACGATCAGTGCGATCAGCGGCAGGACCACCGGTGATCCGCTGGTGGCCAACAGCTGCGCGCCGAGACAGACCACGACGACCGCGAGCGAGGGCACCAGCAGGCCGGCCGCGAAGGATCGCAGCGGCAACGTCAGACCCGGCCGCCGGCTGGTCATCAGGGTCAGGGCCAGGGCGAAGGCCACGCCGGTCGACAGCGCCGTCCAGCCGCTGCGCACCAGCAGTACTCCCACCACCCCGGCGACGAACGGCACCGCGCTCACCAGGAGGACCGCGTACCAGCTGCGCGGGGTGAGCCAGGTGGTGACGGTGGCGGCGAGGGCGCAGAGCAGGCCGAGGGTGGCGGTGAGGCAGAGCACCGCGATGCCGTCGACGCGGGCGAGAGTGAGCGCGGTGGCCACGATCACCAACGCGTACGCGTAGCCGAGACCGAGGTACACCGGGCGCCACCGTGCGGGCAGGGTGTGGGCGAGCGCGGCGAGGGTGAGCACGGCGGCCACGCCGACCCACACGGTGGTCGACTCCTGCAGCCAGCCGGTGACCGCCGCCAGCAGCAACAGCAGATGGGCGCCGATGACCGGCACACTCCTGATCGTCGCCGGTGCCGCGGCGAGCGCGGGGACGAACAGCAGACCTGCGATGAGCAGGCCGGCGAGAACGAGGCCGACGACGGCCTGGCCGGTCAGCGAGAAGCCGGCCCAACCGGCGACGGTGAGCAGGGTGAAAACGCCCATCCACAGTGCCAGTCGAATCGGCGTCGACGGCGCACTCGCGGGCGTGGGCGCCGGCGTCTGGGCCGCTGTGGGCACGGACGCCTCGGCTGCGACGCTCTCGCGGCTCACCAGCGCGACCGCCCAGGCCGTCAGCGCGAGGGCGGCCAGCGCGGCAATCGAGGCCAGGCCGAGGTTCTGGGCGACGAGGCCCGCCCCGTACCCAGAAGGGGTGGCCGAGCCTGCGACGAAGGCGAAGTCACCGCTGGCCGGGTAGGGCGAGGCGTTGCCCGGGTAGCCGCCGGTGCGGTAGCTGGCCCAGCGCAGGGGCGCGAACAGCGCGCCGGACAGCTGCGTGACCGCGGTCACCAGGGCGGGGCTCGCGCCCAACGCCAGCACCGTGACGGCGCCGGACGTCAGGGCGCTGCGGCGGGCGACCGGGCTCGAGCGCAACGCGGCCAGCCCCACCAGGGCGACCCCGGCCGCCACCGGGATCAACGCCAGGTACCAGGCGGAATCGCCGAAGGGCACGGCCAGCGGCAGGATCGCCACCGCGGCCACCGCGAAGGCGCCCGCCGCGAAGCTCCAGAGCCGGGGCAGCCCATTGCGACTGCCCAGCGCCGCCACCACGGACAGCACCGCCAGGATGCCCGCATAACCCAGGATCTGCGAGGTGATCGTGGTCAGCGACAGCAGCAGTAACTGCAGCAGGGCGGCGAGCACCGCCACCGCCTGCAGGGTGGTCATCGTGTTGCGTTCGAACCCCAGCGCGGAGCCCAGCCCGGAGGAAAGGCGCGCGAGCACGGGGTGCAGGCCGAGCGCCACGACGGCCACGCCCAGGCTGCCGAGGAGCGCGCTCCAGGTGCCGCCGCCGCTGCCCAACAGCCCGGGGGACAGGGCCAGACCAACGACCGCCGCCCACAGCCACACCCGCACGCCGGAGCGGGCGCCCAGCCCGAACAGCAGCGCGGAGCCGAGCAGGGTGCCGAGCGCGGCGAAGGTCCAGCCGCTCGCGGACGCCGGCGCCAGCTGCACGAAAGCCCAGACATCGAGGGCGATGAACACCACGCCAAGGGCCGCCACGGACTCGGCCGAGAAGCGCAGGCCCCGCCGGGCGAACAGCCAGGCGCCGCCGAGGAAGACCACCGTGATGACGGCGACGATACTCGTGCGCACGGCGAAGCTCGTGAGGTCGGGATTGAAGAAGGTGAAGACCAGGGCGGCCACGGCGAGCAGGGCCGCTCCGGCGAAGGCGAGCACCGACTGCACGCTCACCTGGGCGCCCGCATCCGGGACGGCCGTGGCACGGGCCGGGTCCGCGGGGACCCGCGGCGAGTCTGACGGTTTCGGTTGTGACGGAGCAACAGCCGACGCCGTACGTGCCGGAGCTGTACCTGCCGGCGCGGTGCCATCCGTCGTGCCCGCCGGCCCCACCGTCGGTATCCGCTCGATCAGGCGGTCCCGCGCCTGCAACGCCTTGACCACCCGTCCGGTGGCCGAGACCATCTCACCGCCGAGCGGACCGCTCAGGTCCGCCCCGCAGCCCGGGCACCATTCGCCGGTCAGTCGCGCGTCACATCGGGGGCAAATCCGCCGGTCCTGTAGATATCGAACGGCAGCATCGTTCCAGATTTTCCCCATGGCCGCAGTCTAAGTGGCTCTCACTCACTAAAATGGGCCTGTGACGGATGCGACGCAGCACGCCAGGGTGCCGATATCCCGCATCGTCGATGAGGGGCTGCTCATCGCGCTGTCCTCGGTCCGGATGGCCGTCAAGAACGACATCATCGTCGCGGGCCTGGCCGAGCATGCCGACTACGACCTGGCCAGGTTCGCCGATTCGGCCCGCCGGGAGATGCTCGCCCTCTCCCGGGAGAACCAGGAGTCCGGCGAGAGGGTGCGCGCGCAGCGCAAGGAGCTGACCTCGTCGACCTGGCGGTACGACCTCACCCAGGACCAGCTGATGGACCTCCACAAGCTCAAGCTGCGCCGGAAGATGCACAAACTCCTCGCCCTCGCCCTGGTCGCCGTGGCCGACGACGAGGACCAGGTGGCCCGCCTCGTGCGCGACGCCCAGCACGCGGCCAGCGATGAGCTCCAGGACGCCATGCACACCCGCCTGATGCGCCTGTCGATCGACGCACTCGACCCCGAGTATCAGCTCCGCCGGGCCGAACGCACCGAAATGTTCGTTCTCGTCGATCTGGCCCTGCTCAAGCTCAAGGCCGACGAAGCAGCCGGTCAGGGCCTCAGCGACTACTGAGCGTCTCGGCCGGCCGGGCCAGGCCACCGCACGGCACACCCACGGCGCCGATTCGCGGTCGCCGGGGCGACTACGGTTGAGGAGGTCCGGGGACGGACCGGTGAGAAAGGATCGGGCACGAGTGAGCGACATAGCGGCCGAATTAGCGCGGGTGCACAGCGCCTTCGACCGACCAACCCTGCGGCTACTCGACCGCAAGTGGGCGCCGTTTGTGCTCGCGGTGTTCAAGTCCTCGTTCAGCCGGGACCGCCGCAGCGTTCAGGCCGACAGGCTGCACACCCAGGTGGATGCCTACCTCGCCGACCTCCGCTCCGTGGGCAGCGATGTACCCGGCAAGAACGGTCGCGCCCTGTGCGTGCAGTGGATGAACGACCAGTGGCTCTACCGCGAAACCGGGGAGGACGGTGAGGAGCAGTACTCGCTCACCTCACACGCCCTCGAGGCCCTGCTGCTCGTGGACGGGCTCTCCCGCGACCGGGCGCTGATCAGCGAATCCCGCCTCACCACCATCGTCGACACCGTGCGGCACCGCGCCACCCAGGCGAATCCGGACCGGGACGAACGCATCCGCCGGCTCGACCTGGAGATCGCCCAAAAGACCGCCGAACGTGACCGACTCGCCACCGGCGGGGAGATCGCAGCGGCCTCGAACGATGCGATGCACGAGGGCTACGCCAACCTGATCGACCTGATCACTCAGCTGCCCAGTGATTTCAAGCGTGTCGAGGAGTCCGTCGCCGGCATGCACCGGCAGATCGTGAACGACTTCCGCGCCGAGGAACGGCCGATCAGCGAGGTGCTCGACGAGTACCTCTCCAAGACCGACACACTGATGTCGTCGACCGCGGAGGGCCGCGCATTCGAGGGCGCGTTCGTGCTGTTGCGCAACGACGCCCTGCTTGCCGAACTCAAGAACGACCTCGAGTCGATCATGCTGCACCCGTTCGCCCTCCAGCTCAGCGCCGCCGACCGGCGCAGCTTCATGGGCACCGTCAGCCTGATCCGCAAGGGTGTGGACGACGTGCTCACCCAGCGCAACGGCCTGACCACCACCCTGCGCGA
Organism: Cryobacterium sp. TMB3-10; assembly: GCF_004402305.1. Lineage (NCBI taxonomy): Bacteria > Bacillati > Actinomycetota > Actinomycetes > Micrococcales > Microbacteriaceae > Cryobacterium > Cryobacterium sp. TMB3-10. The sequence goes on along the minus strand of NZ_SOGH01000005.1, from coordinate 31,780 downwards.
GCACATCGTGAACCACGACGTTGTCAAGGACCGCGAACTGGAACGGTTGCTGCGGGAGATCAACAAGGAACTCGCGATCTGGATGGAGACCGCCGGGCCCCGCTCCACGGTGACCGCCGAGCTGATGCCCGGCACCCTGGAGCTCGAGCACCTGCGCGAACGGTTCTACGACCCCGGCGCCCACAAGGCGCCGCCGCCGCTGGAAGACGTCTCGGCGTTCGCTCCGGAGCCGCCCACCCTCGATGCGATGCGCACCCAGGGCGGCCCGCTGCTGGCCGAGCTTCGCGATGCCATGGTGACGGCCTTCAGCATCGACGGCGCCGCCTCCGTCGGTGACGCGTTCAACAGCCTCGACCCGGCGATGCGCCGGCCTGTCGAGATCCTCGGGCTGCTGCAGATCGCCACCCAGGTCGACGCCATCGACCGCACGGATGCCGCGGCCGCGACAGCGGGGTCAGACACCGAGGCCTTCGAAACCGTACGGCCCGACGGCTCCCGCCGCACCTTCAGGGTGCCGCGCATCATCTTGACCGACGACGACACCGCGGCCCTGGCCGCCCTGAACTATGGATCTGATCATGACTGACAACGTGACCGCTGACGTGACCGACGACCTGACCGACGACACTGTCGAAGGCGCCGAGACCGCCGAGGAGCAGGACGGCGCCCCGAGCTTCTCTTTGTTCGAGGGGGACGAGGGCGGCCTGACCGTTGAGCAGCGCCGCACCCTGGTGCTGCTGCTCAAGCACCGCTACATCTCCGCCGCCCTGCAGCCGGCCGAGTGGCGCACCCTGCTCGCCTCGCAGAGCCTGCTCAAGTCGCGGCTCAACGATCTGTTCCTCGATCTGCACGTCGACCTGCACTACGAGGTGGCCTTCAAGCGCCAGGCCGTCGGCGAGGGCGGCGACAGATTCCCGACCCTGCTGCACGACGTGGCGTACACCCGCGAGGAGACCATCCTGCTGGTGCTGTTGCGCCAGCGGTTCCGCAGCGAACGCGCCAGCGGCGTCGACATCGTCATCGTCGACCGGGACAACCTGGTCGAGAACGTCGCGCACTTCCGGCCGGAGCACGCCACCGACAGGTTCGGTGACGCTCGTCGCGCCGCGGCGGCCGTGGACAGCCTGGCGAAGGCGCGGGTGCTGCTCAAGACCAGCGATCCGGACCGGTTCCGCATCTCGGCCGTGATCGAGGTGCTGCTGCCCATCGAGCGACTCGGCGAGCTGTGGGAATGGCTGGTGGAGCAGAACGGCCAGGAATTCCGTGAGCCCGAACCCGAGACATCCGACCCTGCCGACCCCGCCCTGGAGGCCGTCTCATGACCGATTCCCCGCTGTTCCACATGGACGGTGCCACCGAGGGAACCACCCAGTGGCGTGCCGAGTCCTTCCAGATGGTCAACTGGGGTGGCTTCCAGGGTCACCACGAGGTGGACTTCGCCGCCAGCGCCACCCTGGTCTCCGGCGCATCCGGTACCGGCAAGTCGAGCCTGCTCGACGCCTACCTGGCGTTGATGATGCCCTCGGACACCCCGTTCAACGGTGCGTCCAACGACGCCGGTTCCGGGCGGGCCCGCAGCGTCGACCAGCGCAACCTGATGACGTACCTGCGCGGCAAGACCGACTCCAGTCGCGAGGCCGAAACCGGGCAGATGCACGATCAGGTGCTGCGCGGCGCCGACTCGGCCACCTGGGGTGCGATAGCGATGACCTTCATCGACGACAACCAGCGCCGGTTCACGGTGCTGCGCGCCTACTTCGTGCCGCGCGGCGCCACCAAATTCGCCGACGTGACCATGAAGATGGCCACCCGAGACGGCCGGCTCGACCTGCGCGACCTCGCCGACGTCACCGAGGCCCGCTTCGACAAGCGCGCCCTGAAAAACCGGTTTGCCGACCTCGACGTGTTCGACACCTATGCCGCGTTCTCGCAGACCCTGTACACGCGGCTCGGCATCGGCGCCAACGGTGAGGGCGGCAAGGCGCTGCGACTGCTGGCCCGCATCCAGGCCGGCCAGCAGGTGAAGACCGTCGACGGCCTGTACAAGTCGATGGTGCTCGAAGAGCCCGCCACCTACGCCGCCGCCGACAAAGCCGTCGACCACTTCGAAGACCTCGAACGCTCCTACGGCGCCATGGTCACCGAGGCGCAGAAGGCCAAGGTCCTCGAACGCCTCCCCGAACTGCACCGCGACTACGAGACCGCGACCGAGAAGGCCGACCTCATCGACCGTTTCGGCGTGCACCGCGACGGTGACACCCCCTTCGTGCTCTGGCAGCTGCTCACCGAGCACGGTCTGCTCGATACCGCCGCCGACACCAACCGCGCCCGCCGGCGCGACAACCAGGCCAAGCACAGTGCCGCCCGGGATGCCGAGACCGACCTGAAGGTGCGGATCGCCGACCTGGTGCACCAGCAGCGCGACAACGGCGGCGACGCCCTCGCCGGCCTGCAGAACGACCTCGACGTGCTCGCCAGCAAGCGCGACGACGTGGCCGCCGAACGCGCCAGGTTCGATGAGCGCATCGCGCTGATCGACACGCCCATCGAGTCGGCGGATGCCTTCTCCGCCGCGCAAGAACAGGCTGAGTCGTTCCTCGCCGGGTTCACCGCCACCGAGCAGGAACTCGACCTGCAGAGGGTCGGCCTGCAGCGCACCGCCTACCCCCTCGAGGAACAGATCCGCACCCTCAAGCAGGAGCACAGCTTCCTCAAGGGCCGGGCCAGCCTCGTTCCCCAGCACCTGCACAACGCCCGCCTGATGATCGCCGAGGCCGCCGGGATCCCCGCCGAGGAGCTGCCGTTCGTGGCCGAGCTCATCGACATCGCTCCCGGCGAGGACGCCTGGCGACAGGCCGCCGAGGTCACCCTCGCCTCTGTCGTTCGGGTGCTGCTCGTTGACGAGACGCGCCTCGCCGCCCTCGGCGCAGCCATCGACCCTTTGCACATTCCCGTGCGCATCCACTTCGAAGGCGTGCCGCTGCACCCGCACCAGCAGGTGCACCCCGACCCCCGCTACGTCTCCGGCAAGCTGGTCTTCAAGGACTCCCTGTTCAGCCGCTGGGTGCAGGACCGCGTGCAGACACCGAGCCTGGACGCACTCTGCGTCACCGGCCCCGCCGACCTCGCCGGTGAGGGGTCCAGGGTCACCCAGAGCGGACAGACCCGCAACGGCAAGCGCGGCGCACACGGTTGGAACAAGGACCAGCGCTCGATCATCGGCTTCTCCAGCGGGGTGCGCCTGGCCGAGATCGCCGACGAGCTCGCCGCGCTCAAGGAACGTGCCGACGACCTGGCGGGGCAGGCCTCCGCCATGGCCGGCCGGATCATCGCCCTGCGGCGCCTCAAGGATGCCCACCAGCACGTGCTCGACACCGTGTGGGCGGCCATCGACGTGGCCGGCGCCCAGGCACGCATCGGCGCCAAGGAGGCCGAGCGGGAACGTCTGCTCGCCGGCAGCGACGTGCTGCGCGGGCTCCAGGACGAAGAGGCGCGGCTGTCCGCCGAACTGGAGACCGCACAGAAGCACAAGCACGAGACCGAGCGGGAGGCCGCGGTGCTCGGTGAGGAGCACGCCGCGATCGTGGACCGCCAGGACATCGTGAACGACAGACTCGAGCGCCTCACCGCCGACGAATCGGTCAGTCTGCCGGACGAACACGCCGCCGTCCTCGACGCGCAGTTCGCCGCCGTGAGCGACAGCGCCGAGCTGGCCACCTTCGCCAACGGCGTGAAGCGCCTCCGCGAGCGGCTCACCGAGCAGTCCAGCCAGGACCGTGACACCGCCCGCAGTGCCAGGGACACCCTGATCGGCATCTTCGAGACCTTCCAGAGTCGCTGGCCCGACCCCAACATCGGCGTGGCGATGGAGTCATACTCCAGCTACAGCGACATCCTCGACGCCGTCTACACGCTCGGCCTCTACGAGCGCCGACAGGAATGGAAGCGGCGCCTCTCCGCGTGGAGCGGACAGGACCTCGTTCCTCTCGTCGGCGCCTTCACCACCTCGATCGAGGAGATCGAAGACCGGTTGCGGCCGATCAACGACATCCTGCGGACGCTGCCGTTCGGCGCCGGCCGCGACCGGCTGCAGATCTCCCTGCGCCGGCTGCACCGTGACGATGCCTCGGCGTTCCGCAAGGAGCTCAAGCTGCTCTCATCGGGGTCGACCGAGGAATTCACCGACGAGCAGACCGAAAGCCGGTTCACCAGGCTGCAGGCGTTCATGAATCTCATCCGCCGGCCGGACGAGCTCGACATCGCCGGCCCGGGGCGTGCCGGCGCCGCCCGCCACGCCGCCAGGGCCGACTCGGACCGCGACCTGCTCCTGGACGTGCGCAGGCACGTGGAGATCACCGCCGTGCGCACCACACCGGACGGGGTGGAAGTGAGCACCTATTCGTCGCTCGGCGGCAAGAGCGGTGGCGAATCTCAGGAGCTCGTCGCGTTCGTCGTCGGCGCCGCCCTGCGGTTCCAGCTCGGCGATGAAAGCCGCACCCGGCCACGGTTCGCCCCGGTCTTCCTCGACGAGGGCTTCGTGAAGTCGGACTCCGAGTTCGCCGGCCGGGCCGTCGCGGCCTGGAAGGGCCTCGGCTTCCAGCTCATCGTGGGATCGCCGCTCGACAAGGTCACCGCGCTCGAACCGTACATGGACCTCGTCCTGTCGATGACCAAGAACACCGCGACGGGCTTCTCCTACATCACCCCGCTGATGTCGCCGGAACCGAGGGACGCCGAGCACGCCGAACCGGACCAGGCGGTATCTGACCGAAGCGTGGCCTGACCCGCGCGCCGTGCCGGCCGGGCGCATGAATCCGGCTTACGCTGGCCCGATGGTGTCAGTGCAGGATCTGCGGCGCTCCGACGGACGTGTGCTCAGGGTGCACGACAGTGCTGGGAGTACCGGCCTCGCCGGGGAGTCCGCTGCGACGGCTGAATACGGCGGTCTGGACGGTTACGACCCCGTCGGCGAACCTGGCCCGGCCCGGCTCACCGTTCTGTGGCACCACGGTTCGCCACAGACCGGGGCCCTGCTCGAACCGTTGCTCGCGGCGGCGGCCCAGCGGCGCATCCGGCTGATCTCGTACGGACGGCCCAGCTACGGCGGGTCGACGCCGCTGCCCAGCCGCACCGTCGGGTCGGCGGCGACGGATGTGGCGGCCATCGCCGACGCCCTGCAGCTGGACCGGTTCGCGGTGATGGGCGCCTCCGGCGGCGGCCCGCACGCCCTGGCCTGCGCAGCACTGCTGCCCGAGCGGGTGACCGCCGCCGCGTGCCTGGCCGCGATCGCGCCCTTCGATGCCGACGGCCTCGACTTCTTCGCCGGCATGGCGTCGGATGGCGCGTTGCGCGCCGCCTGCTCCGGCCGGCCCGCCCGCGAGCACTACCAGGCGAGCGCGGAGTTCGATCCGGCGAGCTTCGTCGAGCGGGACTACGCCGCCCTGAAGGGTGACTGGGCGCCGCTGGGAGCGGACGTGGGGGAGGCCTCGGCGGCCGGCCCCGACGGGCTCATCGATGACGATATGGCGTTCGTGGTGCCGTGGGGATTCGACGTGACGGCGATCTCGGTGCCCGTGCTCATCGCGCAGGGCGGCCGCGACCGGGTGGTGCCGCCCGCGCACGGGGCCTGGCTGGCCCACGCCATCCCGAACGCCGAGCTCTGGGATTGTGCCGATGACGGCCACATCTCGATCCTCACCGAGTGCGCGCCGGCGCTGGACTGGCTGCTCGCGCACTCCTGAGCCCGGCGCGGGTCCACAGGCCGTAGCCTGTGCAGATGATCGGGAGAACTCGCGGTGCATCTGAGACCGAGAACGCGGATGTCGGTGTTGACGCTGTCATTCAGGGCCCGCACGGCCCCGTTCCGGTGCGCCGGTATGCCCCGCCGGTCGGTACGGCGCTGGTCGGCGCGGCGCCGGACGGCACGGCGCTGGTCGGATCGGTGTCGCTCGAGCCGGCGCCGATCGTCTGGGTGCATGGTGGCGCCTTCGTCAAGGGCGGCCTCGACCTGCCGGAAACCCACGAGGTGGCCCTGGCACTGGCCGCCGCCGGATTCACCGTGATCACCGTCGACTACAGGCTCACGTCGATCCCGGGGCTGAGCAGATTCGGGCGGACGGCAGCGTCGACCGGACGCATCCACTTTCCGGTGCCGGTCGATGACGTTGTCGCGGTGGTGCGGGCGGTACAGGGCGAGTTCGGCGACGGGGTGATCCTGGGCGGAGCGAGCGCGGGCGCCTGCCTGTCGGCGGGAGCCGTGCTCCGGCTGGCCCACGGTGGCGCCGAGCCCCTGCGCGGGGTCTTCTTCGCCTACGGCCTCTTCCACGCGAGCCTGCCCGAGCGCTCGCGCGAGCTGCGCAGCCGACTGCGCGGCCGGCGCAGATTCACACACACCCCCCTGCTGCTCAACGCGGTGAACCGCATCTACGCCGGGACCCGGGCCGCACTGGCCGATCCGTATGCGTTCCCCGGCGGCCACTCGCTGCCCGACTTTCCCCCCGCGCTACTCATCGACGCCGACAGCGATTCGATGCGGGCCTCCGGCGAGCAGTTCGCCAAGGAACTCGCCGCGGCCCGGGTTCCCGTCGAGTACCACGTACTGACGGATGCCGCCCACGCCTTTCTCAACCGGCCGAAGTCACCGGACTTCGCCGCGGGCATCCGCCTGATCGTCGACTGGGCCCGCCGGCTCTAGCGCGGCTCGCCGTAGCCGCCGGCACCACCACCAGCCGCTCAGCTCACCGACTTGCCGCACAAGACTCCTTCACGACCCGGCAAGGGGCATTTCTCGGCAAGTCGCGAAAAGGTAAGTAAAAAATACTTGACACGGTGTCTGGTCGGGCATACATTCATCGTGTCAACAATTTTTTACACGCCGGCACGGACCGGCATCGAGGCAGGGAGCCGCAGATGGCACGCGAAGAACAACGCGCCTGGATCATGGTCGTCGTCGCGATAGTGGCGTACGGCATCTATCTGGTTCTGGTGCTGGGTGGCGCAGACGGCGCCCCTCTCGAGCAGGCGGCTTACATTCCCGCGATGCTGTGGACGATCGTCGGCTCGATCGTCGCGGGGATCCTGCTGAACATCATCGCGGCCATCCTGTCGCCCCACGAGGCCGGCCGGAAGGACCAGCGCGACAAGGAGATCAACCGGCTCGGCGAACACATCGGCCAGTCCTTCGTGATTCTCGGGGCCGTACTCGCGCTGGTCTTCGCCATCACCGGGCTGGACGCGTTCTGGATCGCCAACGTGATCTACCTGGCCTTCGTGCTCTCGTCGATCCTGGCCTCCATCGCCAAGATCATCGCCTACCGCCGGGGATTCCAGTCATGGTGAAGGCGACGAGCGTGACCAACAACATCCGCGGGCTCCGCTTCGCGCACGGAGAGATGACTCAGGCCGCGCTGGCCGACCTGGTGGGCGTGACCCGGCAGACCATCATCGCCATCGAGCAGGGCCGCTATTCGCCCTCTCTCGAGGTGGCGTTCCAGATCGCCCGGGTGTTCAATCGACCACTCGACGACGTGTTCCAGTACCCGGCAACTCCCATCCTCACTCGACCTGGAGGCACATCATGAGGGCCATCGTCCACGACAGCTACGGCTCGGCCGACGTTCTACACCCCGCCGAGATCGAGCGGCCGGCCGTCGGCGCCGACGACGTTCTCCTGCGCGTCGAGGCCGCGAGCCTCAATATCGGTGACTGGCACCTGATGGCGGGGCTTCCCTACCTCGTGCGGCCCGCCGTCGGCCTGCGCGCCCCGAAAAGCCGGGTGCGGGGCATGGATGTCGCGGGTCGCGTCGAGGCCGTCGGCGCCAACGTCACCCGGTTCACACCGGGCGATGAGGTGTTCGGTGTCGGTGAGGGCTCCTTGGCCGAATACACGACCGCCCGGGCCGACAAACTCGAGCCCAAGCCGGCGGCCCTGAGCTTCGAGCAGGCCGCGGCCGTGCCGACCTCGGCCGTCACCGCCCTGCAGGCCCTCGCCCCGCTGCGGGACGCCGGCCCGGGGGAGCGGGTGCTCGTAATCGGGGCCTCCGGCGCCGTCGGCGGCTATGCCGTGCAGCTGGCCAAGACCTTCGGGGCGCACGTGACGGGCATCGCCAGCACCGCGAAGCTCGACTACGTTCTCTCGCTCGGGGCGGATGCGGCCGTCGACTACACCCGCGGGGACATCACCCGGTCGGGCGAGCGCTACGACCTCGTGCTCGAAACCGGCGGCAACCGGTCGGTCTCCTCGCTGCGCAAACTGCTCGCGCCCCGCGGCACCCTGGTACTCGTCGGCGGCGAAGGCGGCGGCCGGGTGACCGGCGGTTTCGAGAGGGCCCTGCGGGCCCTGCTGCTGTCGCCGTTCGTATCCCAGAAGCTCACCGGTCTGGTCTCGGTCGTGCGTCAGGATGACCTGCACACCCTCGCGGGCCTTCTCGAGAGCGGCGCGATCAGGCCCGTCATCGATCGGGTTTATCCGCTCGCCGAGGCCGCGACAGCCATGCGCCGTCTCACCGATGGCAGCATCCGGGGCAAGGTCGTCGTCATACCCTGACGCGCGCGCTCCTGATGACTAGTACTCCTGACGCTGGGCCGCGCCGCCGCAGACGCCGAGCAGGCCGGCGGCACGGCGCAGTTCGGCGCTGGGATCCTGCGCCCACCAGTCGAGCACGATCTGCGCCCGGCTGCGCGCCGGACCGGTAAGGGCATCGACCAGCGGCCGCACCACATCCGCTGTGAGCGGGTCCAGGAGAGCGGGCAGCTGTGCGGTCCGCAGGAAACCCTCGATGCGGGTGAGGTCGGAGGCGCGCAGCATTCGCACGTGGGATTGCAGCAGCACCACGGCCGCCAGCCGGCGCTCGTAGACCGGCACCGCCCACAGTTCGGAGCTCAGGGCCGTGATCTCGTCGTGGCCAAGGCCGGGGTAGCGCCGCCCGGCATCGCGGATCGTGCCGCGTATCGCGCCGACGGATGCGCCATAGAAGGTGAGGCTGCCGCCCAGCCGGGCCCGATCGGCGTCGGCGCGCTCCCAGGAGCTCTCCCGCTGCAGGGTGGCGTTGATGAACTCGCCGGCAGCACTCATGGCTCCATTCTCGCCGATCTGCAAGGCTGGTCGGCATGACCGACGCCGACATGACCGCAGATCTCCGCCGCTACCTGCAGGAGGCCCGGGAAGCCCTGGTCTGGAAGCTCGAGGGTCTCGGCGAGTACGACATTCGCCGGCCCGTGGTGCCCACCGGCACCAACCTGCTGGGCCTGATCAAGCACATGGCCGGGGTCGAGGCCGGGTACCTCGGTGAGACCTTCGGCCGCACCTTCCCGGAAGAGCTGTCCTGGATGGGCGACGCCGCCGAGGACAACGCCGACATGTGGGCGACCCCGGATGAGTCCCGTGACGCGATCGTCGACCTGTACCGGCGGGTCTGGGCGCACTCGGAGACCACGATCACCGAGGTGCCGCTGGATGCCACCGGCCGGGTGGCCTGGTGGCCCGCCGACCGCAATGTGGTCACGCTCCACCGCATCCTGCTGCACCTGATCGCCGAAACCCACCGGCATGCCGGCCACGCCGATATCGTGCGCGAACTGATCGACGGGGCTGCCGGGCTGCGGGCCGGAAACGAGAACCTGCCGTCGGGAGAGGCCGGCTGGTGGGTCGGCTACCGGGACCGGGTGGAGCAGGCCGCCCGCACGGCCTGAGGCCGTCGGGCTGCAGCCCGACTGCGGTGTTCGCCGTTCGGACGCCTAAAGTGGACTGCGCCTGAAAAGGCCAAGCTGTTTACACGCCCGAACCCGAAGGACGATGCCACTCGTGTCGAGAATCTCTGCCCGCCGGACCCTCCTGGGCGCGAGCGCCGGCTTCGCCCTGCTCGCCCTCACCGCCTGCACCGGCCAGCCCGTCGCCGGAGCCGGCTCGGGAGCCGGCGCAGCCCCGGCCGACGACTCCGGCCGCACGTACGCTCTCGTGGTGCACTCGGTTCCCGGCGACGCGTTCTGGGACGTCGTGAAGACCGGCGCCGAGGCCGCCGGAAACCGCTACGGCGCCACCGTCACCTACCAGGGTGACCCCGATGTGCAGAAGCAGAGCCAGCTGATCGAGACGGCGATCGCCGCCAAGGTCGACGGCATCATCGTGTCCATGGCCAACCCCGAGGGCCTGCGCGGTGCCGTCACGGCTGCCGTGGCCGCCGACATTCCCGTGATCACCATCAACTCCGGAGCCGAGGAGTCCGCCGCGCTCGGCGCCATGACCCACATCGGCCAGGGCGAGTACCTGGCCGGTCAGGGCGCCGGCCGCCAGCTCGCCGAGGCGTCGGCGAAAAAGGTCATCTGCGTCATCCACGAGGCCGGAAACGCCGGGCTCGAGGACCGCTGCCGTGGGGCCGCGGACACCCTCGCCGGCAGCCTGACCAACGTGCAGGTCGACATCGCCAACGTCGCCGAGGCCCAGAGCACCATCACGAGCGCCCTGCTGGCCGACCCCGGCATCGACGGTGTGCTCACCCTCAACTCCGCGGTGGGTGTGGCCGCCGCGCAGGCCGTGGCCGAGGCCGGCAGCGACGCCCAGATCGGTACCTTCGATGTCTCTGCCGACGTCACCAGCCTCATCATGGACGGCAGCATCCTCTTCGCCGTCGACCAGCAGCCCTACCTGCAGGGCTACCTGCCGGTGGACTTCTTCGAGCTGTTCTACACCAACGGCAACGTCGTCGGCGGCAGCCAGCCGGTCTACTCCGGGCCGGGCTTCGTGACGAAGGAGAACGCCGAGCAGGTGGCGACGTTCGCCGGCAACGGCACCCGATGACGATGCTGACCGCACCGGGCGCCGCGCCGGATGCGTCGCCGGACGAGCGCCTGACGCGCACGCATCCGATGGTGCGGCTGCTGCGTCGGCCGGAGATCGGCGCCCTCGTCGCCGCCCTGGCGATCTTCGGGTACTTCTCCGTTGCGACGACATCCTTCCTGTCGACGGCGGGCGTGGCCACCTGGCTCTACTCCGCGTCGCTGTTCGGCATCATGGCCGTCGCCGTGGCGATGCTCATGATCGGCGGCGAGTTCGACCTCTCGGCCGGAGCCATGACCGGCACCACCGGGCTGCTCGTCGGCGCGTTCACCACCCAATGGGGCATGAACCTGTGGTTCGCGATGCTGCTCGCCCTACTGATCGCCCTCGCCGTCGGCGCCTTCAACGGGTTCCTGGTCGTCAAGACCGCCATCCCCAGCTTCATCGTCACGCTGGGCACCTTCTTCATCCTGCAGGGGCTCAACCTCGCCGGCACCAAGCTCGTCACCGGCCAGGTCGCCATCCAGGGCATGACCCTGGTGCCCGGCTTCGACGCCGGCAAGGCGATCTTCGGTTCGACGATCCCGGTCTTCGGCGTCAACCTCAAGGTGTCGGTCTTCTGGTGGCTCGGCATCACCGCCGTGGCCAGTTGGCTGCTGCTGCGCACCCGGTACGGCAACTGGATCTTCGCCATCGGCGGGCAGTTGCAGAGCGCCGTGCAGACCGGCGTGCCGGTCAAGCGCACCCGCATCGGCCTGTTCATGGGCACGGCGGCGGCCGGCTGGCTGGTAGGCATGCTCTCGCTCTTCGACGTGGCCACGGTGCAAGCCACCACGGGCATCGGCCAGGAGTTCATCTACATCATCTGCGCCGTCGTCGGCGGCTGCCTGCTCACCGGCGGTTACGGGTCCGCGATCGGCGCCGCCCTCGGCGCGCTGATCTACGGCATGATCCTGCAGGGCATCGTGTTCGCCCAGTGGGACAACAACTGGCTCAAGGCCTTCCTGGGCGGGATGCTGCTGCTCGCCGTGCTCGTGAACCTCTCGGTGCGCCGCCAAGCCGGGGTACGCGCATGAGCGCCGCAGGAGCAACCCGGCCAACGCCCATCCTCGAGGTGCGCGGCATCGGCAAGGTCTACGGGTCAGTCATCGCGCTCAGCGACATCTCCACCTCGGTCGGCGCCGGTGAGGTGCTCTGCGTGCTGGGCGACAACGGCGCGGGCAAGTCGACCCTGCTCAAGGTCCTCGCCGGTGTGCACCCGCACTCCTCCGGCGAACTCCTGCTCGACGGGGCCGCGGTGCGCTTCACCGGACCGCGCCTCGCTCTCGACGCCGGTATCGCCACGGTCTACCAGGACTTGGCGATCGTGCCGCTGATGCCGGTGTGGCGCAACTTCTTCCTCGGCGCCGAACTCAGCGCCGGGATCGGCCCGTTCTCCCGCCTCCAGGTTGCCGAGATGCGCGCGATCACGCTCGCGCAGCTGGGCCGGATGGGCATCGACCTGCGTGACGTGGACCAGCCCATCGGCACCCTGTCCGGCGGCGAACGGCAATCCGTCGCCATCGCCAGGGCCATTTACTTCGGTGCCAGGGTCGTCATCCTCGACGAGCCCACCTCGGCGTTGGGCGTCAAGCAGGCCGGGGTGGTGCTGCGCTACGTGGCGCAAGCCAGGGACCACGGCCTCGGCGTGGTGTTCGTCACCCACAACCCGCACCACGCGTACCCGGTGGGGGACAGGTTCCTGGTGCTCAACCGCGGGGCCAGCCTGGGCGAGTTCGACCGGAAAGGCATCACCATCGACGAGCTGACCCGGCTGATGGCCGGCGGGGCCGAACTGGAGTCCCTGGCCCGGGAGCTCGAGCGGGACTGATCCGCCAGGCCAGCGCGGGGTCGGGCACGCCTCATCCGTTTCGGACGATTCCGGAACGGCGCTATCGGCGGGACGCGGATTGGTTGCTACCGTCTGCGGCGTGAGACCGGCGTGCCGTCGTGGTGCGCCCGTCGAACACCGAAGAATCCGGAAAACGCGAACACCAACAGGGCCCAACCCTGGAAATGGAGCGATACCCATGGCCACAGGAACAACCCCGGTGCTGGATGCGGCGGCCGAGATCAACGCTGTCTCGCTGGCCCGCACCGACCTCGATCCGCGCACGCTGATGATCGCCCGGATCGCGGCCCTGGTGGCCGTGGATGCACCGGTCGGTTCGTACCTCATGCACGTCGGACCGGCAGCGGAGGTCGGGCTGACCGCCGACGACATCGAGGACGTTCTCATCGCCGTTGCCCCGATCGTGGGCACGCCACGGTTGCTGTCATCGGCTCGCAAGATCGTCGAGGCCTTCGACCTCGCGATCCAACTCGACTCCGAGGGCGACACCCAGTAACGCCCAGAGTCCACCGCAGCCGCGTCGTGCGGCAGATCCAGTGAGGAGCACCCCCAGTGAGAAAGCCCATCGTCTTCATGGCCCTGCTGGTGCTCCTTGCCGGATGCGCGCCCGCCGACGGCACCGATCCGACACCGAGCAGTTCGTCGCCATCGGCCGCAACGGCCACCCCGTCACCCGGTCAGACGGCGTCACCTCCGACAGATGCACAGATCACCTGGGCGGGCACGGTCTGCAGCGACGTATCGACCGTGCAAACCGACGTTCAGGGGCTGGCGACGGCGGCGGTCACCGGGGGCGATTCGGTGGGTACCGCGGTGTCCAACCAGATGGATACCGTGTCGGCCTCGGTGAGCGCCCTGGTCGACACTGTGAAGTCACCCCCGGAGAATCTCGGCGACGACCCGGAGCTCCTGGCCGTGCAGGAGTCGATCGACACCGTCGATCAGTCGTTCACGACCTTGCGGGCGAGCGCCAGTGCGGTGGAGGGCACCAGCGGGGCCACCCTGGTCGATGCGCTGGCGACGCTCGTCGGTGACACCGGTACAGTGCTCTCCGACGTGGGTGCCGCCGCTCAGACCATCACCACGGCAACCGAGGACACCTCCAGCACCCTCGGCCAGGCCTTCCGAGCTGCACCCGAGTGCGCCGACCTCACCTCCTAAAACCCGATGACCCGGCCCGTGTGTCGTGCGCCCGGTGGCAGTGACTTCGGCGTCCGCCGGACGCATTGCGAGCGCGGATTCAGGGAAATCTCAGGATGCCGCGGGAATGAAACGCGCGCCCAAACGTTGACTTGAGTCGAGGTCACTCAAGTTTTGGGTTTCCTCCTCGTTCAGATTCCCAGGAGGTTTCCTTGCCTACATACTTCGGCCCGACCGGTTCCGACAACGGTTCGTTCGACGAGTTCCTGGCCCGCTACCTGCAGGGCCAGCGCGCCGCGCAGTCCGGCCGCCCCATCGAGATCACCCGGCTCCTCAGCCGCCGCACCCACGAGATCCTCGTGCAGGCGGCCCAGTTCGCCGTCGCCCACGGTCACGCCCACGTCGACGCCCTGCACCTGCTGCGGGTGATGGTCGAACAGGAACCCGCCGCCTCGGCCATCCGCCGTGCCGGTGGTGACCCCGCCGCCATCGCGGCCGCCGCCGACCAACGCCTGCCGGAGTCCGGCGACCGTGAGTCCCAGTCCGCGCCCGGTCTGACGCCCTCGGCACAGCGCGCCCTGCTGGATGCTCACCAGGTGGCCCGCGCCTTCGGCTCCACCTACATCGACCCGGAGCACCTGTTCTTCGCCTTCGTGGTGAACCAGGACTCACCCGCCGCCCGCGTGCTCGCAGAGTCCGGCGTCACGGCCGAGTCACTGCAGGCCGGCGCCCAGCAGGCCGAGGACGACGAGGCCCAGGCCGGCAGCTCGGCCGCCGACAGCGCCTCAGACACCCCGATGCTCGACACCTACGGCATCGACCTCACCGAGCGTGCCCGCTCCGGCAAGCTCGACCCGGTGATCGGCCGCAGCGACGAGATCGAACAGACCGTTGAGATCCTCTCCCGCCGCACCAAGAACAACCCGGTGCTGATCGGCGAAGCCGGCGTGGGCAAGACCGCCGTGGTCGAGGGCCTGGCCCAGGCCATCGTCGACGGCCTGGTGCCCGAACAGCTGCGCAGCAAGCGCGTCATCGCGCTCGACCTGCCCGCCATGCTCGCCGGCACCCGCTACCGCGGCGACTTCGAAGAACGCCTGACCAAGACCATGGACGAGATCAGCGAGCGCAGCGATCAGATCATCGTCTTCATCGACGAGCTGCACACCGTGGTCGGTGCCGGCGGCGCCGGCGAGGGCGGAATGGACGCCGGCAACATCCTCAAGCCGCGCCTGGCGCGCGGTGAGCTGCACGTCGTGGGCGCCACCACCCTCAACGAATACCGCAAGGTCGAGAAGGACCCCGCCCTCGAACGGCGCTTCCAGCCCGTGCGGGTGAATGAGCCCAGCATCGACGACGCGGTGCAGATCCTCGCCGGCCTGCAGGGCCGCTACGCCGAGCACCACTCGGTGCGTTACACGGATGCCGCGATCCGCGCGGCCGTCGAAATGAGCGCCAGGTACGTTCCAGACCGGTTCCTGCCCGACAAGGCCATCGACCTGATCGACCAGGCCGGCGCCCGAGCGCGTCTAGCGCTCGGCTCGAGGGTCGACATCGAAGGCCTGCGCGAACAGCGGGCCGGCCTCGAAACGGCCAAGACCATCGCGGTCGCCGCCGAGGCCTACGAGGAGGCGTCCCGCCTGCGGGACGAGACCGAGCAGCTGGCGGAGCAGATCACCGCGGCCGAGGCCGCCCAGGATGCGTCACAGCCGGCACCGTCCGCCGTGGTCGACGAGGCCGAGATCGCCGCGATCATCGCCCGCGCCACCGGCATCCCGGCCAGCCGCCTCACCGCGGGCGACCGCGAACGCCTCGCCACGCTCGAGCACGACCTGCACCAGCGGGTCATCGGGCAGGAGGACGCGGTGACCGTGATCGCCAAGGCCGTACGGCGCAACCGCACCGGAATGGGCGATGCCTCCCGGCCTGTCGGCAGCTTCCTGTTCCTCGGCCCCACCGGGGTGGGCAAGACCGAGCTCGCCAAATCGTTGGCCGAGTCACTGTTCGGTGACGAGAAGGCGATGCTGCGCTTCGACATGAGCGAGTTCGGTGAACGTCACACCGTGAGCCGCCTGGTCGGTGCTCCTCCGGGGTACGTCGGCTACGACGAGGCCGGCCAGCTGACCGAACACGTGCGGCGGAACCCCTACTCGGTGGTGCTGCTGGACGAGATCGAGAAGGCGCACCCCGACGTCTTCAACCTGCTCCTGCAGGTGCTCGACGACGGCCGCCTCACTGACGGCCAGGGCCGCACTGTGGACTTCCGCAACACCGTGATCATCATGACGTCCAACATCGGCTCCGAGGTGCTCGCCAGCCGCAGCGGCGCGCTCGGCTTCACCGCCGACCTCGACGGAGCGCACAACGGCTTCGGGTCGGAGAAGGCCCTGCGGGACCGGGTGATGGCCAAGCTCCGTGAGGCCATGCGGCCCGAGTTCCTCAACCGCATCGACGAGGTCGTGCTGTTCCGGAAGCTCGATCAGCCCCAGCTCCGCCAGATTGTGCGGCTGTTGCTGAACCAGACCGAGGCCAGGCTGCACGCCCAGGGACACGCGCTCACCGTGAGCGACGCGGCCGTGGACTGGATTGCCGAGAACGGCTACGAGCCCGAGTACGGCGCGCGGCCGCTCCGCAGGGTCATCCAGCGTCAGCTCGACGACAGAATCGCCGACCTGCTGGTGGCTTCAGAGCTCGGCGTCGCGGGAGTGGTGGCCGTCACCGTGGCCGATGGTGCCCTGCACGTGGCGTCCGAACCGGCACGGATGCCGCTGGCGGCGTAGCCGCGAATGAGAACGCCCCGACCGGACCTTGACGGGTCCGGCCGGGGCGTTTCTGCGTTCGGCCTGTTCGTGGAAGCTACAGAATGAAGAGCATCTCCTGGTAGGTCGGCAGCGGCCACAGGTCATCGGCCACGATGCCCTCCAGCACGTCGGCCGCCGCGCGCACGGCGCTCATGGCCGGCAGCAGGTCATCCCTGGCGTGCTCTGCCTCGGCCAGCGCGCTGCCGGACTCGGCAGCCAGGACGTCCTTGAGCACGGCCAGGGCGGTGCGCAGCTTGGCGATCGGAGCGCTCACTTCCAACAGGGCGGCTATGTCGGCATCCCCGCCGGCGGCCTTGACGGCGCCGATGTTGAGTGCCACCTCGGTCTGGTGCCGCATCGCGGCCGGCAGGATCTGCGTCGAGCCGATCTCGAGGGTGAGGCGGGACTCAACACCGATGGTGAGCGCGTACTGCTCCAGACCGATCTCATAGCGGCTGTGCATCTCCCGGTGGTTGAACACCCGGTACTTCTCGAACAGCTCCAGGGCGGACTCGGTGATCAGCTCCGGCAGGGCGTCCAGCGTCGTCCGCAGGTTCGCCAACCCCCGCTTTTCGGCCTCGATGGGCCAGGAGTCCGCGTAGCCGTCGCCGTTGAACACGATGGCGCCGTGCTCGGTGATGATCTGGGTCAGCAGGGCTTGCACGGCGGTGTCGAAGTCGGTGCCGGCCGCGACGGCCGCCTCAAGGTCGGTGGCGATGTAGTCCAGCGACTCCGCCATGATCGTGTTGATCGTCACCATCGGGCCGCTCACGGTCTGCATCGAGCCCGGTGCGCGGAACTCGAACCGGTTGCCGGTGAAGGCGAACGGGCTGGTGCGGTTGCGGTCGCCGGGATCGGTCGGCAGCTGGGGCAGCGTGTCGACGCCGATGATCATGGTGCCCTTGTCCTTCGAGGAGGTCGCGGGACCCTTGGCGATCTGCTCGAAGACATCCGCCAGCTGGTCGCCGAGGAAGATCGAGATGATCGCCGGCGGGGCCTCGTTGGCGCCCAGACGGTGGTCGTTGGTCGCCGAGGCGACGGAGACCCGCAGCAGACCGGCGTACTTGTGCACGGCACGGATGACCGCGGCGCAGAAAACCAGGAACTGGGCGTTGTCGTGCGGGTTGTCGCCGGGGACGAGCAGGCTGCCGAGTTGGTTGTTGCCCAGCGAGAAGTTGACGTGCTTGCCTGAGCCGTTGACTCCCTGGAAGGGCTTCTCGTGGAAGAGGCACTCCATGCCGTGTTTCTTGGCGATGGTCTTGAACGTGGTCATCAGCAGCTGCTGGTGGTCTGCGGCGATGTTGCCGCGTTCGAACATCGGCGCGATCTCGAACTGGCCGGGCGCGACTTCGTTGTGCCGGGTCTTGGCGGGGATGCCGAGCTTGAACAGCTCCCGCTCGGTGTCCATCATGAAACCGAGCACCCGCTCGGGGATGGCACCGAAGTAGTGGTCGTCGAATTCCTGGCCCTTGGGCGGCTTGGCGCCGAACAGGGTGCGGCCGGAGTTGAGCAGATCGGGGCGGGCCAGGAAGAAGTGCCGGTCCACGAGGAAGTACTCCTGCTCAGGGCCGCAGAACGCGACGACCTTGGCCGGCTCGACGTGGCCGAACAGGCGCAGGATACGCTCGGCGTGTTCGCCCATCGCCTGTTGCGAGCGCAGCAGCGGCGTCTTGTGGTCGAGGGCTTCGCCGGTCATCGAGACGAAAACCGTGGGGATGCACAGGGTGTTGCCGTTCGGGTTCTCCAGAACGTAGGCGGGGCTGGTGACGTCCCATCCGGTGTAGCCGCGGGCCTCGAAGGTGTTGCGCAGGCCGCCGTTGGGGAAACTGGAGGCGTCGGGCTCGCCCTGCACGAGGGTCTTGCCGGCGAACTCGGCCAGCGCGGTGCCGTCGCCGACGGGTTCGAGGAAGCTGTCGTGCTTTTCGGCGGTGAGGCCGGTGAGCGGGTAGAACACGTGCGCGTAGTGCGATGCGCCCTTTTCCATCGCCCAGTCCTTCATGGCGGAGGCGACGGCGTCGGCGACCAGGGGATCCAGCATCGCACCGTGCTCGATGGTGGCCATGACCGACTTGTAGACGAGCTTGGGCAAGCGCTTCTGCATGACGACGCTGCTGAACACGTTCTCACCGAAGATCTGGCCAGGGGTTTCGGCGTCGGTGAAGCTGACGGCCGGGGGCACATAGGCCTCGACATCCCTGATCGCCTGCAGGCGCATGGCATTTCCACTCATGGTTTACCCCTCTATTCGGGTCTATTCGGGCTCTGTCCGCGACGGGGTGCGGAATCCGGTAGCCCAAACCTAGGGAGCGTGTATGCCGGGGACATTTCGGCCGCGTGACGGATTCGCTCTGCCGGTGCTCCCGGTTGGGGGTCGAAACCCAGCAGCATCGTCAGCGGCTAAACTGGTCGTTTGATTTGAGGGGTGTTTGAGTGGTTGATACGGAGCTTGCGCGCGAACAGGACTATGTCGCCACGCTGTACGCGCGCCTCGACGCGCTGCAGCGGGAGGCCGAGGCCCAGCTGAAGGCCGTGCGGATTCTCGACGTCGGTGGTAACCACCAGTCCCGGTCCGAGCGCGACACCTTTGCCCGCACCTACGAGGACCGCATCGTGCAGTTGCGCGAGGTGGACGACCGCCTGGCCTTCGGCCGGCTGGAGACTGCCCCGGAGGAGGACGGCGCACCCGTCTACAGGTACATCGGCCGGGTGGGCCTCCGCGACGAGAACCTGCAGCCGATCCTGCTCGACTGGCGGGTACCGCAGGCCAGCGCCTTTTATCAGGCCACCGCCGCGACGCCGCTCGGTGCCCGCTCCCGCCGGCACCTGCTCTCCAACGGCCGGCGCATCATCCGCATCGAAGACGAGATTCTGGATGCGGCGCTGCTGGAGGGCGACACCGCCAACCTGCATCAGGGCGAGGGGGCGCTGCTCTCGGCGCTGACCGCCCAGCGCACCGGGCACATGTCCGACATCGTCTCGACGATCCAGGCCGAACAGGACCGCATCATCCGCTCGGAGCTGAACGGTGTGCTTGTCGTGCAGGGCGGCCCCGGCACCGGCAAGACCGCCGTGGCGCTGCACCGCGCCGCCTACCTGCTCTACACGCACCGCGACAGGCTGCAGAACGCCGGTGTGCTCATCGTCGGACCGTCCACGTCGTTCCTGCAGTACATCGAGGCGGTGCTGCCGTCACTCGGAGAGACCGGGGTGGTGCTCGCCTCGGTGGGCCAGCTGTTCCCCGGCGTCGAGGCCGGCCACGAGGACGCGCCCGCCGTCGCCGCGCTCAAGGGCCAGACGTTCATGGCCGACCTGATCGCTCGGGCCGTGAAGAGCAGGCAGAAGGTGCCGGCCGCCGCCCAAAAGCTGCTCGTGAACGGCGACACCCTGGTGCTCAAGCCCCAGCTGATCGAGGCAGCCATCCACCGCGCCCGCTCCGGCGGGAAGCCGCACAACGAGGCCCGCGTCGTCTTCGTCAAGCACGCCCTGAACGCGCTGGCCCGCGAGTGGCTCGAGCAGCTCCAGCGCCAGGGCCGGTCGATGGACGACACCGACCTTCCGATGCTGCGCGAAGACCTCCGGCTGGCCGACGATGTACGGGTGGCGCTGAACACCGCATGGCTGCCACTCACCCCGCAGAAGCTTGTGCAGGACCTCTACGCCCGGCCGCAGTGGCTGGAAGAGCTCACGCCGCGCTGGCGGGCCGCGCAGCGCGCGCTGCTCCACCGACCGCGTGACGCCGAGTTCACCATCGCCGACATCCCGCTGCTCGATGAGGCGGCCGAGCACCTCGGCGAGTACAGCGCCGTCGACGCGGCCCAGAAGCGTGAGGCCAAGGAACAGCGCAAGCGCGACATTGAGAACGCCGAGCTGGCGATCAAGAACATGGACGTCAAGGGACTCGTGAATGCGAAGGCCCTCGCCGACAACTTCGCCGAACTCGGCGACCGCGCCACCACGGCCGAACGGGCGGCGCTGGATCGCAGCTGGACCTACGGGCACGTGATCGTGGATGAGGCGCAGGAGCTCTCGCCCATGCAGTGGCGGCTGCTCATGCGCCGCGGCCCGCGCCGCTCGTTCACCATCGTCGGCGACATCGCCCAGGCCGCCGCGGCCGCCGCGGCGGACAGCTGGCGGGAGGCCCTCGCACCCGTGCTCGAGGCCTCGTTCGAAGCCGACAGGTGGCGCCTGGAGGAGCTGACGGTGAACTACCGCACCCCCAGCCAGATCGCCGAGGCCGCCGAGAAGATGGCGGTGGCGCACGGCCTGCCGATCACGGCGTCACGCACGGTGCGCGCCAGCGACTGGCCGGTCGTTATCGTGACGGACGCCCTGGACGCCCTGCGGCGGGAGCGCACCCTGGGCGTGGGCGGCACTGTCGCGGTGATCGTGGTGGAGGAGCACATCGATGCCCTCGCAGAGGCTCTCGACGCCGAGTTCGGCGACATCGTCGGCCGCGGGGCGCTCGGTCTGCTGCGGGATGTGGCGTTGCTCACCCCGCACGACTCCAAGGGTCTCGAATTCGACGCCGTGATCGTCGTCGACCCCACCGCCATCGTGGCGGCGTCCGAACGCGGAGCCGGAGCACTCTACGTGGCCATGACCCGCGCGACCCAGCGCCTGTACCTCGTGAGCGACGGTCCGCTGCCCGCCGGGCTGAGCGACCTGCCCTAGCGTCCGGCTGCGCTGCCTCGCCGCACCGACGTCGCCCACTCCGGGCACTAGTCCCCTTCACGCGTGCAGAAGGGGTTTTTGAGGCACGTCGGGGGAGACCTGTCTCGGGTCGCTCTGCCTGCCTCGGCGCCGGCCTCCTCAGGACGGCTTGTCAGGCGGCGCGCGGCCGCAGGGCCCTGATGGTCGCGAGGAGCGCTTCGGAATTGATCAAGGCCGAGTTGCGGATCGCCTGGATGGAGGCGCCCTGAATGAGCGCCACGACTGTGGCCGCGAGGTCGACGCCCGAGACGCCCTCCCCGCCGGCAGGGGACCCGGCCGCGCCGACCGCCTCGCGGCAGACCGGCAGGAACGCCTCCAGGTAGCGCCCGAATGAGGCCTCGATGCGGTCGCGAAACAGGTCGGCGTGGCGGGAGAAGTAGAACGCGAAGAGCAACTCCACGCCCGCGTGGTGCTCGACCAGGCGTTCGAGCTCGACCCTGACCATCCGTTCGAGGCGGTCCCACGGTGCCAGGGCGGCCAGGCTCGGGTCGGTGAGCGCGTCGAGGGTGCCGTCGAGCAGCACCGCGAGCAGGGCCTGGAGCAGGCCGTCCTTGGACTGGAAGTGGAAGAACACCAGGCCAGGGGAGATGCCCGCTGCGGTGGCGACGCGTCGGGCGGTGACGGCATCGAGACCGTCGGTGAGGGCGATCTGGTAGGCGGCGGTCAGGATGGCGTCGCAGCGTTCCTGTTCGGGCAGTTTGGGTCCGCCCATGGGTCAGTTGCCGCCGTCGGTGCGCCGGCCGGTGCGATACTCGCGCCACGCCTTCCAGGCGCCCGTTGACCAGAGCGCCCAGAGCACCAGCACGGGCTGGAAGAGCAGCCGGATGGTGCGGTCGAGGTCGGTGTTCAGCCCGAATGAGTCGGTCTGGGTGACGAGCTGGGAGATGTTGCCGGGAAAGATCGCGACGAAAAACGCGGCCACGATCCAGCCGACCTGCACACGGAACCGGCCCAGCGCCAGCAGCGCCGCGCCCAGGATGATCTCGACGACTCCCGAGGCCACGACCACGAAGTCGCCCTCCAGCGGCAGCCAGGTAGGTACCTGGGCGAGGAACGCCTCCCGGTTGACGGTGAGGTGGCTGATGCCGGCGAGCAGCAGGAAAGCGCCGAGCACCAGGCGCAACACTGTGCGGACAATCGTGGCGCGGGTCTTCTGCGGGGCGAGGAGGGTCATGGCTCCCACCCTACATTGATCACTGGGTCAATGACTCGGCCTACCGCGGGGCGGCGGCCACCAGTTCGGCCACTTCGGCGTCGGTGCGGGCCTCGAACACGCCCCACATCATGTGGGTCGGCCCGCTGCCATCGCTACCCGCCCTGGCGGGGCGGCTGATCCACCGATTGGCGGTTGCCGCGGCGCCCAGGGCGACCAGGGAAGGGGCGATGACGGTCTTGCGCAGAGTGCCGGCAACGACGCTGCCGTCGCTCCCGAGTCGCCAGCCACGGCTCGAGGCCAGCACCTGGCCCACCTCTTCGTCGGTCAGCCAGCGGGAAAAGCTCCGACCGGGCGGGTCGATTCTGGTCAGCTTCATGGGAACAACACTAATCTCGCCGCCCGAGGCGCTCAGGCCGGGACCAGGGCGAGTTCGGCTTCCAGTCGTTCCACGTCGGCCCGGTGGCAGAGCTCGGTGGCCGGTGTCATCGCGGTGGCGCTGCCGGCCGCGACCGCCGCTCTGAAGGCCGCGGCAGGGTCGTGGCCCTGTGCGATGCGCAGCACGAACGCGCCGAGGAAACTGTCGCCGGCGCCGACAGTGCTCTGCACCGTGACCTGCGGAACGGCCAAGCGCATCACGCCGGCCGCCGAGGCGAGCACGGCACCCTTGCCGCCGAGCGTGAGGGCCACGAACTCGGCGGATCCCCGGGAGACGAGGGTGCTTGCCGCGGCGATCTGGCTCTCTTCGGTGTCGAGCGTCGAGCCCACCAGCTCGCCCAGTTCACGTCCGCTGGGTTTGACCAGGAAGACCCCTTCCGCGAGGGCTGCGGCCAGGGCCGGCCCGGACGCATCCACTATGCAGCGCGCGTCGTGCTCGCGGGCCAGGCGGGCGACCCTGGCGTAGAAGTCGTCGGGCGCGCCCGGCGGCAGGCTGCCGCTGGCCACCACGTAGCCGCCGTGCGGGATCGACTCCGCCACCCGGGCGAGGCAGGCACGCCACTCGGGTTCGGTGATTTCCGGACCCTGCAACACGAAGCGGAACTGTTTGCCGGTGGTCGTCTCGTCAACCGTGAAGCTCTCCCGGGTGCTGCCCGCGATGGGCACCACCACGGTGGGGAGGCCTTCGGCTTCGATGAGCTTGCGGTAGGCGTCGCCGGTCGGCCCGCCGGCTGCATAAATGGCCAGGGTTTGGCCACCGAGACGCTGGATGACGCGGGAGACGTTGATGCCGCCGCCACCCGGGTCGAGCCTGGAGGGTCCGCAGCGCATCTTGTGCTCACCGACCACGTTTTCCGTCGAGGTGCTGACGTCGAGGGCAGGGTTGACCGTGAGAGTGAGTATCGGTCGCAGCGTTGTCGGCCTGGGAACATCCATGACCCCAGCGTAGGACTGTGAGCGCTTTTCGCCGGTCAGCGGCGGGAGAACAGCCTGGTGAAGAAGCCTCCCCCGGAGGGCTCCTTCTGGTGTCCGGCGCAGCGATCGATTCGGGGGACGCCCCGCATGACCTGGTCGACGTGTTGACCACAGCCGGCCCAGGTAGTCTTTCCGCAGGTTCTACAGGTCACGGCTCGGCACACGGGGGACTCCTTCTGGTTGGCCAGGCCGGGCGGCCTGGAGGACCCAACAATACCCCATGGGGTATCCACTTCTCTGACCGGACGCTGAGCGTCGCGGGGTCGGGCCGCCCCGGCGGCGTAGGGTGGCGGCGTGCATCCCTCACCCTTGCCGACCTACACCGCAGCCCAGGTGCGCGAGGCCGAAGCCCCGTTCCTCGAGCAGGGAGTACCCCTCATGGCCCGGGCGGCCCGTGCGCTCGCAACCGAGGCAGCGGCCCTTCTCACGGCGCGGCGCGGCGGATCGGATGGCGGAGCGGTTGAGGATGCGCGCGTGCTGGTTCTGGCCGGGTCGGGCAACAACGGGGCAGACGCCTTGTACGCCGCGGAGATGCTGGCCGGCTGGGGCGCCACCCTCTGCATCCTGCCTACCAGCGACCGCCCACACCGGGAAGCGCTCGAGGCGGCCCTCGCGCACGGAGCTGACCTGCGCCCGATGGACGAACCTCCCGACGTCGTCACAGGCCTCGCTCGTTCGGCCGACCTGATCCTCGACGGCATCCTGGGCACCGGGGCCACCGGCAATCCCGCCTTGCGCGGAGTGGCGCGCGGCACTGTGGCGGCTCTTCTGCCGGCCCTCGCCGGTGAGCATCCGCCCCTGGTCGTGGCCGTGGACCTGCCCAGCGGCATCGGCGTGGACGATGGCAGCGTGCCCGACCCCACGGTGCTGCCGGCCGACCTGACGGTGACCTTCGGCGGTTGCAAGACCGGGCTCGTCACCCGCCCGGCCGCCGACTATGTCGGCCGGGTCGTCGTGGCCGACATCGGTATCGGTGACGAGCTGGAGCGCATCCGCCGACGTGACCTGGGCTAACGCGCCGGGAGCACAGGCTCCGGCAGCGCGCCGACCGCGGCGATCACCCGGGCGCGCAGGCCGTTGCTCCGTTCGGTGAACCCGCGTTGCCGCCGCACGTACTCGGCCTTGCCGGTCGGGGTCTCGATGGCGACAGGGGAGTAGCCCCACTCGGAGAGGTCGTAGGGGGATGCCTGCATGTCGAGTTCCCGGATGTCGCGGGCGAGGTCGAAGCAGTCCAGCAGCAGGTCCCCGGGAATCAGGGGACCGAGCTTGATGGCCCACTTGTAGACGTCCATGCCCGCGTGCAGGCAACCGGGCTGCTCCAGACGCGGCTGGTTCTCCCGGCTCGGCAGTACGGGGCGGGCCTGCTCCGAGTTGAGGTCCACGGCGGCGGGGGTGAAGAAGCGGAACGCGTCGAAATGCGTACAGGCGATCCGGTGGGATTCCACCACGGTGTCGGTGTCGCCCTGGCTGAGCCGCAGCGGCGATTCATGGCGGTGCTCGCCCTGTTTGTACACCATGGCCCATTCGTGCAGGCCGAAGCAGCCGAAATCGCCGGCTCGCTGGGCGGTGCGGCCCAGCAGTGTCACGATGAAGCGGATGCTCCGCGCGTTCTTCTCGATGAAGGCGGCGTGGTCGACGACCAGGTCGTCCCGCTCGGAGCGGTACCATTTCCACCCGGCGCGCTCCTCGGTCGCCGCGCCCTGCAGGACCACGTTGGCACCGGGGTGCCACCGCCGCAACAACCCTGGACGGAACGGGTAGTAGGTGAACAGAAAGTCGTCCACCGGATGCGTGTCTACGGTGCCGGCGCGTTGCCGGCGTCCCAGCGTGGCGGCGTCGGCCCGATCCTGGTGCCGACGTTCCAGTTCGCGCCAGTCGCCGGCGGTGAGCGCTGTGAGCGCGGTCGCGGGAGAGATGTGCACCATACGAGGGTACTCGCGGCCGTGCGGGGCCCGTCCAATCCGCAGGTCGGGTCGCCCGGCGGCGTGATCACCCCGTAGAGTAGTCACTAGGCGGAACGATGTTCCGCCCAGCAGAACATCGAACGCGACCCGGCACACTCACAAAGGAGCACCAACATGACCGCGAACCCCTTCGACCTCACCGGCAAGGTGGCCATCGTCACGGGCGCCAGCAGCGGCATCGGGCTCGCCATGGCCGAGGGACTCGCGGCCGCCGGAGCCGACATCGTCGGAGTGAGCGTCAACATGCCGATGACCGGCAGCGAGGTCTCCCAGCGGGTTGAGGCACTGGGCCGCACCTTCACCCCCTACGACGCCGACTACGCCGACCGTGCAGTGATCACCGCCCTCGGCACCGAGCTGGCCGCCCTGAACGCCGACATCCTCGTCAACAACGCCGGCACCATCCGCCGGGCCCCGGCCGCCGTGCACTCTGACGAGTTCTGGGACGAAGTGATCGCCGTGAACCTGTCGTCGCAGTTCGTGCTGAGTCGCGCCGTCGGCGCCAACATGGTGGCTCGCGGCCACGGCAAGATCATCTTCACCGCCTCCCTGCTGAGCTTCCAGGGCGGCGTGAACGTGCCCGGCTACACGGCATCCAAGTCGGCCATCGTGGGCCTGGCCAAGGCACTGGCGAACGAATGGGCCGCGTCCGGCGTCAACGTGAACGCCATTGCACCCGGCTACATCGCCACCGCCAACACGAAGGATCTGCGGGCGGACGCCGACAGGTCCAAGGCGATTCTCGATCGCATCCCCGCCGGACGCTGGGGCGAGGCCTCCGACCTCGTCGGTGCCGCCGTCTTCCTCTCCAGCAACGCATCCGACTACGTCAACGGAATCACCCTGCCGGTCGACGGTGGCTGGCTCGCCCGCTAGGCGCGACTGAATTGCGGAAATCCCCCCTTCCTGTTGCCAGGCAAGGGGGGATTTCCGCACCTCAGTGCAGCCTAGAGCGCCGGTACCCGCTCGCTTTCGAGCGGCGCCTCCGGCGGGGTGCCGTCGCCGAACGGGCGGCCGCCCAGGGCCTCGCGGCCGTGCGCGGTCAGCCACCCCGACGCATCCGGCCCAGCGGGCACGATGCCGGTGGGGTTGATGTCGCTGTGCGTCACGTAGTAGTGCTTCTTGATCTGCTCGAAGTCGATAGTGTCGCCGAAGCCCGGGGTCTGGAACAGGTCGCGGGCGTAGGCCCAGAGCACCGGCATCTCGCTGAGCTTGTTGCGGTTGCACTTGAAGTGACCGTGATAGACCGCGTCGAACCGGGCGAGCGTGGTGAACAGGCGGATGTCGGCCTCGGTGATGGTATCGCCCACGAGGTAGCGCTGGTTCGTCAGGGGTTCTTCGAGCCAGTCGAGCCTCGAGAAGAGGGCGCCGTAGGCCCGCTCGTAGGACTTCTGGCTGCCGGCGAAGCCACACTTGTAGACGCCGTTGTTGACGTCGTGGAAGATCAGGTTGGCGACCTCGTCGATCTCGGCGCGGAGGGCCACCGGGTAGAGGTCGGGCGCGCCGGGCCGGTGGTAGTCCGCCCACTCGGTCTCGAAGTCCAGGGTGATCTGGGGATAGTTGTTGGTCACAACCTTGCCGGAGGGTACATCCACGATCGCCGGCACCGTGATGCCGCGGGGGTAGTCGGGAAAGCGCGCGAAGTAGGCCTGCTGGATGCGCTCGATGCCCAGCACCGGGTCTACTCCGTTCGGGTCGAGGTCGAAGGTCCAGCTGTTTTTGTCGTGGGTGGGGCCGGGCATGCCAAGAGAGATGACCCGCTCCAAGCCGAGCAACCGGCGCACGATGGCGGTGCGGTTCGCCCACGGGCAGGCGCGGGCGGCCACCAGGCGGTAGCGGCCGGGTTCCACCGGCCAGCCGTCGCGGCCGTCGAGGGTGATGCGGTCTTCGATGTAATTGGTGTCGCGATCGAAGTCCTTGCCGGGCTCCACGTAACTGGGACGCAGCGTGCTGGGAGTGAGGGTCTCGTTGCTCATGGCTCCACGCTACGGGAAAGAACCCGTGCGTACGCATAGAGTTGCCCTCATTCGTGCGGGTGATGCACCGGCCAGCCGGCGACGTGCGCGAGCAGGTCCAGCAGCGACTGGGCGGAGGCGCGGGCCTCAGCCTGGCCGCGGGGATCGTGCACATCGAGGGTGAGGGGCGGGGCCTCACCGAATTTCGGGATGTCCACTTCCACCCAGCCGCCCTGCGGTAGCCCCACGAAAGCGGAGGCCGTCCGCGCCCCCTGCACCGGGGCATCCAGCGTCGCGGCGATCACGGCCAGCGCCTCGGGCTTGGTCAGGTGAATATCGGCGACGATGCTGGCGACGTGGTCCATGGGGGTCCTTCGATATCGACACGCACAGGCGCTGCCTGCTCAGCGTCAGCTTAACCGACCTTCGGTAGCTGCGGATGTCGGTGTCACTCCCTGGTCATCGCTCAGCGGCCCGGTGACCTGCACCTCGATGTGGCCGTTTTGGGGGTGCGCGGAACCTTAACGTGCGGCAAACGGCGGCGAGCGGGTTTCGTGACACCCAGTCGCTCCGGTATTGATTTTGTATGAGCTTAGAATTTCCGCCTGTAGCCCGGGACCTGCGTGCTGACCGGCCCGTCAGCGTCGGCGAACTGGCCACACCCGCCCGACTGGTACCGGGAGACACCCCGCTGGCCGACATCGACCGGACTTTCCGGGCCGAGCGCCAGCTCCGCTCCCTGGTCGTGCACGAGGGTGAACGATACGCGCTGTTGTCGCGCGAGCACGTGGAGTACACGCTCACCGGGCGACTCGGCTACGGACGGGGGTTGCACGTGAGGTCAACCGCGGCGCAGATGGTGTCGGAGAATTCCTTCTCGCTGCCGGGACACCTCGAACTCGGCGACGCCGCCCAGCGCATCCTCGCCCTGCCGGAGGAGTCCCGATATCGGGACGTGCTGGTACTCACCGATGCCGGGCCCGGTGTTGTCGCGGTCTCCCAGCTGTTCGAGCGGCTGTCGTCCGACTTCCGCTACGCCGCACTGCACGATTCCCTCACCGGACTGGCCAACCGGCGCCAGCTTGAGGAGCGGGGCTCGACGTTCACCGCGGATGACCTGGCCGGCGTGGCCGTGTTGTTCATCGACCTTGACGGGTTCAAGGCCGTGAACGACACCTTCGGACATCGGGCCGGCGACGAGGTCCTCGTCGAATTCGCCGACCGGCTGCGCAGGCTGGTGCGTCCCACGGATGTTCTGGCCCGGCTGGGCGGCGACGAATTCGCGGCGCTTCTGGTTAACGTGACGGAGGCCCAGGCCCTCGACGTCGCGGACCGAGTGCTGATCAGTGCCACCGCACCGTTCCCGAGCGACGGCCACCTGCTGCACGTATCCGCGTCGGTAGGTGTCTCGATGGCCGTCGACGTGGTCGACGAACTGGAGCTGAACCAGCTCGACGCGCTGCTCAGACACGCCGACGGAGCAATGATCAAGGCCAAACAGTCCGGCAAACGCCAAGTGGCAAGGCTCGACGGACAGGGCGCCGCGCCGATCACCCGGAACGCGCTCATCCGCCGTCGGCTCACGGCGGCGTTCGAATCCCGCACCTTCGCACTGAACTATCAACCGCAACTTGACCTGGTCACGGGAGACTGCTCCGCCGTCGAGGCTCTGCTGCGGTGGAACGACAGGGTGCTGGGTGAGGTGTCGCCGGCCGAGTTCATCCCGATCACGGAGCTGTCCGGCGACATCCACCGCATCGGTGAGTGGGTGATCGACCAGGCGTGCGCCCAGGCGCGCCAGTGGCTGGATGCGGGTGAGCCACGCAGCATCGCGATCAATGTGTCGCCCCTGCAGCTGGCCGCCCGCACCCTGGTTCCGCAGGTGCTCGCGGCACTCGCCGCCCATGGGGTGCCCGCGGAGCTGCTGCAGGTTGAGATCACCGAGGGGTCCGCGATCACCGACCTGCCGCGGGCGATCGGCCAGCTGCAGGCGTTGCGGGACGCGGGCCTGAGCATCGCGCTCGACGACTACGGAACCGGGTACTCGTCGCTGGCGATGTTGCGTGACCTCCCGCTGACCACCGTGAAGATCGACAAGACCTTCATCGACACGATCGAGGACTCGCCCCAGGATGCGCTTCTGGTGGGTGGGGTCATCGACACGGCCCACGCGCTGGGCCTGCGAGTGACCGCTGAGGGGGTGGAACGTCCCGGCCAGTTGCACCTGCTTCGGGCCATGGGCTGCGACACCGCGCAGGGCTACCTGATCTCGCGGCCGGTGCCCGCCGAGCTGCTGCCGGCGGCGCAGTCGTGCTGACCCGAACGGGCTGATGCGGCGTACACCTCGCGCATCGGCGCCGTCCGGTTGATAATCGGCAGCGTACGCAGACGCACCTTCCACCACCGATGGCACGGGCAGCGAGGTCCGGGCAGCGAGGAGACATCATGAGCACGAAGCTCAACCCCTATCTCGGATTTCGTGACAACGCCAAGGAGGCGATGGAGTTCTACCACTCGATCTTCGGCGGCGAATTGACGCGCAGCACGTTCGCGGAATACCAGGCCAGCGAGGACCCGAGCGAGCAGGACAAGACCATGCACGCGGCGCTCACCACCCCGAACGGCCTGTCGTTGATGGCGGCGGACACCCCGAACGCCATGGAGTACACGCCCGGCAACAACTACTCGGTCTCGCTCAGCGGCGACAGTGGCGACGCCGCAGTCTTGCGCGTCTACTGGGACCGGCTTGTCGACGGCGGATCGGTGACGATGCCGCTGGAGGTCGCGCCGTGGGGCGACAGTTTCGGCATGTGCGTCGACAAGTTCGGAGTGGCCTGGATGGTCAACA
This sequence comes from Cryobacterium sp. TMB3-10, assembly GCF_004402305.1. Classification (NCBI taxonomy): domain Bacteria; kingdom Bacillati; phylum Actinomycetota; class Actinomycetes; order Micrococcales; family Microbacteriaceae; genus Cryobacterium; species Cryobacterium sp. TMB3-10. The sequence goes on along the minus strand of NZ_SOGH01000005.1, from coordinate 1,134 downwards.
TCGCGGGGGCCGCGCAATAGGTCGCGCACTAGGCTCGACCGGTCCGACCACCCCGAACTGGGGTGGTCGGTTCTGGGCGTTCGAGGGCTGCCGTCGATAGCGTAAGCACATGACGACATCTCGGGGGAGATCCATGGTTCGTGCACGTTTATTCGTTCTGATCGGGGCTTTGGCAGTGGCGCTCACGGGCTGCGCCGGGGAGGGATCGGCAGGCACCGCGGCCTCGCCAGAGCCGTCACAGACATCCGTCGCCAGCCCGACCGCAACGCCGGTGCCGACGGAAACACCCGCACCCGCGGCCGCCGCCACCGTCACCGGAATCGTTGTGACGCCCGAGGCCATGCAGGTGACCTCGAGCGACGAAAGCGTGGTGTCCTTCAGCTACTTCGACCCGATCGAGGACGTCGTCGCCGCCCTGACCGCGGCCTTCGGCGCCGACCCGGTCGTGGACAGGGAATATCCCACCGTCGAGCCCGGCCCCCAGACCCGCTACGACTGGCCGGGGCTGCGGATAGTGGACGAGGACTGGCCCGCCACGGCGCCGCTGGACTCGAACTACTACGTCGTTCTCGAGGCGCCGGAACTGAACGGCGTGTCACTGACGACGATAGACGGTATCCAGATCGGCGACTCGGCGCTTGCGCTCGCCGATCAGTATCCGCACACCGTGACCGACGAGGACAGCTTCACCGTGTTCGTCGGCGGGGTCGCTATCCCCAGAAGCGACGCGAATCCACGAGACAACTCGTCGATCTCGGTGTGGGTGTCGACCGACAATCCCGAGCGCACGATCACCAGCATCTCCTCGCCGGCCGAGGACTACGGCGTCTGACCTCGCTGAGATGAACAGTGTCGTGGTCGGCTCCGAGGGTTCGCCGAGCAACGTTGCGACGCCGCCGAGGTCGACGCCGGGCATCAGGTCGGATTCGGCGCCGCGCGAAGACATCCGCGAGCTGGGAGACAAGCCCCAGAAATCGCGGGCAAAGTCAAGCGGTCTAAGCAACGCCGGTGGTTTGTGCTGCTGTGAGCAGCTGGGCTAGCCGGTTGGCTGGGGTTTCGAGGCCGAGGGTGGGTCGGGGCCGGCGGTTGAGTTTCGCTGCGACGCGAGCCAGATCGTCGGCGGTGTGGCCGGAG
>NZ_SOGH01000004.1:0-64091 GCF_004402305.1 Cryobacterium sp. TMB3-10 | reverse complement strand
GAGCTCCTCCCAGAACCGACGACGAACCTCACGCGGAAACCCAACACGACCACCCATAACCAACACCTCAATCAATCAGGTGTTGCAACGACCCCCTGAACCCAAGGGGTGCAAATGTCCGCAACGGGAACAGTTAAGGCTGGCTTGGAGCGGGGTCGGCAGGCACAGCAGCATCGGTGCCGGCAGCCTGGGCGGGCGCGGCATCGGCCGTGGGCACGCCGACGGTGAGCCGGCGGACGCTGCGGACGGAGAGCGCCGCGAGGCTCGCGACCACGATCACCGCGGCGCAGCCGAGCAGCACCGGCGTGGTGCCCCCGGCATGCGCGAGCGGTCCCACCAGGATCTCCCCCACCGGGATGGCGATGAACGAGCCGACCGCGTCGTAGGAGTACACCCGGGCGAGCTTGTCTTGCGGAATGTTCTGCTGCAGCGACTGGTCCCAGGCCACCCCGAACTGCTCGATGGCCATCCCGCCGATGAGGAAGGCGATGACGAGCAGCGGCACCAACGGCACCAGCGCGAGTCCCACGATGGGCAAGGCCGTCACCGCGACCAGACCCACCCCGATGCCCAGGGCGTGCCGGGGTCGCCAGCGCAGCGCGAGCATCCCGCCGAGAGCGAGGCCCACGGTTTCGGCGGCGATGATCAGGCCCCAGGCAGCGCGGCCGAAGCTCTCGTCGGCCACGAGCGGGCCGAGCACCGCGATCGCTCCCACAAACGCGGCGTTCACGAGGGCGAACTGGGCCACGACCACCCACACCCAGGTGCGGCTGGAGAACTCCTGCCAGCCCTCCCGCAGCTCCCGGAAGACGCTGGCCGGGGGCGCGGCGGCGCCGGTAGCGACGGTGCGCTGCGCGTTGGGCGTGCGAACGAACGCGAAGACGATGCCGGCCAGGGCGAAGGATGCGGCATTCAGCGCGAGTCCCCAGCCGGGCCCGACCGCCGCGATCAGGATCGCACCGAGGCTGGCACCGAGGATCGCGCCGCCGTTGAGGCTCAGCCGCAGCAGAGCGTTGGCCGGGCGCAACTCGGTGACCGGCACGGTCTGCGGCACGATCGCGGCCGAGGCCGGAAAGCTGACGGCGGCCACGGCCCCGTTGAGGATGCTGAGGACCACGAGCAACGGGATGGTGGCCGAGCCCGACAGGACGAGCACGGCCACCACGGCCTGGGTGGCCGCGGCCGCGAGGGAGGTGCCCACGAGCAGCAGGTGCTTGGGCAGCCGGTCGGCGATCACCCCGCCGAACAGCAGCACGGCCACGTTGGCTAGGGAGCGGCTGGCTACGACGATGCCGAGGTCCACCGCGGACCCGGTGAGGTCGAGCACCGCGAAGGCGAGGGCGATCGGGGCGGCGGCGTTGCCCAGGGTGGCGATGGTGCGGGCGGTGAGCAGCCAGCGGAACGGCGCGAAGGCGAACGGACCGGCACCGCCCGGGGCGCGGTCCTGCGCCGTGCGCCCCCGAGTAGCCATGCCGCAAGTCAACCACGCCGGCCCGGCCGGGCCCGTGCGCGTCACGTGTTGCTATTCGCTGAGGCCGAAGCGGGTGTGGATGGGGGCGGTCCAGCGCGGGGCCCACCAGAGGACTCGCTCGAGGGAGGTCATCACGGCGGGCACGAGCACGATCCGCACCAGCGTCGCATCCAGCAGCACCGCCACGGCCAGGGCCGTGCCGATCTGTTTCATCTGCATCAGCTCCCCGGTGGCGAAGCCCGCGAAGACCAGCACGATGATCAGCGCGGCCGAGGTGATGATACGGCCGGAGCTCTGCAGGCCGGTCTCGATGGACAAGCGGGTGCTCTCGCCGCGGTCGTGGTGCTCCTTGATCCGGGCGAGCAGGAACATCTCGTAGTCCATGGCGAGGCCGAACCCGAAGGTGAGCACCAGGGTGAGCACGAGGGCGTCGACGCCGGAGATGGTGACGGGGTCGAAGTTGAGCAGGCCGGACAGGTTGCCCTCCTGGAACCCCCAGACCAGGACGCCGGCGGCCGCGCCCAGGGAGATCGCGCTGATCACCAGGGCGGTGAGCGGGATGATCACCGATCCGGTCATCAGGAACAGCAGCACGAAGGTGGCGAGGGCGATGATCAGCACCGCCCAGGGCGCTCCCCCGGCCAGCGAGTCGAGGTAGTCGACGGCCTGCGCGTCGGCGCCGGCGACCCAGTTGTCGAAGGCCGGCCGGTCGGCGCGGATCAGGCGCACCACGTCGTCGCCCTGGTGGGTGTCGACCTCCACCCTGGACACCCAGTGGCCGTTCTGGTCGACCGGCGGCGCCACATAAGTCACCCCGGGCAGGGTGGCGACCTCGGTCGCCCAGGCGACCGCTGCGGCCTCGTCGGTGTTCGACACCAGCAGCACCCGCGGCGCGGTTGCCAGCGGGAACTCCTCGTTCAGGGTGGTGATGAAGTCGTATTGGGTGGACGAGGGCGGGATGGCGTCGTCGGCGCTGTTGGCGACCGTCATCGACAGCACGGGGCTGCTCAGCAGAAGGAGCACGGCGGTGCCGCCGAGCGCGACGAGCACCGGCGCCCGCTGCACGAGCCGGGCCAGCTTGGAGAAGACGCCTTCCTCCGGCGCGATGTCGCCGAAGCGGGTGAGCCACCGGCCGACTCCGGGGATGCGGGTGAGCACGCCGGGCTGCACCAGCCGTTCGCCGAGGTAGCCGAGCAGCGCCGGCACCATGACCAGCGCGGTGAGGATGGCGATGAGCACCACGCAGATGGCGCCAATGGCGATGGCCCGGATGATCGACGGTTCGAACACGAGCAGCCCCGCGGTGGCGATCGCGAAAGTCAGCCCGGAGTGCAACACGGTGCGTCCGGCCGTGTTGACCGTGGCGCCAACGGCCTGGAGCATCAGTTCGTGACGACTGTGACGGTGGTGCGGGAGGGTGGCCAGCTCCCCGGTTTTCAGCGGCGGCAGGTCCGCGAACGGCTCGCCGTGCGGGCCCGGCGGAGCGCCGGGGCCGCCGCCGCCCACCCGGGCCCGGAACTCCTCCCGGAACCGGCTGACCATCAGCAGGCCGTAGTCGATGGACAGGCCGAGCCCGATCACGGTGATCACGTTCATCACCGTGATGCCGATGTCCGACACGTAGGTGAAGGCGTAGAGCATCCCGAGCGCCCCGATGATCGACGCGATCGCACCGACCAGCGGGATGCCGGCGGCGAGGAAACCGCCGAAGATGATCAGCATCACCAGCAGCGCGATCGGCAGCGCGATCAGTTCGCCCTTCTGCAGGTCTGACTCGGCGACGGCGACGAGGGACTCCACGATCAGGGGCGCTCCGCCGACCTCCACCTGGGCGTTGGGGTCCAGTTGGCCGATCTCGTCGGCGGCCACCTGGAGGCGGCGCTGAACGTAGGTGAGCAGCGGGTCGCTGACGGTTCCGTCTGTGGTGTCCATGGCCACGGTCAGGAGCATCCCCGCGCCGTCGGCGGAGAGCAGTGGCGCGGCCGCCGGGTTGGGGCTTCCGTCGGGCAGCGGTGGGATGACGAGCGGATTGACCACCTGGGCCACCCCGTCGACCTGTTCGAGCCGCAGGGTGGCGGAGTCGAGGATCGCGGCGAGGTCGGGTGAGGCCAGGTCGGTGGGGTGCACAAGCAAGGAGAGTGATTCGGTCTGCTGGTCGGCCGGGCCCTCGATCAGGTCGGTGGCGGTTTGGGCCTCACCGTCCACCGACGGGCCTGCGCTGGACAGCCGTTGGAAGAGACTCTCCCCGGTGACCCCGAGCAGGGCCGTGGCCAGGCAGGCGGCGAGCGCCACCGCCCAGCACAGCAGGGCGATGAGACGGTGGCGGGCGACGCTCACGCCCAGTTTTCGCAACATGGCGGGTCATTCCTCAGCTAGTGGATGCGCACCCGCTCTGCCCGGATGCGCCGGGCCGCCGGCCCTACCGCGGCCAAGCTACTCCCGTCGGGGCGCCCGTGGCGGGTCTGGGCGGGCAACTCACCCGGTTTCGACAGGCTCATCCAGCGGGTGCAGGTTCAACCAGCGGGTGCAAGCTCAACCAGAGGTGCGGGTGCTGGCGCAACCGGCGGTTCGGGTGCAACCGGGCGCAACCGGGCGGACGGGGCTACCCTGGCGCACATGACCGCACTGGCGAAGACCATCCCGCTCGAGCAGTACTTCGCGGGCCGCGATCCGCTCGCGCGGACGCTCTTCGATGCGGTCTCTGCGGCCGTCCTGTCGATCGGTGACGCCGAGGTCCGCGTGACGACGAGCCAGATCGCATTCCGCCGGCAACGCTCCTTCGCGTGGACCTGGCTACCGGGCCAGTACCTCTCCGGCAGCGTGGCCCCGCTCGTGCTCACCGTCGACCTGGACCGGTTCGACACCTCGTCGCGGTGGAAGGAGGTGGTCGAGCCCACGCTCAACCACTTCATGCACCATCTCGAGCTGCACTCCGCGGACGATCTCGAACCCGGCGTGCTCGCCTGCCTGCGCGAGGCCTGGGCTCAGGCCGGCTGAGCGCCGCCGCGTCAACTCCTCTCGCCATGCTCCCCCGTGGCTGCGTGGCTGACGACGACACCCGCCGCTAACCGAATTACCCGGTCGGCTCGGCGAATCACCGCAGGGTCATGGGTGGCGCAGACGACGGCGACGCCCCGGTCGGCCTCGGCGCGGATGGCCAGGTCGATGAGCAGCAGCGCGTCACCGTCGAGCCCGGCGGCAGGTTCGTCGAGCAACAGCACATCCGCCCGTTGGGCAAGCCCCTGGGCCACCAGGGCGCGCTGGCGCTGGCCGCCGGAGAGCTCCCCGAGCGAGCGCCGCTCGAGCCCGGTCAGGCCGAGGGCGCGGATACTGTCGGCGATGATGGCGCGATCCTCGCCGGACAGCGGCCGCCACAGGCCCCGGCGTGCCCACCTCCCCATGCTCACGGTCTCGAGCACGGTCAGCGGCAGCGTGTCGGGGGCCGTGCTCCGCTGCACCACCATCGCGATCCGGCCGGCGCCCACCGCGTGGCGCTCGCCTGCCTGCCAGGGTTGGATTCCGGCCAGGACCCCGAGCAGGCTGGACTTGCCCGACCCGTTCGCGCCGGCCAGAGCGGTCACCCGGCCGGGCTCGATAGCGGCCGACACGCCGTCGAGGGCAACGGTGTGCCCATGAGTCACCCGGATGTTCCGGACGGTGATCCGCGGCGGATTCACGGGGATCTGAGGGGAGGTCCGGGTGGGTTGCATGCACCCATCGTATCAATAATGAGAACCATTATCAGTTAGAGTCGCTGTCATGACCTGGCTCACCGACCCGCTCTCGGCGGATTTCATGTTGCGCGCCCTCCTCGGTGGTGTGCTCGTGGCCGCGATCTGCGCCGTCGTGGGCACCTGGGTGGTCGTGCGGGGCATGGCGTTCCTCGGTGAGGCGATGGCGCACGGCATGCTGCCCGGGGTGGCTCTCGCCTCGCTGCTGGGCCTGCCGGTGATCGCGGGCGCCGCCGTGAGTGCGCTGGTGATGAGCCTGGGTGTCGGCCTGATCACCCGCCGCGGGCGGCTCTCCTCCGACACCAGCATCGGCCTGCTCTTCGTGGGGATGCTCGCCCTCGGTGTGATCATCGTGTCGCATTCGCGCAGTTTCGCGGTGGACCTCACCGCGATCCTGTTCGGCGACGTGCTCGCCATCCAGGCCGGCGACCTGGCCGGGCTGGCCATCGCCCTCGCCGTCACCGTGGTCCTGGCCGCTCTGTTCCACCGTGCCTTCGTGGCGCTGGCCTTCGACCCGCGCCTCGCCCGCACCCTGGGCCTCCGACCGCGGCTGGCCCAGCTGGTGCTGGTCGGCCTGGTCACCCTGGCCGTGGTCGCCTCTTATGGCGCCGTCGGCTCCCTGCTCGTAGTGGGCCTGCTGCTCGCGCCCGCCGTTGCCGCCGGACATTGGCTGCGCCGCATCCCCGCGATCATGCTGCTCGCCACCCTGCTCGGCGCGGCAGCCGTGGTCGTCGGGCTCCTCGTCTCCTGGCATGCCGGCACCGCAGCCGGCGCCACGATCGCCGCCGCATCCGTGGGCCTCGTCGCCGTCTCGGCAGCCGGGCGCCGGCTCGTCAGCCTCGTCCGTGCGCACTCCGCCATCCCTACGGCCGCACGGCCGGCCATCGCCCCCTCCATGCCCGACCAGAAAGTCGCCAGTGCCTCCCAGTAGTTCCCTGACAACCGCTCCCCTGACCACCCGAACCGTCGCATCCGTGCTCGGCGCCGCCGCTTTGCTGGGCATCACCGCCTGCTCCAACCCAGCCGCGAGCCCAGCACCCGCGCCAACTGCAAGCACCGCTCCGCACGGATACGTGGCCGGCGCCGCCGAAATGGCCGAACCGCAGCTGCACCTCGCCACGGTCAACTCCGCCGGCCGCCTCGACCTGCTCGATCTGCTCGACGGCACCTCCACCTCCGTCACCACCCTCGACCAGGTGAGCGGCGTCTCCACCGACGGTCGCTTCGTGTTCGCCGCGGCCGCCGAGCAGGGCGCCGTCACGATCGTCGACAGCGGCGCCTGGACCGTGGACCACGAAGACCACCAGCACTACTACCGGGCCGATCCTGCCGTGGTCGGCACCGTCACCGGCAGCGGCGCCGGCGTCACCTCCGGCGGCGGCACCCTCACCACGGTGCGCTTCGCCGACACCGGCACCGCCGTGATCCTTGACACCGGCGACCTCGGCGACGGCACGATCACCGAGCTCGCCCGAATCGACGTCGAGCCAGGCCCCGGCATGCTGGTGCCGGTGGGCGACCGAGTGATCGCCGGGCGTACGGATGCGCCGGGCAGCGCCACGAACGGCATCGACGCCGTGCAGGTGCTCACTTCGTCCGGCGTCCTGATCGCCGGGGCGACCGCGGACTGCGCCGAGCTCTCCGGAACGATCAGCACTGCCGTCGGGGTGGTGTTCGGCTGTTCCGACGGAGCCCTGCTAGCCACGGCGGACACCGCCAGCGCAGGCGAAGGGGCGGCAGAGTCCACGATCACCTTCGAACGCATCCCGTACCCCGCCGGCGTCGCCGCCACCGACCGGGCCCTCGAGTTCGCCAACCGCGCCGGCCGGCCCACCGTGGCCGCCGTCGCCGGCGACACCGGCGCCTGGCTGCTCGACACCCGGGAGCGCCGCTGGTCGCCATTGGTGACCGACACCCCGTTGCTGCAGGTGTCGGCGGTCGACGACTCCGCCGAACACGTCGTGGCCCTCGCCGAGGACGGCCGGGTGCTCGTTCTCGAGGCCGCGACCGGCAGCACCCTTGCCGCGACCCAGCCGCTGCTGCCGGCTACCCTTGACGCCACCGGTGCCGAGGCGCTGCTCGCCGGCGTCGAACTCACCGTGGACGCCGGCCGGGCCTACCTGAACGCCCCCGCCGACGGGCTGGTCTACGAGATCGACTACGCCGACGGCGCGCGTATCGCCCGCACCTTCCCCATCGACGGCGAACCACGCTTCCTCGCCGAGACGGGCCGGTAGACCGATGCGCTCCATCCGCTCCCTCTCCCTGGCCCTCGCCGTCGCCGTCGGCCTCGGCGCCCTCTCCGGCTGCGCCGCCCCGGCCGGCGACCGGCCGCTCATCGTGGTGACCACCAACATCCTCGGCGACGTCGTCGGGAACATCGTCGGCGACCAGGCCGAGGTTCTCACCCTGATGCGCCCCAACTCCGACCCGCACTCGTTCGAGATCTCCGCACGGGAGGCCGCGCGCATCCTGCGCGCCGACCTCGTGGTGTCCAACGGTCTCGGACTCGAGGAGGGCCTGCAACAGCAGCTCGACGCGGCGGACACGGCGGGGGTGGCGATGCTTGCCGCGGGCACCGTGATCGACCCGCTGCCCTACGCCAGCGGCACCGGCAGCGACACGGCCGACCCGCACTTCTGGACCGATCCGGCCCGCATGGTCGAGGTCGTCGAGGCCGTCACCGCGGCCGTGCGGACCGACGTGGCGGGCGTCGATGCCGCCCTGATCGAGGCGCAGGCCGCGGCCTACACGACCGAGCTGCAGGCCCTCGACGCCGAGATGACCACGGCCTTCGCCGCCATCGGGTCCGAGCGCCGCAACCTGGTCACCAACCACCACGTCTTCGGCTACCTGGCCGACAGGTTCGATTTCACCGTCGTGGGGGCCGTGATCCCGGGCGGCTCCACCCTCGCCGCACCGAGCGCCTCAGACCTGCGGAGCCTCGTCGACGCGATCGACACCGCCGGCGTCGCCACCATCTTCGCCGAGTCCTCCCAGCCCGACCGGCTCGTGCAAGTGCTCGCCGGCGAGGCCGGCCTCAACGTGGCCGTGGTGGAACTGTTTACCGAATCGCTCAGCGAACCGGGCGCGGGCGCCGACAGCTACCTCACCATGATGCGCACCAACACCGAGCGCATCACCACCGGGCTCTCCCCCTGATCGGGCGCCCTCCAACACAGAAAAGAAAACATGAGAACACAGCACCGCAGCACGGCCTTCGCAGCCGTCATCGCCGCCTCGGCCATCCTCCTGTCCGCCTGCGCCTCCACGGATGCCGCCCCGCGCGACTCCGGCTCGGCCACCGACACCACCACGACCGCCGCACAGCCCCGGGTCGCCCTCACCTACGATGGCGGGCTCTACGTGCTCGACGGCGACACCCTGGACCTCGAAGCCGACCTGCCCCTGGCCGGGTTCAACAGACTGAACACCGCCGGGGACGGCCGGCACGTTCTGGTCACCACCGCCGACGGTTTCCGGGTGCTCGACACCGGCACCTGGACCGATTCCTCCGGCGATGCTCAGACCGCGGACCCCGCGCTCACCGACCTGGTCTTCGAGGCTCCGGCCGCCGGGCATGTGGTCAGGCACGGCGACAAGACCATCCTCTACGCCGACGGCACCGGCGACACCACGATCTTCGAGACCACAGCGTTGCTCGAAGCCCCCGACAAACTGCCGGCCACCGAGGTCATTCCCGCCGAAGCCGCGCACCACGGCGTGTCCATCGAGCTTGAAGACGGCACCCTGCTCAGCACGGTCGGCACCTCGGAGGCTCGCACCGGCATCCGCGTGCTGAACGCCGACCGGGAGGAGACCGCCCGCAACGCCGAGTGCCCCTCGGTACACGGCGAAGGCGCGGCCGCGAACGAGGTGGCCGTGTTCGGCTGCAGCGACGGCGTGCTGGTCTACGACGACGGCAAGATCACCAAGATCGCGGCGCCGGACGCCTACGGCCGCACCGGCAATATGTACGTTTCCGAGACCTCCACCATTGCCGTGGGTGACTACAACTCCGACCCCGACTCCGAGGGCTACCTGCTGAGCGAGCTGGTGCTCGTGGACACCGTGGCCAAGACCTCCACGGTGATCGACCTGCCAACCGGCGTGGAATACACCTGGCGGGGCGTTTCCCGCGGCCCGAACGACGAGGCCCTGATCCTGGCCTCGGACGGCTCGCTCTACGTGCTTGACCCCGAGACCGGCGAGCTCGGCGATTCCTTCCCGGTGATCGGTGCCTGGGAGAGCCCTGTCGAGTGGCAGGATGCCCACCCGGCGCTCGTCGTGATCGGCAGCACCGCTTACGTGACCGAACCGGCCACGAACTCGCTGCACGCCGTCGACCTCACCACCGGAAAGGTCGTCACCTCTGTGGAGCTGCCGACCACGCCGAACGAGATCGCGGTCGTCACCGGCTAGCGATCTCGTGGCGGCGGGTCCGCTCAGCCGTTGTAGGCCTGAGCGCAGGACTCGTCGCCGGCGGGTGTTGCTACGAGCTGGCCTCGGGGACGAAACGACTGACGACCTCTGCGCGGCTTTCGTCTTCGCTGGCGAAGACTCCACCGTTCGCGACGATGTCCGGCGTGATCTCCTCGAAAACGATCCGGACGTCGTCGCGACGTGCGCCCAGGGTCAGAACGGCACTGTTTGTGACGTCTTGAACAAAAGCCCGGCGCTGGTTGATGTCGCGGCCCGCGAGTAGTTGAACGGTGATATTGGGCATGTGTGCTCCTTATTGTTGTCGCCCGCTGAATCGGCAGGCAAGTTGGGTTTTTTGGCTCAGGCGATGGTGTTGCTCAGGGTGCCGATGCCGGCGAGGGTGATGTCGACGGTGTCGCCCGGTTGCACGGGGAGGTCGGTGCCGGGGGCTCCGGTGAGCACCACGTCGCCGGGCTCGAGGGTGAGCCACTTCGTCACGTAGACGAGAGTGGCAGCGACCGAGGAGGGTAGGTTGAACGAGCCCGAGTTGGCCACGACGGCTCCGTTGATGACCACCTCGGTGGCGACGTTCTCCGGGTCGGCCAGTTCGGTTTCGATCCACGGGCCGAGCGGGGTGTAGTTCTTGCCGCTCTTGCCCTGAAAGTTGCGCTGGTCGATCGGGCACTGATCCACGTTGGTGACGTCATTGGCCACCGTGTAGCCGAGTACGGCCTCGAAGGCATTCTCGAGAGTGAGGTTCGTGGCCGAGGTGCCGATCACGACGGCGAGCTCGCCCTCGATGTTCACGGTGCCCACGTCGCGCACCGCGTAGATGTCGTCGCCGGAGCCGGCGACGGAGTGCACCGACTTGTGCCAGGCCTGCATGGGCAGGGGGTGGCCCGGCTGGTTGTGGCCGATGCCGACCACCACGCGCGGGTCGACGGATGCGAGGAGCACAGCTTCGTCGGCCGGGATCGAGTCCCCGGTGTAGACCAGGGGCGCGGCGAATGGGCTGGCGATCACGTGCCAGCGGTCACCCAGGGCGACTGCGTGACGGGGGCCGGTGGGAGTGTCAAGCCTGGCGATGCGCATGAGCTGCTTTCCGAAAGAGGAGTGAAAAGACGAACAGGGCGCCGTGCGTGCACACGGCGCCCCTCCTATGGGTGCTGGGTTACTTCGTGGCGAGCGTGGCGCGGGTGCTCTCGCCGATGATGCCGTGTTCCCAACGACCCTCGTTCAGGTCCTTGGCGATGCGACGGTACTTGTCATCGCTCACGTTGTAGACGAAGTAGACGATGACGGCGGCGATGGTGAGAGCGACCGCCGGGTACAGCGTCATCACGGCCTTGATGCCGAGCAGTGTCTCCTCCGACTGGCTGGTGGCCTGGGCGACATAGCCCGAGACGGCCAGCATGCCGGCTCCCACCAGTGCGGCGAGGGACTGCGAGACCTTGCGCGAGAAGCTGAAGGCGGCGTAGGTCATGCCTTCGCGGCGCACGCCGGTGTGCCACTCGCCGTAGTCGATGGTGTCGGAGACGAAGGCCCAGGTGATGCCGTTCGGGATCGACAGTGCGACGTACCCGATGGTGACGAGGATCATGAACGTCCACAGGTTGGTCGGGAGGATGAAGTTCAAACCGTTGGCGACAACCGCGACGGCGAAGCTCACCATGACGGTGCGCTTCTTGCCGAAGCGCACGACCAGCTTGGGGATGAACATGATGCCCACAATGGAGGCACCGATCATGACGAAGTTGAGCACGGCCATCAGGGCGATGTTGCCCAGGTTGAACTCGGCGAAGAAGATCATCATCATGTTGTTCACGTTCATCGAGGAGATGGTGAACAGGCTCATCAGCACGAGACCGAGCAGCGGGCGGTTGGTGAGCACGGCGCGGCCGTAGTCCTTGAGGCTGGTCTTCTCTTTATTGGCTTCCCGGTTCACGACGACGTGTTCCTTGGTGCCCTTGTAGCAGATCCAGAAGCAGATGATGCCGAGCACGGCCATGACGACGGCGGCCCACATGTAGTTCCGGGAGGTCATGCCACCGAGCATCATCATGATCGGGATGAAGGCGATGCCGCAGATCCACTGGGCGCCGAGCGAACCGGCCTGGCGGGAGGTGGCGAGCTGGGCGCGTTCCTTGATGTTGCGGGTCATCACCGAGGCGAGTGAACCGTACGGTCCGTTGGCGAAGGAGAAAGTAGCGCCCCAGATGGCGTAGGAACCGGCGGCGAAGGCGATCTTCCAGCCCATCGCCACGTCGGGCATGGTGAAAGTGACCACGGTCATCACGGCGAGGATGCAGGCGGAGACCATCATGACCGGGCGGAACTTGCCGCGCTTGCCGACCTTGCGGCCGTCGATGAAGAGCGCCGCGACAGTGTCCATCACGGCGTCGAAGAGCTTGACCAGAACAAAGATCAGCGCCACCACTGCCGGGCCGATGCCGGCCGTGTCGATCCAGAACTTGGTCAGGTAGACCTGGCCGAGGTCGAACATGAACCCGTTACCGAGGTCACCGACGCCGTAGGCGACCTTCTCCTTCCCGGTCAGGGTTCCTTCAGCCTCATCGGCTGTGACGACGGGCGCTGCGTCCGGGACGACGTCAATGTTGTCTTGGATACTCATGGGGCGCTATCACTCTTTCCGTTGCAATCAGTGGGTAGTGCGGGCGACGTTGCCGTGAGCGGCAGGCCGGAAGGGTTCCAGGCGCGGCCGCCGGCGTGGCCGGGGCAGCAGGGAGGACGTGGTCAGCCGAAGCTGGTGCGGGCGCCGAGCGCCGGCGAGGTGGGCGTGGATGCGTGCGCGTTCACTGGTTCCTCCTCGTTGAGCTTCAGTGCCAAGAAGCGGATTCCGCTGGGCGGAACGCATGGCCGTGGTACAGACTTAGAGTAAGTGTGCCACGCCCGATCTAAACGGGACTAAAGTCCTATTTTCGCAAAAAGAGTTCCGCTCCCCGGTTAATTACTGGTAGGTTGTTCCGCGAGACGGAACGTCAGGGTCTGCCGCGGCATCCGCCAGCAGATGACCCACACCTCCAGAGGAAATGAGAAAAACAATGCAGTTGCGTCATTCCACCAATCCCGCCCAAATCCGCAGTTTCGATACCGCGGCCCTGCGCGAGAACTACCTCGTCGACGACCTCTTCGCCGATGACGAGTTCCGCGCCACCTACACCCACGAAGATCGCATCGTGCTCGGCGGCGCCCGCCCGGTGACCGGCCCGATCACGCTCGGAAGATACGACGTGCTCCGCACTGACACGTTCTTCGAAAACCGCGAGGCGGGCATCGTCAACGTCGGCGGCGCCGGCACCATCTCGGTCGACGGCATCGCCTACGACCTCGAGCCGGGAGCGTGCCTCTATATCGGGCGCGGAGTGAGGGATGTGGTCTTCGCCAGCGCCGACGGGGCCGCACCGGCCGCGTTCTACCTGTTCTCCGCCACCGCCCACACCGCGTACCCGACCACGCTGGTCGGCAAGGGCCAGGGCACCGTGCGCGAGCTGGGCGACGCCACCACCTCCAACGAGCGCACCATCAACCAGTACATCCACGCCAATGGCGTGCAGAGCTGCCAGGTTGTGATGGGCGTCACGGTGCTGAGCACCGGCAGCATGTGGAACACCATGCCGGCCCACACCCACGACCGTCGCACCGAGTGCTACCTGTACTTCGACCTCGCTCCGGAGCACCGCGTGATCCACCTGATGGGCGAACCGACCGAAAGCCGTCACCTGGTCGTGGCCAACAACGAGGCGATCATCTCCCCGAGCTGGTCACTGCACAGCGGATTCGGCACCGGCAGTTACTCATTCGTCTGGGCGATGGCAGGCGAGAACAAGGCCTTCGACGACATGGACCACGTGCAGCCGGCCGAACTGAGGTAGTCGCTCAGCCGCCGTTCACCTCTGCGCAGGACTCGTCGTCGGCCGTGCGCCCGGTGAGACCGTCCAACGCCACGGGGGTCGGTGTCGGTGTCGCGGGCGGCGCCGCGGCATCCGTTTCGCCGGGGGCCTCTGGGGTCTCGGCCGGCGGTCCGAGGACGAGCGGTTCGTCGGTGGGCGGGGCCGCACCGAGGGTGAACGGCTCGTCGGCGGCGATCTTGGCGAACATCGTGTCGGCGAGGCCCTGCAGCGGAACCACCTTGCCGGGGAAGGCCGGATCCTCCGTGGTGCCCGGATACTGCACGAAGACCAGCCTGTCCAGGTCGATGTCCGCCAACGCCAGCGCCATCGACACCATGGTGTCGGTGTGGGCGAGGCTCGTGGAGAGACTGATATTGCCGGCCGCCGCATTGGCCAGGGCGTACAGCCTGGGCAGATCGGTCAAGGTGCCGTCGCCCCGCACCGTGCGCATGAGCGAGGCCAGGTACAGCTGCTGCGACGAGATACGGGCCAGGTCGCTGCCGTCGCCGACGCCGTAACGGCTGCGCAGGAAGGCCAGGGCGGTATCGCCGGACACGACACTGGTGCCGGCGGGCAGGGAGAGGCCGGCCTTCGGGTCGTCGACGGGTTCGGACAGGCAGATCGGCACGCCGCCGACGGCATCGCTGAGCCGAACCACACCGGCGAATGAGGTCAGTCCCGCATAGGGGATCTCCA
This sequence comes from Cryobacterium sp. TMB3-10, assembly GCF_004402305.1. NCBI lineage: Bacteria > Bacillati > Actinomycetota > Actinomycetes > Micrococcales > Microbacteriaceae > Cryobacterium > Cryobacterium sp. TMB3-10. The sequence goes on along the minus strand of NZ_SOGH01000004.1, from coordinate 49,860 downwards.
GCCCGGTGAGTTCTTCCACGGTGCTGACCACGCAGGGCAGACCGCCGCGGCCCATCGCCTCGTTCACCGGGGCGGCGGCCAGTTCGCCGACCACCGCGCCGGTGGCGCTATCGATACATTCGGGATGCGCCACCACGAGATCTCTGGGGATGCTCACGACCACGGCGGTGCTGTGGTCCGCTGACACGTGCACCAGGATGTTCACGTCGTTGAGGGTGGTCTCCCGCACGCCGTACGTCGCGCCCTGGGCCGAGTCGTTGTCGACACCGACGATGAGCAGGTTGAAACCGTTCTCGTAGCTGCCGATCCCCGGGGCCGGATCGGCGTCGGCGGCGGGTCCGTCGATGTCGATCGAATTGGCGACCACCGCACTGCGGAACTGCCAGAGCGCGAACGCCGTGACGGCCCCGCCGCTGACGAGGAGCACGGCCAGGCCCAGGGCCACCGCGCTCAGCACCCCCGTCACGGCGTGGGACCTCTTCAGTCGTCCATGCCGGGCAATGCCCGTCGTGTGCTGCAGTTCGGTCACCGGTCGGCCCATCCGTTGCACGGCTCGAGACGGAATCTAGCTTGATGCTAGGCCTCTCGCACGGAGCATAGTCTGGCGGGGGAACCGCGGCCAGAGGGTCGACGATGGAGCGAACCGCGGGTGGGTCAGACGGAAACGTCTCCGCGCCAGCCGCCGGCCTGGTTGGCCGGGTTCTCCACGAAGGTCTTGAACTGCTTGAGGTCCTTGCGGATCACGTGGTCGTCGACGCCGAACACGGCACCGACCTTCTCGAGGAAGCCTGCGGCCTCCCAGTCCAGCTGCACGGTGACCCTGGACGTCGTGTCGCTCAGTCGGTGGAAGGTGACCACGCCGGCGTGCTTCTCGTCACCGGAGATGCTCTTCCAGGCGACGCGCTCGTCGGGGTGCTGCTCGGTGATCTCAGCATCGAACTCACGTTCGGCTCCACCGATCTTCACCTTCCAGTGCGTGTGGGTGTCGTCCTGTTGCGTGATGCTCTCGACGAAGTCGAGGAAGTGCGGGAAAGACTCGAACTGGGTCCACTGGTTGTACGCGGTCCGCACGGGAACGTCTACGTCGATTGTCTCGATTACCTGGGTCACGGGATTCATCCTCTATTCCTTGAGCGGGCGCCCCGTCTTACCGATCACGACTCAGTCTCGCCGATCAGGTCTGGCGGACGGGTCACAGCCGGGTGGGCGGACTGGGTAGTGCGATGTGTTCGTCTTACCTATGACGCATTCACGCGCCCATTCGTCACGGCGGCGGCCGAATTCTTAGCCGAATCCGGCCGCCGGAGGCAATTTACGCCTTGCCGACCGGGCGGGTCGAGTCCTTCGCGGTGGGCTTCCGGGGCTTCCGGTCCTCCGCGCTGACCATCCAGATATACTGCTCGAGCTTCAGAATGAAGCCGTTCAGGATATCGGCGCTGGCCGGGTCTTCTTCATCGACAGCCTCGTGAATTTCACGGATGTTGTCGACGGTAGCGGTGAGCAGCGCCGTGACCAGGCCCACGGTTTCGGTGGTGTCGACCTCGCCGGCGGGGAACTTGGGCAGGTGCGTGGTCTTGGTGACGGTTTCCGTGCGGCCGTCGGGCAGGGCGTCGAGGGCGCGCATCCGCTCGGCCAGCTCATCGGTGAAGATTCGGGCGTCGTCGATGATCTCGTCGAGCTGCAGGTGCAGGTCGCGGAAGTTCTTTCCCACGACGCTCCAGTGCGCCTGCTTGCCCTGGACGTGCAGTTCGATCAGGTCGACCAGGACCGACTGCAGGTTGCTGCCGAGTTCTGCGGATGCCTTCATGGAATTCCCTTCGTCACCGGCGGGAATGGATTTCGGCCGAATGGTCGGCCGATGCCCCGCCTGTTCTGAGAGCACACACTAGCAGCGGTCGCCGACAAAACCGCGACTCAGGACACCCTCGGTTCCGGCCTGGGTTTTCGGGGCTTTTGCGGCTACACCTTCGGCGATTCCTGCGAGTGAGCGACGCGGGTGTGGCTTGCGCTGGTGTTTCGGCGTCGGCCAAGATGGAGGCGCCACCAGTGCCAATTTTCTTGGGGTTCGTGCATCGGGTGGCATTTTCTGACTGTGTGCGCACACCGCCCTGCGCTCTGGACCCCAGCATCGGTTGAAAGGCACCACTATGTCCCGCACCACCGCACGCCTGCGCACCGGTTTGCTCATCGCCGCTTTCTCGGTCGGCGCGCTGACCCTCTCCGGGTGCACCGCGATCAGCGACCTGTTTCCCCAGCAAGCGGCACGGGATGCCGAGACTCAGGAGATCAGCGAGGCCGGTGAGGCCGATGTCTTCTCGCTGGCGGTCGGCGACTGCTTCAATGACCAGGACGCCGACGCGGTCGAGAGCGTCACGGCCATTCCGTGTGCGGATGCCCATGACTACGAGGCCTACTTCGCCTTCGACGTGAGCGAGGATGGCGCCTTCCCCGGTGACGAGGCCCTCGCCCAGATCGCGGAGGAACGCTGTGTCGCCGAGTTCGCCACCTTTATCGGCAAGTCCTACGAAGAATCCACCCTGGACTTCAACTACCTCTCCCCCAGCGAGGGCAGCTGGGACAGCGGAGACCGAGAAATTCTCTGCCTCGCCATGGCTGAGAACAAGACCACCGGCTCACTCGCCGGCACCGGCATTTAGCCCCACCCGACCGGGGAACACCGCCGGAGCAGTGCCGCCCACGGCCGGCACATAGAAAACTCTAAGGCGGCGTGCATCGCACATTCAGCCCACAGGGCGTACGGTTACACCTGGAGTTCCCCCACTCCAACGATTGGCCCCGGTGCCAGCTCCCTTTCCCCCAAAGCGTGAGCGGTGCCGGGGCTTTTTTACGCCCGGGCGCTTCCGCCCGCCAGGCAGGGGCTCAGAGCGCGGGGAGAACCGCGGTTTCCGACTCGCTGCAGCGGATGGTGATCTCCCCGGTCGGGTCCAGCCCGGCCGGTGTCGTGAGCACGTGAGTGCGCAGCTTCAGGTCGGCCGTGCAGGCCGGGCCGTCGCCCTGCCCGATCTCGATGCTCAGGGTGCGATTGTCGTCGACGACCATCGACACCGGGCAGCTGGGGCAGCTCGAGCTGCCACTCAGGACGATCGCGAACTGGTCGCCGCCATCGAGCCAACCCGCGGTGGGGAACGGTTCCAGCAGGTTGGCCTCCTCATCTACCGGCGCGGGCGTCGTGATCGCCTCGTCGGGCAGCATCCCGTCGTACGCGGACGCGGCGATCGAACGGCCTGCACGGCCCGGCCGGGGCAATCCATCAGGAGTTATGCCCGATGCCGGGCCGGCGTCGGGTGAACGGTCAGGACGAGGCCGGGCCGCGCAAACCGGCCGGTGTCGGCCGGATGCAGGCCGGGCGTTAGGGGTTCGTTAGGAAACCGTGGGGCGGCACGGCACGGGTGTTTACTCGGTTCGTGCTCGTGCGGAGCACGGATGCCGACCGGTACACCGGCGGCCTACGGATGGAGAGAATCGCATGCTCGACCTTGTCTACGTGCTCGGCGTGATCGCCGTGTTCGCACTGATCGGCCTTGTGGCCTGGGGGGTGGCGAAACTGTGATCGTGTTCGACATCGTGGCCGCCGTACTCGCTGTGGGCGCCATCGGCTACCTGGTCTTCGCCCTCGTGAAACCGGAGCGGTTCTAATGGCTCTCTGGCTGGGCATCCTGCAGGCCCTCACCCTCGTGGCCGTTCTCGTGGTGCTGCACCGCCCGCTCGGCGACTACATGGCCACCATCTACACCTCACACAAGGATCTCGCCGTCGAGCGCGGTTTCTACCGGCTGATCGGGGTGGATGCGCGCGGCCAGCAGACCTGGTCGGCGTACCTGCGCGGAGTGCTCGCGTTCTCGCTGGTGGGAATGCTGTTCGTCTACGCGCTCCAGCGCGCCCAGGCCGTGCTGCCCTATTCGCTGGGCTTCGACGCGGTGCCGGAAGGCCTCTCGTTCAACACCGCGGTGTCGTTCGTGACCAACACCAACTGGCAGTCCTACTCCCCCGACGTCACCCTGGGCTACACCGTGCAGCTGGCCGGCCTGGCGGTGCAGAACTTCGTCTCCTCCGCCGTGGGCCTGGCCGTGGCGATCGCCCTGGTGCGGGGCCTGATGCTGCGCCGCTCGGGCACCATCGGCAACTTCTGGGTGGACCTCACCCGCGGGGTGCTGCGGCTGCTGCTGCCGCTGGCGGTGATCGGCGCAATCGTGCTGCTTTTCGGCGGCGTCATCCAGAACCTCACCGGATTCACCGATGTCACGACACTGACCGGGGCCACCCAGTCGATCCCCGGCGGCCCGGTGGCCTCCCAGGAGGCGATCAAGGAGCTCGGCACCAACGGCGGTGGCTTCTTCAACGCCAACTCGGCGCATCCGTTCGAGAACCCGAACGGCTTCACCAACCTGTTCGAGATCGTGCTGATGCTCGCCATCCCGTTCAGCCTGCCGCGCACCTTCGGCACCATGGTGGGCGACAAGAAGCAGGGCTACACCATCCTGGCCACCATGGCCACGATCTTCGTGGTCTCGCTCACCGCCCTCACCCTGTTCGAACTGAACGGCGCCGGCACCGCCCCCGGGCTGGCCGGGGGTGCGATGGAGGGCAAGGAGACCCGATTCGGCATTCTCGGTTCCACCCTGTTCGCCACCTCGACGACCCTCACCTCCACGGGTGCGGTCAACTCGATGCACGACTCATACACGGCGCTCGGCGGCATGATGCCGATGCTCAACATGATGCTCGGCGAGGTCGCCCCCGGCGGCACCGGCTCCGGCCTCTACGGCATGCTCATCCTCGCCGTGATCGCGGTGTTCGTGGCCGGCCTGCTCGTGGGGCGCACCCCGGAGTACCTGGGCAAGAAGATCGGCCCGCGGGAGATCAAACTGGCCAGCCTGTACATCCTGATCACGCCGACCCTGGTACTCGCCGGCACCGCGCTGTCCTTTGCGATCCCCGCCGTGCGAGCGGATGTGGAGGCCACGTCGATCTGGAATCCCGGCCTGCACGGGCTCTCCGAGGTGCTCTACGCCTTCACCTCTGCGGCCAATAACAACGGCTCCGCGTTCGCCGGCCTCACCGCGAACACGCCCTGGTTCAACACCGCGCTGGGCGTGGCCATGCTGCTCGGCCGGTTCCTGCCGATGGTGTTCGTGCTGGCCCTGGCCGGCTCGTTCGCCGCGCAGGATCGGGTGCCGGCCACCGCGGGCACCCTGCCCACCAACCGGCCCCTGTTCGTGGGCCTGCTCCTCGGCGTGACGATCATCATCACCGCTCTCACCTATTTCCCCGTACTCGCGCTGGGTCCCCTGGCGGAAGGGCTGCAGTAAGCCATGACCACTCTCATAGACACCCCCACTCAGCCGTCGCACAAGCCGGCACCGAAGAAGGCGATCAGCTCCGGCCAGCTCGTGGCCGCGCTGCCCGGCGCGGTGCGAAAGCTCGATCCGCGCCTGATGTGGCGGAACCCGGTGATGTTCATCGTCGAGATCGGCGCGGTGCTCACCACCGTTCTCGCGGTGGCCGAACCGTTCCTCGGCGGCCCGGGCGACTCCGGCGGCTCCGCCGTGCCCGGTTCGTTCACCGTGGGCATCGCCTTCTGGCTCTGGCTCACCGTGATCTTCGCCAACCTGGCCGAGTCCGTGGCCGAGGGCCGCGGCAAGGCCCAGGCCGACAGTCTGCGGCAGACCCGCACCAGCACAAACGCCACCCAGGTGCTCGACTACCAGCCCGACACCAACCCCGGCGCCGAGGGTGCCAGGGTGCAGACGGTCTCCTCGGCCGACCTCGGCCTCGGCGACACCGTAATCGTCACCGCGGGTGAACTCGTGCCCGGCGACGGCGACATCGTCTGGGGCATCGCCTCCATCGACGAATCCGCGATCACCGGCGAATCCGCCCCCGTGGTGCGGGAATCCGGCGGCGACCGCAGCGCCGTCACCGGCGGCACCCGAGTGCTCTCCGACCGGATCGTGGTGCGCATCACCAGCAAGCCCGGCGAGACCTTCGTCGACCGCATGATCGCCCTCGTCGAGGGTGCGGCCCGGCAGAAGACCCCCAACGAGATGGCGCTGAACATCCTGCTGGCCAGTCTGTCCATCGTGTTCCTGGTCGTGGTGCTCACCCTCAATCCGATCGCGAGCTACTCCGCCGCCACCGTGAGCCTGCCCGTGCTCATCGCCCTGCTGGTCTGCCTGATTCCCACCACCATCGGCGCCCTGCTCTCGGCGATCGGCATCGCCGGCATGGACCGGCTCGTGCAGCGGAACGTCCTGGCCATGTCGGGCCGGGCCGTCGAAGCGGCCGGCGACGTCACCATCCTGCTGCTCGACAAGACCGGCACCATCACCTACGGCAACCGGCAGGCCCGCGAGTTCGCGCCGTTGACCGGCGTGACCGAGGCCGAGCTGGTGCGGGCCGCCGCGCTCTCCTCGCTGAGCGACCCCACCCCGGAGGGCAAGTCGATCGTGGACCTCGCCGCCGAACGGGGCTTCCACCGGCCGGAGAGCCTGGCCGGCGACATCGTGCCGTTCACCGCGCAGACCCGCATGAGCGGCATCGACCTCGCTGTCATCGGCGCCGGCGACGGCGCTGGTGGCGGGCAGATCCGTAAGGGCGCCGGCTCCGCCGTGCTGGCCTGGGTGGGCGAGGCCGGCCCGGTGCCGGAGAACGTGAGAGCCGAGCTGACCCTCGAGGTGGAGCGCATTTCCCGGCTGGGCGGCACCCCGCTCGTGGTCGCCACCGGCGCATCAGAAACCGCCGCAGTGTCCGGCGAGCGCACCGTGCTCGGCGTGATCTACCTCAAGGACATCGTCAAGGAGGGCATCAAGGAGCGCTTCGCGGAGCTTCGCTCGATGGGCATCCGCACCGTCATGGTCACCGGCGACAACGCCCTCACCGCCACCACCATCGCGGCCGAGGCCGGCGTCGACGACTTCCTCGCCGAGGCCACCCCGGAGGACAAGCTCGCCCTGATCCGCCGGGAGCAGGAGGGCGGCAACCTCGTGGCGATGACCGGCGACGGCACCAACGACGCGCCCGCGCTGGCTCAGGCCGACGTGGGGGTGGCGATGAACACCGGCACCTCCGCCGCGAAGGAGGCCGGCAACATGGTCGACCTCGACTCTGACCCCACCAAACTGATCGACATCGTGCGGATCGGCAAGCAGTTGCTGATCACCCGCGGGGCGCTGACCACCTTCTCGATCGCCAACGACCTCGCCAAGTACTTCGCGATCATCCCGGCCATGTTCACCGGGGTGTTCCCGGGCCTGGCTGTGCTCAACATCATGCAGCTGAGTTCACCGGCCTCGGCGATCCTGTCGGCGATCATCTTCAACGCGATCATCATCGTCGTGCTGATCCCGCTGGCGCTCCGCGGCGTGACGTACCGGGCGGCGAGCGCGTCGAGCGTTCTCGGCCGCAACCTGCTGATCTACGGACTCGGCGGTGTGATCGCCCCGTTCGTGGGCATCAAGCTGATCGACCTCGTCGTGTCGCTGCTGCCGGGTTTCTGATCACCATGCTCCTGTTCTCATTGCCATACCAACCGAAACGGATCACCTCATGAGCGCCTCCCGCCCCCGCACCGGCCCCCTGGCCCGGCCCTACTGGGTGGCCCTGCGGGCCATGCTCGTCTTCACGGTCGTGCTCGGCGTGGCCTACCCGCTGAGCATCACCCTGGTCGGCCGGCTGGGCGTGCCCGGGCAGGCCAACGGCTCGCTCGTCTCGGCCGGCGACGGGTCACCCGTGGTCGGCTCCAGCCTGATCGGGCAGTCCTTCACGGATGCCGACGGCGCGGCCCTGCCCGAGTGGTTCCAGTCCCGCCCGTCCGCGGCCGGAGACGGCTACGACGCGAGCGCCTCCAGCGGCAGCAACTGGGGGCCGGAGAACCCCGACCTGATCCAGGCGATCGGCGACCGGCAGGCCGCCATCGAAGACCTCGACGGGGTGCCGGCCGACGAGATCCCCGCGGATGCCGTCACCGCGTCCGCGTCCGGCCTGGACCCGCACATCAGCCCGGCCTACGCCCTGCTGCAGGTGCCCAGGGTCGCGGCGGCCCGCGACCTGCCGGAGGCCGAGGTGCGCGCCCTGGTCGAAGCCGTCGAACAGGGCCGTGACCTCGGCTATCTCGGCGAACCGACCGTGAATGTGCTCAACTTGAACCTCGAGCTCGCAACGCTCGATTCCGGTAGGTGAGGTAACCCATGAAACGCGGTCGATTGCGCGTGCTGCTCGGCGCCGCCCCCGGCGTCGGCAAGACCTACAGCATGCTCGAAGAAGGCCGCCGACTGCAGGGCGAGGGCGGGGACGTGGTCGTGGCGATCGTGGAAACCCACGGCCGCGCGGCCACCGCGCTCCTGGCTGAGGGACTCGAGGTGGTGCCGCGGATGCTCGTGCAGCACCGCGGAATCCAGCTGAGCGAACTCGACCTGGCGGCCGTGCTCGCCCGCCGGCCCGAGATCGCCCTGGTCGACGAGCTCGCGCACACCAACGCGCCCGGCTCGGTCAACCCCAAACGTTACCTGGACGTGGAGGCGATGCTGGCGGCGGGCATCGACGTGATCTCGACCGTCAACATCCAGCACATCGAATCGCTCAACGACGTGGTGCAGCAGATCACCGGGGTGCCGCAGCGCGAAACCCTGCCGGATGCGGTGCTGCGCGCCGCCGACCAGGTGGAGGTCGTCGACCTGGCCCCGCAGGCGCTGCGCGACAGGCTCGCCGAGGGCAATGTGTACCCGGCGGCCCGCATCGACGCGGCCCTGTCGAACTATTTCCGGCTCGGCAACCTCACCGCCCTGCGTGAGCTGGCGCTGCTCTGGCTGGCCGACGAGGTCGACACCGCCCTGCAGAGCTACCGGGCAGAGCACGGTATCTCGACCAAGTGGGAGGCCCGCGAACGCGTGGTCGTTGCGCTCACCGGGGGGCCGGAGGGCGACACCCTCATCCGCCGGGGCGCCCGCATCGCGGCCCGCTCGGCCGGCGGTGAGCTCGTCGCCGCGCACGTGATCAGCCAGGACGGCCTGGCCGCGGCGCATCCGGGCGCGCTCGCGACACAGCGGGCGCTGGTGGAGGAGCTCGGCGGCAGTTACCACCAGGTCGTCGGCGACGACATCCCCCGGGCGCTGGTGGAGTTCGCCCGCGCCGCCAATGCCACCCAGCTCGTGATCGGCGTGAGCCGGCGCAACCGGCTCACCGCGGCGCTGTCCGGGCCGGGCATCGGCAGCACCATCACCCGCGAATCGGGCGATATCGACGTGCACATCGTCACCCACTCCGCGGCCGGCGGGAAGTTCGTGCTGCCCAGGCTCGGCGGGTCGCTCACCGTGCGGCGGCGCCTGGCCGGCTTCGCCCTGGCCCTGATCGGCGGGCCGCTGCTGACCTGGCTGCTGGTCAGTTTCCGCAGCGAGGAGTCGATCACCAGCGACGTGCTCAGCTACCAGCTGCTCGTGGTGGTCGTCGCGCTTGTCGGCGGGCTCTGGCCGGCCCTGTTCGCGGCCCTGCTGTCCGGCCTCACCCTGGACTACTTCCTGGTGCAACCGCTGTACACGGTCACCGTGGCCGAACCGCTGCACCTCTTCGCCCTCTCGCTGTACCTCGTCAACGCCCTGCTGGTGAGTTGCGTCGTCGACCAGGCGGCCCGGCGCACCCGTACGGCCCGACGGGCGGCGGCCGAATCCGAGCTGCTGGCCACCGTGGCCGGCAGTGTGCTGCGCGGGGAGGACGCCCTGCAGGCGTTGGTCACCCGCACCCGGGAGGCGTTCGGCCTCGACAGAGTGCGGCTGCTCGCCGGCGGCGCGGTGCTGGTCGAGGCGAGCGCGGCGGATGCGGCGGCGCCGGGCGCTTCGGACGTTCCGGCACCCCCGGCCACGATGGTGCCCATCGGCAGCCGGGCCACCCTGGAGCTCTCCGGACCCGACCTCGCCGCATCCGAACGCCGGCTGCTCAGCGTGATCGCGAGCCAGATCGATGCAGCCCTCGAGCACCGCGATCTCGCCCAGACGGCCAGCGAACTCGGCCCGCTCGAAGAGGCCGACCGGATGCGCAGCGCCCTGCTCGCCGCCGTCGGTCACGACTTGCGCCGGCCCCTCGCCGCCGCGACCACGGCCATCAGCGGGCTCAGGGCCACCGACATCACCCTCACCGACAGCGACCGCACCGAGCTTCTCGCCACGGCCGGCGAAAGCCTGGACACCCTCGCCTCGCTGGTGACCAACCTGCTCGACGTGAGCCGGTTGCAGGCCGGGGCGCTGGCCGTGTCGCTGGGGCCCGTCGACCTCGCCGACGTGGTGCTGCCGGCCCTCGACGAGCTCGGCCTCGGGCCGGACACCGTGCAGCTGGACCTGCCGGTCGAGACCGCTCCGGTGCTCGCAGACCCCGGCCTGCTGCAACGCGCGGTGGTGAACCTGCTCACCAATGCCATCCGCTTCTCGCCGGCCGGCACACCCGCCAGGGTGTCGGCCAGCCGGTTCGCCGACACCGTGCAGTTGCGCATCATGGACCAGGGACCCGGCATCCCGGCCGACCGGCGGGGCGACGTGTTCGTGCCGTTCCAGCGGCTCGGTGACACCGACAACGCCACCGGCCTGGGTCTCGGCCTGGCCCTGTCTAAGGGATTCGTCGAGGGCATGGGCGGCACCCTCGAAGCCGATGACACCCCCGGCGGCGGGCTCACCATGGTGATCACCCTGCCGGCCGTCACGTCCACCGCAGTCCCGGCCAGCAACGAGGTCAGCCCATGAAGATCCTGATCGCCGACGATGACCCGCAGATCCTGCGGGCCCTGCGCATCACTCTCGGCGCCCGCGGTTACGAGATCGTCACCGCACACGACGGTCGTACCGCGCTGGCCGCGATCGTGGAGCAGCACCCCGATCTGGTGATGCTCGACCTCGGCATGCCCAACCTCGACGGGCTCGCTGTGATCGACTCTGTCCGCGCCTGGAACAGCGTGCCGATCCTGGTGGTGAGCGGCCGCAGCGGTGCCTCCGACAAAGTGGAGGCCCTGGACCGGGGCGCCGACGACTACGTCACCAAGCCGTTCTCGATCGACGAGCTGCTGGCGCGCATCCGGGCCCTCACCCGCCGGATGCCCACCAGCGGCGACGAACCGGTGGTCACCTTCGGTGACATCACGGTGGACCTGCCGGCCAAGACCATCACGAGAGCCACGGCCGCCGGGCCGGAACACGTGCGGCTGACCCCCACCGAGTGGCAGATCCTCGAACTGTTGCTGCGCACACCGGGCAAACTGGTGAGCCGGCAGGCGCTCTACGCCGAGGTCTGGGGCCAGCACAAGATGACCGACACCGGCTACCTGCGGCTCTACCTCGCCCAGCTGCGGAAGAAGCTCGAGCCCGACCCATCCCGGCCCCGCTACCTGCTCACCGAGGCCGGTATGGGCTACCGTTTCGCGCCCGACGCGCCGCCACCCGCCTGAGCCGAGCGGATGCCGGCGGCGGCGATCTGCGGGTCAGGGCGCCTGGGGCTCAGCGCGTCGGTAGACTGCCAGAACGATGCGCCCCGGCGCTGATGGGGGGCGCTGTGGGCACGACGACGAGCGAGCGCGAGTCCGACGCCCTGTTTAGCGAGATTCTCGCCGACAGGCTGATCAGCAGCAGGTTCCAACCCATTGTCGAGCTCGACTCCGGCACCGTCGTCGCCTATGAGGCCCTCAGCCGGGGTCCTGTCGACACCGTGTTCCACAATCCGGCCGCGCTCTTCGACCGCGCCCACGAGCTGGGCCGGGTCGGCGATCTCGACCTGGCCTGCTGGCTGTCGAGCGTGCACACCGCCACCGAACAGGGCTTCACCACTCCGCACACGCTCTTCGTCAATGTGGAGCCGGGATCGCTGCGCCGTGCCGACCTCACCACTGCACCGCATCCGCCGGCGCCCGCTGTGCTCGAGGTCACCGAACGCGCACTGATGAACGACCCGGCCGGACTGTTCTACGCCATCGACCGGGCCCGGGCGATGGGTTACCGCATCGCCGTGGACGACCTCGGCGCCGATCCGGCCTCGCTCGCCCTGCTGCCGCTGCTGGCGCCCGACCTGATCAAGCTCGACATGGCGCTCATCCGTGAGCGCCCCGACCAGGACGCCGCCCGGGTGATGAGCGCCGTCGCCGCGCACGCCGAACGCACCGGGGCCGTGGTGCTTGCCGAGGGCATCGAGACCGAGGAACACCGGGTGACCGCTCGCGCGCTCGGAGCCACCTACGGGCAGGGCTGGCTCTTCGGCCGCCCGGTGGCCGAGGTCCCGAACGCCGCCGCACTCGCCGGGATCAGCTTCCCCGGTGACCCCTCGGCGTCGCTGCCGACCAGCGGCACCCCGTACAGTGTGGTGGCTCCGCTGCGCACCTCCCGGTCGTCCAACCGGGCGTTGCTGGTGCAGATGAGTATCTTCCTGGAATCGCGGGCACTGGCCAGCGGCGACTCGGCCGTGGTGCTCTCGACGTTCCAGCACCACCCCAACCTCACCCCCGCCACCCGGCGACGCTACGAGACACTCGCCGGGACGGCCGGCTTGGTGGCGGTCTACGTCGCCGGGGATGCCGGCCTCGACGGGACCAACGGCATCCGCGTGGCCCAGATCGACCCGACCGACCCGTTGCTCGACGAGTGGGACATCGTGGTGCTCACCGCGGATTTCGCCGCCGTCCTGGCCGCCCGCGAGGTCGATCCCGACAACCACGGCGAGGGCGCGTACGAGTTCGTGCTGACCCACGACCGTGACCTCGCCACCGCCGCCGCCCTCACCCTGATCAGCCGGCTCAGCTCACCGCCGTCGCCAGCGGGCGGTCGTACCGGGGGCGCCGCACCAACAGCGGGCTGACGTCGCCGGCGACGTTGTGCGGCGCGCGTCCTCGTTCGAACACGATGCCCGGCTCGGTGGAGAGCAGGCCGGCCGGGCCGCCGCCGACCACGGCGAGGGCGCAGGCGAGGGTCGACGTCACACTGAGGTGGGTGCCCTCGCGCAGGCCCAGCACCGGCACGTCGTTCTCGTCGAGGAACTCGGTCAGGCGGGTTTCCCGGGAGTCTCCGGCGTGGGCCCCGACCAGGTCGGCGTCCACGTAGTGCGGGTTGATCTGGAACGGCACCAGGCCGAGCGCCTCGAACGACTCCGGCTGCACGATGGGCATGTCGTTGGTGGTGCGGATGCTGGGCGCGGTGATGGTGGCGCCGGCGCTGGATCCCAGGTAGGGCAGACCGTTCTGCACCCGCGCGCGGATGACCGGTATCAGTCCGAGTCGCTGCAGGGCGGCGAGCAGGCGGAAGGTGTTGCCGCCGCCGACGAAGAGCGCCTGCGCTGACGCGACAGCGGCGACAGGGTCGGCGGCCTCGTGCAGGCTGCGCACCCCGATGCCGTGCGGCTCGAATGCGGCCCGCACGGTCGCCGTGTACGCTTCGTGGTCACCGCCGGCGAAGGGCACGAAGGTGATCTCGGTCACCCCGTTCAGGAAGGCGAGGATCTCGGGCAGCGCGTGCTCGAGGTAACCGTGGCCGGGGCTGGTGCAGTTGGCGAGGAGGAGCAGTTGCATGGGATCCTTCCGATCGGGATGATTCTCCGGCGCGCCCGTCGTGAGACCCGATACGGCCCATTCCGTCGCTCGAAAGGTGATCCTACCTTCCTCCGCAAGGGGCCCAAAGAGGTCCAGGTTCCTAGGATGGGATCACGCCCATCGACCACGGAGGTCATCATGTCTGCCATCGACTCGCAACTGCCCGAACTGCCGTCATCCGTCGAACTGGGGATGGGTCAGGGCGGCCTCGCCGTGGCCCGCGTGTTCGCCCGCGCCGGCACCGCCGAGATCTACCTCCGCGGCGCACATGTGAGCGCCTGGGCGCCCACCGGCGGCAGCCCGGTGATCTGGATGAGCGAGCAGAGCGAATACGCGCCGGGGGTGCCGCTACGCGGCGGGGTACCGATCTGCTTCCCCTGGTTCGGTGCGCACCCCACGGATGCCACTGCCCCGTCGCACGGGTTCGCCCGACTGGCCGACTGGCGGCTCGCCGAGGCGCGCGAAGCCGGCGATGACGTGGTGCTGGTCTTTGTGCTCACCGACACGGAGGCCACCCGGGCGTCGGCCTGGCCACACCGGTTCGAGGCGCGTTACACGGTCACCGTCGGTGCCCAGCTGGCGCTCTCGCTGCAGGTCACCAACCTCGACACGGCGCAGCTGAGCTACGAGGAGGCCCTGCACACCTACCTCGCCGTCGCCGACATCCGCCAGACCGAGGTGTCGGGTCTGGAGGGCGCCCCGTTCACCGACCGCCTCACCGGCCCGCGCCCCGCCGAGAGCGAGCCGGTGCGCTTCGATGCCGAAACCGACCGGATCTACCTGGACAGCACGGCCGCCACGACGGTGACGGATACCGCAACCGGCCGGCAGATCACCATCACGAAGCAGGGCTCGGCGAGCACCGTCGTGTGGAACCCGTGGATCGACAAGGCCGCCGCGATGGCCGACTTCGGCGACAACGAGTACACCGGCATGGTGTGCGTGGAGACCTGCAACATCCGCGACAACGCGATCACCCTGGCGCCGGGTGCCGGCCACGAGATGAGCGTGCGGTACTCGGTGGCCTGAGCCGGGCGGCGGATGCGGCGCGACTCGGCCCGGCTCGGCCCGGCCCGGCCCGGCCCGCCTGCAGTATGCGGGGTAGGCGCCGTTATGCGGGTGGCGCGCCGCCCGCATAACGGCGCGTGGCCCGCACAACGAGGAACATCACGCCGCGGCAGGCGCCGCGTGGCGCCCCGGCCGACGTCGCACACGGTAGGCGCGCTCCCCCTCTCCGGCAAGGTGCCGGCCGGAGCTGACCCGCCCGCCGCACCACACCACACGGCACGGCACCGCACCGCACGGCACGGCACCGCACCGCACGGCACCGCACGGAATTCCCCGACCGGTCGGGACGTTGCCTCCTGTGATGCCTATTTCCAGCGAAGCCCTGCCCGTTCCAGATCCCGACACCGCCGGCCCCACCGGCACCCCGAGCCAGCCCGGTCGCACCGCCCTCGTCGCGGGCGCAAGCGGCATCGCCGGATCGGCGCTGGTGGACCTGCTCACAGCCGAGGGCTGGAGCGTCATCGCCCTCTCCCGCACCCCCGTCGCCGCGCGGCCCGGCGTGATCCCGGTCAGCGCCGACCTCCGCAGTGTCGACTCGCTGCGCACCGCCCTGGCCCCACACTCGCCCACCCACGTGTTCTTCACCGCGTGGCTCCGACAGGACACCGAGGCGGAGAACATCGTCGTCAACTCCGCCATGGTGCGCGACCTGCTCAGCGCCCTGGCTGACGCACCGGTGCAGCACGTGGCCCTGATGACCGGGCTCAAGCAGTACCTCGGCCCGTTCGAGGCCTATGGCCAGGGCGAGGTTCCCGACACCCCGTTCCACGAAGACGAACCGCGCCTGTCGGTGGAGAACTTCTACTACGCGCAGGAGGACGAGCTCTGGGCCGCCGCCCGGGCGCGCGGCTTCACCTGGTCGGTGCACCGCGCCCACACCGTGATCGGCCGCGCCGTCGGCAACGCCATGAACATGGGCTCCACGCTGGCCGTCTACGCCGCCATCTGCAAGGAACTGGATCGCCCGTTCATCTTCCCGGGGTCCGAGACCCAGTGGAACGGCGTCACCGACATGACCGACGCCGGCCTGCTCGCCGACCAGATGGTCTGGGCCGCCACCACCCCGGCCGCCGCGGACACCGCCTTCAACATCGTCAACGGCGACACCTTCCGCTGGCGCTGGCTCTGGCCGCGCCTGGCCGCTCACTTCGGCGTCGTGCCGGAGGGCTTCGCCGGCGCCCCGCGGCCGCTCGAGACGCAGATGACGGATGCCCAGCCGGTCTGGGACCGCATCGTGGCCGGCCACGGCCTCGTCGAGTCCGACCTGACCCGGCTGGCGTCCTGGTGGCACACCGACGCCGACCTCGGTCGCACCATGGAGGTGTTCGCCGACATGGGCCGCAGCCGGGCGGCCGGCTTCACCGGTTACCGCAACACCGAGCAGGCGTTCCTGGACCTGTTCGCCAGGTACCGCGCCGAGCGTCTCATTCCCTAGGCGGAGCCGCCGGAGCGAGCCGGCCGATAGTCTCCAGGCATGATCGTTTCGGGAATCGTCCTCATGCTCGGCGGCATCCTGGTGGCGGCGGTCAGCGAGGCCGCCGCTCGCGGGCGACTCGGGGTCAACTCGGTGGCGGGCATCCGCACGCGCGCCCTGATGATGTCCGAGGCGGCCTGGATCGCCGGCCACCGGGCCGCCCGGATCCCGGTGGGCCTGGCCGGACTGGTCATGTTCCTCACCGGCGCCGCCGTCCTCGCGCTGCGTCCGGACGAGGACACGACCGGACCCCTCGTGCTCGCGGCCGCGGCCGTGGCGGTGGTCCTCGTCCTGATCGGTGCGGCCGTGGCAACCCCGGCCGCGCACCGCGCGTTTGAGCTCGTCGACGAGGACGAGCAGCACTAGCGGCTCAGGACGCCAATCGCTCGGAGGCGCCGGCGCCGACTCTGTCAGCGGCACGTCCGGGCTCGCTGATCTCCGCCCACACCGCATCCAGCGAGAGCCCGAGGACCTCGGCGATCGCCGCGATGGTCGGGAACGCCGGAGTCGCGATTCGGCCGGACTCGATCTTCCGAAGGGTCTCCGGCGAGACGCCGGCAGCCAGCGCGGTGTGCAGCATCGAACTCTCCCCCCTGGCCGAACGCAGGAGGGCGCCGAGGCGCGCTCCACGGTCGAGCTCTGCGGGTGTGAGCGGCAATCTGACCATGACACCGATTCTACCGGGATAATATGGCCGGTATAGTTATTGGTTTCCCGCGAAAGGTGCCACATGATCGAGATCCTGACCCCCACCGAACTGACCCGAGCGCGAGAGTCGGGCGCCCTGGTCGCCGACATCCTGCACACGCTCAAGCGCCGCAGCACGGTGGGGACCAACCTCCTGGACCTCGACAGGTGGGCGCAGGCCATGATCGTCGAGGCCGGCGCATCGTCCTGTTACGTCGACTACGCGCCATCCTTCGGCCGCGGGCCGTTCGGCCACTACATCTGCACGTCAGTCAACGACGCGGTGCTGCACGGGCTGCCCCACGACTACGCCCTGGCCGACGGGGACCTGCTCACTCTCGACCTCGCCGTGTCCACCAACGGGATCGCCGCGGACTCGGCCATCAGCTTTCTCGTGGGCGACTCGAAGCCCACTGAGAGCGTCACGATGATCGACGCGACCGAACGAGCCCTGGCCGCCGGGATCGCCGCCGCCGCGCCAGGAGCGCAGATCGGGGATATCTCCGCCGCCATCGGCTCCGTCCTCAGCGCGGCGGGCTACCCGATCAACCTGGAATTCGGCGGTCACGGCATCGGATCGACCATGCACCAGGACCCGCACGTGTCGAACGATGGGCGACCCGGCCGCGGCTACCGACTGCGCCCCGGCCTGCTGCTGGCCCTGGAACCGTGGGTCATGGTGGACACGGCTGCGCTGATCACCGACGCCGACGGCTGGACCCTGCGCAGCGCGACGGGCTGCCGCACGGCACACAGCGAGCATACGATCGCGATCACCGAGGACGGCGCCGAGATCCTCACCCTGCCGACACGGACGAACTCGAGAGGCCCCGCGTTTACATGAGGTGATCAGGAGACTTCGGTAAACTACCCTGAGGTGAGCTGGGAAGTCTGGTCAGCATTCGCATGACCGACCCCAAACCCTCTGGAGTGCCTTGCCACACGACACCCCCATTCCTTCCGCCCCGCAGACGGTTCCCTCGCGCGGCAGCTACCGCGAGAAGCTCCGCATCGGCGCGATCCTGCGCAAGGAGACCGTCGGCGGTTTCCTGCTGGTCTTCGCGGCCGCCGTCGCGTTGATCTGGGCCAACTCGCCCGCCGCAGACAGCTACTTCGCCCTGCGCGATTTCCGCATCGGCTATGAGCCGTGGCACCTGGAGCTGAGCCTGGGCGCCTGGGCGGCCGACGGGCTGCTGGCGATCTTCTTCTTCCTGGTGGGCCTGGAGCTCAAGAAGGAGTTCGTGGCCGGTGACCTGCGCTCCCCGTCCCGGGCGATCGTGCCCGTCGCCGCCGCGATGGGCGGCGTGGCCGTGCCCGCGCTGTTCTATGCCGGCGTCAACCTGGTCAGCCCGGAGACCCTGCAGGGCTGGGCTATCCCCACGGCCACCGACATCGCCTTCGCGGTGGCGGTCCTGGCCATCGTGGGCTCGCACCTGCCCAGCGCCCTGCGCATCTTCCTGCTCACCCTGGCCGTGGTCGACGACCTGCTGGCCATCTCGATCATCGCCGTGTTCTACTCCGACGACGTGCAGGTCGGCCCGCTGCTGCTCGCCCTGATCCCGCTGGCCCTGTACACCTTCCTGGCACAGAAGTACCGGCGCTTCTTCGCCGATCGGGCCTGGGCGGCCTGGTTGATCCTGCTGCCGTTGGGCTTCGCCACCTGGGCACTCGTCCACGCCGGTGGCATCCACGCCACCGTGGCCGGTGTGCTTCTCGGCTTCGCCGTGCCGGTCATCCACCGCCGCACCCGCCCGGGCGTGGCCGCCGAGGAGGGGCCCGGCCTGTCGGAGACCTTCGAACACCGGTTCCGCCCACTCTCGGCCGGTTTCGCCGTGCCGGTTTTCGCGTTCTTCTCCGCCGGCGTCACCGTGGGCGGCTGGGACGGCCTGGTGGGCGCCCTCACCGACCCCGTCGCGATCGGCATCATCGTGGGCCTCGTGCTCGGCAAGCCCGTGGGCATCGTGGGCACCACCTGGCTGATGACCAGGCTCACCCCGGTGAAACTCGATCCGGCGCTCCGCTGGATCGACCTGATCGGCGTGGCGGTTCTGGCGGGCATCGGCTTCACGGTGTCGCTGCTCATCGCCGACCTGAGCTTCGGTGCCGGCTCTCTCACCAACGACCACGCCAAGGTAGGTATCCTCGTGGCGTCGATCACCGCCGCCCTGCTCGCCTCGGTGATCCTGCGTGCCCGCAATCGCCTCTACCGCCGCATCGAACAGGCCGACGCGGTGGATGCCGACGGTGACGGCATCCCGGATGCCTACCAGCAGGGCGAACCCGACCGCACCCCGGCCGACTGACGCCGACGGGCCGGCGCCAACGGGCCGGCGCCGGCCGGGTCAGGCGTTCAGGGAGTACATGCTGAGCGCGTTGCCGTCCGGATCGGTGAAGTCGAAGTAGTCCACGGCCCCCGGCACGTGCTCGAGAGTGCCGAGAATCACGCCCAGCCCGGTGAGGCGTTCGTACTCGGCGGAGGCGTCCGGCACGCCCAGCCGCAGGGTGACCTGGGCGCCCGAGCGCTTCGGCGGCTCCTCGCTGAGTTGCAGGTCGATGGGACCGACCACAAATTCGATCACCCCTGGGGCCGGTTCCACCGACGGAGTGGACACCTCGAACACCCGCCGGTACCAACGCTCGGCGGCCGGCAGATCGCGAACGGGCAGGCCTACGGTTACGCTCGTCACCTTCATACCGGCCATCTCAGCGCGTGGCCGGCGCGCGCGCAAGGGCCCGCACCCGCGTGAGCGGATGCGGGCCCCGAGCGCTGCCGACTCCGCGGCTACTCGTAGCGGAGCGACTCGATGGGGTCCTGACGAGCGGCACGGAGCGCCGGGATGGTGCCGGCCAGGAACGCCAGGCCCATGACCACCAGGACGATCGTGGCGAGCGCCGCCGGGTCGAACGCCACCAGAGTGAGCCCGGGCAGGTCGGCCAGCAGGGTGTCGGCCAGCAGCGCGTTGGCGCCGGTGCCGGCCAGCATGCCCACGGCGACGCCGAGCGCGCTGCCCATCAGGCCGATGAACACGGCCTCCAGGCTGAACAGGCCGAAGATCTTGCCGCCGCCCAGGCCCATGGCCTTCATCAGGCCGATCTCCCGGGTGCGCTCCTGCACGCTCATCAGCAGCGTGTTGACGATGCCGAAGCCGGCGGCCAGCAGGGCGATCACGGCGAAGGCGTTGAGCACCAGCACGATGCCGTCGATGACGGCCTTGAAGGAGCCGATCTGGTCTTCCACCGTGGTGCCGGTGTAGCCCAGGTCGGTCAGGTCGGCCTTGAGCGCGGCCAGGTCGGCCTCGCTACCGGTCGGATCGAACCGGACGACGGCCTGCGCGTAGCTGTCCTTACTGGTCTCGGACAGGCCAACACTCTGGGCGTCGTAGAGCGCCTCGGTGAGCACCTCGTTGGCCGTGAACGCCGTCGAGCCCGTCAGGCCTTCCTCTGAGACGCCGACGATGGTGGCGGTCAGCTCGGACTGGGTTCCCGTGACATCGGTGATGGCCAGGGTGAGCGTGGCGCCCAGGGCGTCGGCGTCATCCGCGAAGCCCAGGGGCGCGACGAACGAGACCGGGATGGCGACCTGGTAGTCGCTGCTTTCCGCGTCGGGTTCTGCGCCCACGGCGAGGTCCAGCGCCATGCCGGGGATGAAGCTCCCCACGTTGGCCTCGTAGGCGGTGCCGTCGGCCACCTGGACGAAGTCGGGCCTCACGCTGAGCTGCGGCTGGACGGAGAGGACGCCGTCAACGGCGCCGATCGTGTCGAGGTCGTCGGAGGTGAGTGCGATCAGGCTGGATCCCGGAGCGCCGGGTGGCGAGTTCGGGGAATCGATGGCGACCGCGGAGGGATCGTACTCGACCGGACCATCCGTGCTGTCTTCGGCCGCCTTGGTGACCGTGATGACGTCGTCGGCGCCGATCGAGGCGACAGTCGTGTCGATGTACTGGTTGATTCCCGTGCCGACCCCGCTGGTGAGGGTGAGGGTGAACGCGCCGATGAAGATCGAGAGCACCGTGAGGGTGGTGCGGGTCTTGCTGCGCAGGCTGTTCCTGACGGCCGAGCGGATCAGGTCGAAGGCGTTCATGCGCACACCTCCCCGGTGCTCGTGGCCGAGGCCGGGGTGGCGGGCACCGCGTGCAGGCTATCGACGATGAGGCCGTCGCGGATGTACACCCGACGGTCGCAACGCGCCGCGAGGTCTTCGTCGTGGGTCACGATGATCAGGGTGATGCCGTTGTCCTTCTGCAGCGAGAACAGGATGTCCTCCACGACCTTGCCGGTGGCGGAGTCGAGGTTGCCGGTGGGTTCGTCGGCGAAGATCACGCTGGGATTGTTCACCAGCGCCCGGGCGATCACCACCCGCTGCTTCTGGCCGCCGGAGAGGTCGGTGGCCTTGTTCTTGGCCTTGTCGGCCAGTTCCAGCTGCTCCAGGGCCGCCATCCCGCGGCGTTTGCGTTCGGCGCCGCCGATGCCGGCGATCTGCAGCGGCAGTGTCACGTTGTCGAGCACGCTGGTGCTGGGGGTGAGGAAGAACTGCTGGAACACAAAACCGAAGGTCTCGTTGCGGGTCTGGTTGACGACCTTGCCGCTCAGCGCGCTGGCATCGCGGCCGCTGAGCTCGACAGCACCGGAGCTGGGGTTGTCGAGCAGCGCCAGCAGGTGCATCAGGGTGGACTTGCCCGACCCGCTCTTACCGACGATGGCGATGGACTCGCCCTGGTGGATGTCGAGCGAGACCCCCTTGAGGGCGTCGAACCGGGTGGCGCCGCGGCCATACGACTTGTGTATGTCGCGGGCGGCGAGAATGGGCACGGTCATGGCTGGGCTCTCCTGTGGATGCGGCGGGTGCCGCTGTGTTGTGCGGGCTGCGCGTCGGCGGGCAGCGGGGGTTGGCGTGCCGTTCAACCGGCCACTTCGCGACCGGCCCAACGACACGACTCCAGTCTTCCGAACGTGTCCAGGCCCCGGCGTCCTCCGGCCGTAGGAACCTGCCGGTACCGCCGCTGACACGGTTTCTGCCGGTGCCGGCCCCGGCGTACCACCAACGCAGTACGCCGGGCACCCGCGCCAGCGGGCTGCCTCCGCCCGGATCGATTGACAGAATGGGTCTGACCCGATCCGCGGGCGGGAGGAACAGTATGCCGAGCCAGCGCACGCGTGCATCCGAGACCGGCCCCGGCCTGCCGCTCCCCCGCCGCGGCAGTGCCGATCCGGCCCCTGGCACCTTTTCGCCGTTGTCGCGGCTGCCGTTCTGGCTGCGCGACCTGCTCGCGGTTCTGCTCGTACTCGGCCCCGGTTTCGCGGGCACCGACTTCAGCGGCACCGTGTTCTCGAGCCCCGCCGCCGCTGTGCTGGTGGCTGCCTCGGCCGGGTCGATGTTGTTGCGCCGGCGAGCACCGCTGGTCGGCGCATCCGTGGCCGTGGTGGCCTGCGTGCTCGGCCTGGCGGTGGATGGGCCGATCGTGTCGTATCTGCTGGCCGTTCTGGTCGGGGTGTTCTCCGTGGCCGCGCGGATGCCCCGGCGCACCTCGCTGCTCTTCTCCGGCTGCACCGTGGTGCTCCTGGCCGCCGCCACCCTCGCCTTCCTCGACTCGTCCTGGCACGACGCCCGCGCGATGCTGCAGCTGGCGGCGTTCGTGGGGTTCGCCACCGCCGCCGGCGATGCAAACCGGTCGCACGCCGCCTATATCCGGGGCATCACCGAGCGGGCCCGCCGTGCCGAGGAGACCAAGGAGTCCGAGGCCCTGCGCCGGGTGGCGGAGGAGCGCCTGCGCATCGCCCGCGACCTGCACGACCTGCTCGCGCACCAGATCGCGGTGATCAACCTGCACTCCAGCGTCGCCTCCCAGGCGCTGCCCGACCGGCCGGACGACGCCGAGACGTCGCTGGCCACCATCCGTGCGGCCGCCCGCACCGTACTCGGCGAGATCGGCAGCCTGCTCAACGTGCTGCGCGCCACGGATGCTGGCGGCACCGGCCTGGCGTCGGCTCCCGTCGCCGGGCTCGCCGACCTGGAACCGCTGTTGATCGACTTCGAACGCAGCGGGCTGCGCGTGGAGCACCGGCTGGCCGGCACCCCGAGACCGCTCCCCGGCGCCGTCGACATGGTGGCGTTCCGGGTGGTGCAGGAGGCGCTGACGAATGCGCACAAACACGGCGCCGACCACACCGCGTTGCTGCACCTGGACTACCGGCCGGCGGGCCTGGAGATCACGGTGACCAATACCGTGGCCGCGCAACCCCGCGTCGGATCGGCGGCGGCGGACACCGCGGCCGGCGCCGGGCACGGTCTGCTCGGCGCCAGGGAACGAGTGGGGTCGGTGGCCGGCCGGCTCACCGCCACCAGGGGCCCCGGCCCGGTCTTCAGGTTCACCGCCTGGCTGCCCACCGATCCCGCCGACATCATGACACCGGCCGGTGCCGACGCACCTGTTCCGAGAGAACCCGCAGACCCCCGACCGAATGGTGCCTCATGATCTCCGTGGTTCTCGCCGACGACCAGTCCCTGATCCGCACAGCCGTGGCCGAGCTCGTGTCGCACGAGCCCGGCTTCAGCGTGGCCGGGCAGGCCGGCAACGGGCGCGAAGCCGTGGATCTGGTGCGGGCGCTGCGCCCGGACATCGTGCTGATGGACATCCGGATGCCCGTGATGGACGGCATCCAGGCGACCGCGGCGATCTGCGCCGACCCGGAGCTGGCCGGCACCCGCATCATCGTGCTCACCACCTTCGAGGAAGACGAGTACGTGCTGCAGGCCCTGCGCGCGGGCGCCAGCGGATTCGTCGGCAAGGGAACCGAGGCGCCCGACCTGATGAACGCCATCCGCACGGTGCACGGCGGCGACGCCCTGCTCTCGCCGCGCGCCACGAAGGCCCTGATCGACAGGTACACGGCGCCCGTCGAGCCGGCCGCGCTCTCGGTTCCGCCGGCACTGGCACTGCTCACCGAGCGGGAGCGGGAGATCCTGCTGCTCGTGGGCCGCGGCCACGCCAACAGCGCGATCGCCGAGGAGCTGGTGATCTCCCCGCACACCGCCAAGACCCACGTGAACCGCATGATGACCAAGCTCGGCGCGCACGACCGTGCCCAGCTGGTGATCGTCGCCTACGAGTCGGGCCTGCTCGTGCCCGGCGGGACGGCGTAGCCACCCGCGGGCAACTCGCCGTCAGCGGTAGTGCTGTTCGCCGCGGGCGGCCTTCTCGACCACGTCCCGGATACGTGCGGCCCGCACCGCGGGGGTTTTGATGTTGGCCAGCCGGAAGTAGATCCGGAACCGGTCCACCTTCGTCAGCGAGGCCAGGTACGCGGCCGCCGCCGGGTCGGCGTCCAGGGCCGCCTGCAGGTCCGGCGGGGCGACGGCATCCCGTTGCCGGTAGGCGGCGTCCCACCGGCCATCCGCCTGGGCCCGCTCGATCTCCGCGATCCCGGCCGGCCGCATCCGCCCCTCGTCGATGAGCCGCGCCACGTGCTCCCGGTTGATCTGCGACCACGGGCTGTTCTTGCGTCGCGGTGAGAAGCCGGTGAGAGTGTAGTCGTCATCGAGCCGGTTGGTCTGACCGTCGATCCAGCCGTAGCAGAGCGCCACGTCCAGGGCCTCCGACCAGGTCATTCCCGAAGCTTTCGAGTTCTTCTTACGCAGCTTCAGGCGCACGCCGCCGTCATCGGGCTCGCCGGCCAGGTAGGCCTCCCATTCCTGAACGGTGACGTCGAGGATGACTCGGTCCTGCATTCCCACCATGCGCTTATTTTACGGATGCTCGCGCAGTGCATTTCTCCTGACTTCGCGGCGCCCGCGGCGTAGCATCGGCCGTGGCGGGCACCGCTGACGGCATCGGGATGGGCCCGGGCCCGGTCTCCCGCGAAGGAATGGTGTGACGATGACGAACACGACCATGCAGATGATGGAAATGCACATGAAGGACATGCCCATGCAGGGGATGGACATGATGCTGATGCAGGAATGCATCGAGGCGTGCTCAGCCTGCGAGCAGGCCTGCACGATGTGCGCGGACTCGATGATGGGTGAGGGTATGGCGACGGGGCGAAGCCTGTGCGCCACCATGGCCGACCTGGCAGGCACCATGATGCGTGCGATGCTGCGCCCGAACGGGATGCACATGGAGGTCATGATGGCCATGCACACGGCCACCATGACGATGGCGACCGCCTGCGCCGAGGAGTGTATGAAGCACGCCGGCATGAGCGAGGACGCTCGGATGTGCGCCGAGGCGTGCCGTCAGTGCGCGATGGCCTGCCAGAAGATGATGGACGCCATGACCGGGATGATGCCCACGAGCTGACCCGTGGCCGAACCGACCGCTGCGAGTGGGCCGCTTGGAGGGCTGAGTGCCGGGAGGGCTGACTAGAGCCGCACGACGCTGACACGGCTGCGGCCGCTCGCGAGCACGTTGTAGACGGAGTGCAACGCCACCGGCGCTCCGGCGCTGAGGTGCGCCGTCAGGTCGGCGTGGTTCCAGACCCACACCGTGGCGGTGTCGCTGTCGGCCGCGGTGTCGTCGGGTCCGAACAGGGCGATCCCGATCCACCCGTCGGACGTCGCACGCAGCACGATGCCGTCGGCCCACTTGCTCGGGGTGGCCTCGGCGACCCGCACGTGGATGGGTTGGGTCGCGTGGCCGGCTCCGTGGTTGACGCAGCCATCGCCACCCGTGCTGTTGCACTGCAGGATGTGCAGCGGTTGCGTGATCATTGAGCCTCCTTCACGATCGGCGTTCGTTGCCTCGAGTGTAGGTTCGCGATTTTGGGCTGTCACGCCGGTGCCGTCACAGAACGACACAGACTACGAGCGGTCAGCACCCGACGGGGAACCCGGAACCAGTCGCGGCACCAACCCCACCAGGATCACCATGCCGACCAGCTCGACCAGAGTCTGCGTCACCACGGCCAGCGGCGCCAGGGCCAGGGAGGCCGGCAGGGCGAGGGCCAACGGCAGTACCACCAGCGAGTTGCGGGTGGCGCCGCTGAAGATCAGGGCGCGGGAGGCCGGCACGTCGAGGCCGGCGAGCCGGGCGGCGACCAGACCGACCCCGACCAGGATGACCAGGAAGGCGACGTAGAGCGGGACGAGGGTGAGCAACGCCGCGGCCTGGGCCCCCACTGCTGCCAGCTGCGACCCGACGACCACCGCGAGGGTGGCCATCATCAGCGGCACCATGAGCGCCTGCAGGAGGGTCACGATGGCGCGGGCCGCCCCGGCCACCCGTCGCCTGCGGGCACCGAACTGCACCGCCGCCGCGGCGGCGAGGGGCAGCACGATCAGGGCCAGGAACGCCTCGACGAACGGGCCCACCTCGATCAGCGCCACCGCGGCAGGCCCGGCGAACAGCGTCAGGTAGACCGGCAACAGCACGATCTGCAGCAGCATCAGCAACGGCGTGGCGGCCAACAGCTTGTCGCGGGCCCCACCGGCCAGCCCGGTGAACACGATCACATAGTCCACGCACGGGGTGAGCAGCACCAGCAGCACCCCCAGGAGCAGGGCCCGGTCGGCGGCGATGAACCGGCTGAGGCCGAAGACCACCACGGGTACGATCACGAAGTTGACCGTGAGGACGGCACCCACAAAGCGGAGGTCCAGGAACGATCGCCCGACGCTCACGTGCGGCACACCCAGGAAGGTGGCGAACAGCAGCAGCCCGAGCAGCGGGGTGATGGCGACCGAGAGCATGGGGGCCGTGCCGGGGGCCAGCCAGCCGACCAGGGCGCCGAGCGCTATCGCGGCCAGGTACAGCGCCACCTGGCGGTGTTCCAGCCGCTGCACGATCCCCGCCATGCTCCCACCCTAGAGGCGGGCGAGAGGTCGGGCGGATACGGCGACGCCGGGTCACCGGCCCGCCCAGGTGTCATCGTCGCTGCCTATAGTGGTGGGATGACTACCGACAACACGAAGAACCCGAAGATCCCCGACGGCTCCACGGAGGTCAGCAGCGAAGAGACCGAACGCACCGAGAAGCTCGCGGACGGATCGCAGAGCGACGACAGTTCCCCGACCGAGGACGACACAGCGTCCGGCGGTCCGGCAGACTGACCTGCCGCCTGACCTGCCGCGCCGTTCCCGGCGCCCCACAGCCGCAACCCGGCACGACCCACGCCATACGTTCCGCCAACAGAATCGGTAACACTCGCACCATGATCGACGGCTCCCCCGACTTCCGCGACAGCGGCCTGCAGTTCCCCGATTCCTTCGTCTTCGGTTCCGCGACGGCCTCGTATCAGATCGAGGGTGCCGTCGACGAAGACGGCCGCGGCCCCTCGATCTGGGACACCTTCTCGCACACTCCGGGCGCGGTGCAGAACGGCGACACCGGCGATGTGGCCGACGATCATTACCACCGGCTCGAAGCCGACCTGGACCTGATCCAGAGCCTGGGCCTGGACGCGTACAGGTTCTCGATCGCCTGGCCGCGCATCCAGCCGACCGGTCGCGGACCCGTGAACGCGGCCGGCCTTCACTTCTACGAACGACTCGTCGACGGACTCATCAAGCGCGGCGTGACCCCGGTGGTCACCCTGTACCACTGGGACCTGCCGCAGGCTCTGGAAGACGAGGGCGGCTGGACCAACCGCGACACCGCATACGCGTTCGCGGACTACGCGCGCCTCGTCGGCGCGGCACTCGGCGACCGGGTGCCGGTGTGGACCACCCTCAACGAACCGTGGTGCTCCGCCTTCCTCGGCCACGGCTCCGGCGAGCACGCACCTGGCCGGCAGGACAACGCCGCCGCCCTGACCGCCGCGCACCACCTCAACCTGGCCCACGGGCTCGGTGTGAGTGCGCTGCGGGAGGTCGTGCCCGCGACCGCGCAGATCTCGGTCACCCACAATCTGCACGTGATCCGCGGGGACGCCGACTCGGTGCGGCGCATCGAGGCCGTGGGCAACCGGATCTTCACTGGTCCGATGCTGCACGGCGCCTATCCCGCCGACCTGATCGAGGACACCGCCGCCATCACCGACTGGGCGTTCGTGCGGCCCGGCGACGAGGAGCTCATCCACCAGCCGCTCGACGTGCTGGGCATCAACTACTACAACACCACCCTGGTGGGGCCGGCCGCGGGAGCGGCCCACGCGGCAGACTCGGCGGCGGGAGCCGCCTCGCGCGCTTCGGCCTTCCCCGGCACCGACGACATTCCCCGGCTCGACCAGCCCGGCCCGTTCACCGAAATGGACTGGAACATCGAACCCAGCGGGCTTCTGCAACTCCTCGAGGCGATGCGGGACGAGTTCCCCGGCCTGCCGCTGATGGTCACCGAGAACGGGGCGGCGTTCGAGGATGTCGTCACGATCGACGACCAGGGCGTGGCAGCGGTGCACGACGACAACCGGGTGGACTACCTGCGTCGGCACTTCACGGCGGCGCATCGTGCCATCCAGAACGGCGTCGACCTGCGCGGCTACTTCGTCTGGTCGCTGATGGATAACTTCGAGTGGGCCTACGGGTTCTCGAAGCGATTCGGTATCGTTCGGGTGGACTACGAGACCCAGGAGCGCACCCTCAAGGACAGCGCCCTCTGGTACCGCACGCTGATCGAAACCCGCCGGCTCCCCTAGCCGTTCGGGGCCGAGCGGTCCTCGTCCTTCGGATTCCGGCGCAGGTGCACGTCGGTGATGGTGACGTTCACCGCGACGATGTTCAGCTCGGTGTGGTGCAGCAGGGACGTCGTGATGGCCTCCCGCAGCTGCTGCGCGGTCTGCGGCATCCGCTCGCCCCAGAACATGCTCGCCTCGACGTTCACCGTGACCGGGCTGCCGGGGGTCGCCACGTCGCCCTCCAGGCGGCAGTGGCCGATGAAGGTGCCGGCGACGGCGTCGCCGGCCGAACGGATCAGGCCCCTGACGGCGCCTTCGGTCAGGCTCAGGTCGGCCTTGGGCGAGGGGTGCGAGACCGGGATCGAGCGTCCCGCCCTGGCCTCCCGGTGGATGTTGCTGAGGATGCCGGTGACCCAGCTGTCGTCGCGTTCGGGCTCGGACGCGACGTCGTCGTCGAGGATGTTCTTTGCCATCGCCCGGAATCGGGTGAGCGCGTCGAAGGCGATCCGATTTTCCGGTGCCCGGTTCAGGAAAGCGTCCGTCGGCGACTCGCCGCGGTCCATGATTTCGCTGAGCTGCTCGAGGAGGTCTTTGTCGGCGTCGTCGTCGTGACGTGATGTCATCGCCATTCCTCCATCTCCTGCATCAGCTTCTGCCTGGCCCTGGCCAGGAGACCGCGAACCGTCGACGGAGGCAAATCAAGTTCCTCGGCGATCTCGGCATAACTGTGCCCGCCAATCTCCCGCAGCGTCCAACACTGCCGCTGCGCTTCGCTCAGAGTACCGAGTGCACGCGTGAGCCGCTCGCGCTGCGATGCCGCTTCGGCCCTCTGGTGGGGAGATTCCGACTCCGGTGCCGGCGCATCCCATTCACCCAGGGGCTGGTCCTGCTTACGCGCACGGATGCGGTCGATCGCCTTGCGGCTGGTGATTCTCATGAGCCAGGCCTTCGTGGCGGCGGGGTCCTGCAACTCGGGCAGACGTTCCCAGGCGGTGATGAAGGTCTCCTGAACCACATCGTCGGAATCGCTGTTGGAGCCCAGAATGCGAGTGGCATAGGCGCGCATCAGCGGCCCGTGGCGGCGGACGAGCACCTCGAAGGCGCGCAGGTCGCCATCCGCGGCACGGGCGGCGAGTATCGAGTCTGCGGCGTCGCCGAGGGGCGCACGCTCCATCGACCCCGTACCTGCCACCGGAGACCTCTCTCTACTCACGACCGATCTCGCCGACGGATTTCGTGACGAACCGGCCGTGAGATGCGTCTGAACAGTATCAATGAGAATCGGCAAGAGAAAAATCGCCCACCGCACTCTTCGTGCAGCATAGTGACTATCTCACCATCCAGCTTTATTGTCACAGCAGTTCCGCGCCAGCGCGGTCGACGAGCACAGGAGCCCGCCTCATGACCAGCCTCACCCCCGATATCGGTTCGGTCCGCACCGATCTGCCCGCCGGCACATCGCGCGGCAGCACCGTCATCAACGATGCCGTTGTCGCCAAGATCGCCGGCCTCGCCGTCCGCGAGGTCACCGGTGTGCACGCCCTCGGCGGCGGCGCCGCTCGCGCCCTCGGTGCCATCCGCGATGCGATCGGCAGCACCGACCGCAGCCAGGGCGTGAGCGTCAAGGTCAACGGGCCGCACGTCGCCGTCGACCTGAGCATCGTGGCGGAGTACCCGCTGCCGCTGCAGCAGGTCGCCGACGATGCCCGGACCGCGATCATCGACGCCATCGAGACTCTCGTGGGCCTGGACGTCACCGAGGTCAACGTCACCATCAACGACGTGCACCTGCCTGACGAAGCCGACGAGCCCGACGAGGTTTCGCAGCCATGAGCGGTTCGAGCGTTACCGTCACCCCGCACGGCGCAAACCGCATCACCGCGCGCGCGATGACCAGACTGGTCTCGGCCGTGGCCGCCGACGCCCTCGCCGTGCAGCCCAGCCAGGTCAAGGTCGACGTGGCCGACGCGGCCGGCCGCCTGGACCTCACCGTGCGCACCCCTCTCCGCCTGCTGCCGCTCGACCGGGGCGAGACGGATACGTCGGTCGACGATGCCCTCGACCGGACCGAACGCGCGCAGCACGACATCCGCGGCACCGTGGCCACCCTCACCGGGGCGGACATCGCCGGGGTGACCGTGCGCCTCACCGGCGCCGGCAGTCGACCGCCCACACCGGTGGACTGACCTCCCCTCCCTCCCTCCGCACGACACCACAAAGGAACACCACGCCATGACCCGCACGATCCCCTCCTCGGCCCCCGGCACGCTCGCAGCGCGCCAGGCCGTTGCGGCACTGCAGCTGCGTCACCCGGCGGGCCGGGCCACCCGGTCCACGTACACTCAGCAGCCGAGCCGGGAGATCCCCTCGTCATGGTCGGTCGTTGCCATCGCGCTGGCTTCGGTCATCATCGCCGGATGCCTCTACTTCGGCGCCGAACTCGTCCTCGCGCTGCTCGACCGGCCCGCGCTGATCGCTGCCCCCGGCGATGTCCTGCGCTACCTGGGCCAGGTCAACCTGAGTACACCGGTCATGGTGATCCTGGTGGCGGGCGTTGGCACTGTGCTCGTGCTGGCGGCGCTGCTGCCCGAGCGTCAGGAACGACCCGAGGTTGAGGCCATCACCTACGACTCGTTGCGCCCGACCCTGCTGCCCACGGTCATGATCCGCCGCATGGACCTGTGACCGACCCAACAACCAATCCGACCATCCCGAACCACCCCCAAGAGAAAGAGAGAACACGATGAGTGCATCAGACAAGGCCGAGAACACCGCCCAGGACCTCAAGGGCAAGGCCAAGGAAACCCTCGGAAAGGTCACCAACGACGACTCCAAGGTCGCGGAGGGCCGGTCAGACCAGGCCGGCGCCAACCTCAAGCAGGCCGGCGAGAACGTCAAGGACGCGTTCAAGAAGTAGGCTCCTACCGGTCACCCGACCGGCGCCGCCGGATTCCCGGTTGTGCCGGTCGGACAGACCGCGTTCACGTGCATCTGGGCCGTCGCCGCCTCCGCCGTCCAGGGCAGCTCAAGCCCCGCATCCGATTGCCCCTCCGATACGGGCATCTCCGCAGCGATAGCCGCCAGGCGCTGCGCCAGGGCCAGGGCGAACTCCGCACCCGCGCTGGAATCGTTCACCATCACCACCACGGTCAGGCCGCTCTCCGGGTCGGAGAGCGTCGCCGACAGGAAACCGGGGATCGCGCCGCCGCCGCCGCGCATCGGGCCCAGCTGCTCCGCCCCCAGCCCGTATCGCCGCCACTGGGGGGCGCCCTCTTCCCGCACGCTCCGCCACTGCTGTTCCGCTGCGTCTGGGGAGAGTAATCCTCCGGTGGCCAGCGCCTGCGACCAGGTCTTGAGATCAGCCAGGGTGGACACGGCCCCGCCGGCCACGCCGCTCATGGAGTTGGACAGCTGCGTCACATCGACCGGACGCGTGCAGGCCGGGGTACCTTCGGTGTCGAGAGCGGCGGCCCATCCCCGCGGGTGGTCGCCCGGCAGGTCGAAGTCCTGCGGATCGGGATACGACGTGTCGCGCAGCCCCAACGGCTCGAACACGTACCGCCGGTAGAGTTCCGGCCAGCTGTCGCCCGTCGCCTCTTCCAGCGCCATCCCGAGAAGTTGCACACCGGCGTCGGAAGGGTTCCACACCCGACCGGGCTGTCCGGTCCTGGTGGATCCGAGCCCGCCGGAGACGAGTTCGAGGGGCGGCCACTGTCGGGTGGGATTGTTGACGAACTGCGGCTCGAGGTTCGGGTCGCCGAGGCCGGCGGTGTGCTGGCACAGCTGACGCAGGGTGATGCCCTGCACCCCGGGCAGGCGGGTCAGGTATGACGACACGAGGTCGTCCAGGCCCACGCGCTTCTCATCCACGAGTCGGAGCAGCACCGTGCAGGTCATCGCGCCCGTCAAGGTGCCGATGCGAAATCGCATGTCGGTGGTGAGCGCCCCGCCGCCGGCCGGACGGCCGGTGATGGGGTCGATGCCGGCGCCCACGGCACCCGGGCTCGCCAGCCACTGCCCCGCCCACGGCGCCCACACGCCGGCGATAGCGCCGGTCGCGCCGGCCAGGTCCATTCCCTCGACCAGTGCGGCGTCGAGCGAAGCGACGGTCTCGGTGGCCAGTGCGCCCGACGCCGTGTCCGGGCCGATGGGAAACAGTGCCGCCGCATCCACGCAACCCGGCAGGGGAAGCACCAGGGTCACCGTCAGGAGTGCCACCGCGGCCACCCCCGGCCGCCGCCGGCCCAGCGCGTTCAGCCGGCTCATTCCACTCAGCCGGCTCAGTCCACTCAGCCGGCTCAGTCCACTCAGCTGGCTCAGCCGGCTCAGCCGGCTCACGGTGCCGGTTCGGCTCCGCGGAAGTCCTCCCCGCTGTCGTGCCTTTTGACCTGTCATGACGACCCGCTGCCCATCCCGTGCCCCCTGCATTCCACCCCCGCGGGGAATGCCGGAAGAGCCCATTGCCGGGAGTGTACCCAGGGCGCGCGCCCGTCGCGCCCGCGGCGCCGAGAAGCCCAGTCGGTGCAATACTGGGCGCATGATCCGCGTAGGGACGGGTCGCTCGCGCGGCTTCACGGCCCGACGACTCGGCACAGTGCTTCTCGTAACGGTCGGCGCCGCGGTGACGCTGACCGCCTGCGGAGTACCGCTGATCCCCACCCTTGACCCGACGGACACCCCCACCGCCCTCCCCTCCGCAGCCCCGGTGCCCACGCCCACGCCCACGCCGTCGAGCGTCCCCTCACCCGAGCCGACCGGCGGTCCCGGTTCGCCGGGG
Source organism: Cryobacterium sp. TMB3-10 (assembly GCF_004402305.1). Lineage (NCBI taxonomy): Bacteria > Bacillati > Actinomycetota > Actinomycetes > Micrococcales > Microbacteriaceae > Cryobacterium > Cryobacterium sp. TMB3-10. The sequence continues at coordinate 16,740 of NZ_SOGH01000004.1, read as the reverse complement.
TCACCGGGTGAACCGGGTGCCCCATCCGCGTGCACCACCGACAGGCTGTCTTTCGCCCTGCAGGAACGCCCGGGCGACAGCGGCGCGGGCAGCTTCTTCTGGGACCTCTCCGTGACCAACTCCGGCGCCGTCGCCTGCACCGCCACTGGATATCCCCGCGTGCAGTTGGTGTCCGCAGACACCGGTCAGCCCATTGGTGCCGCTTCGGGCCTGGAACCGCGTACGGCGCCATCCGCCGTGCTGCTACAGCCGGGCGATTCGGCGTTCAGCCTGCTGCACCTCACCCGGGCCGGAGCATACGGCTGCCCACTCATCCCGGTCACCGAGCTCGCCGTGACGCCGCCGAACACCGACCAGAGCAGCCGGGTCGCCACCCCCAACCCCATCGACGGCTGCGCAGACCCCGCCATCCAGCTCGCGCGAACCGGCGCCTTCGCAGCGAGTCCGGTGGTCTTCTAGCCCGCGCTCATTCCGTGCCGGTCCATCCCGAAAAGGAGTTATCCACAAGCCGAGGTTTCATCACACACGGGTTCGATATCGGGATACTCTGCTTGCCCGTCTACCATCGAAGATGTATTCGTCCCGGGTCCCGGCGCTCCGCCCGGCCCGGTGGCCGGTGCTGTGGCCGGTGGTGACGGGTCGGCGGATGCGCTGGCGGTGGCGGTCGAGGCCGTGTTGGGGTTGGGCTGCTGCAGCGCCGATTACGACGCCCTGTCGGATACGCAGGTTCTGACCGGTCGACGTGATCTGGCCCGGTTGCGCAACCTGGTCGAGACCCGGGCGGTGTGGCTGGCGAAGACTCTCGCGTACCGGTCGCGGCCGGAGCTGGGCCAGCAGGGTCTGGCCGCTCAGCAGGGGTTCCTGTCGCCCGACGCGTTGATTCAGAAGGTGACCGGGGCGACGAAGGCCGATGCGCGCAAGCTGGTCGACGTGGGCCGGATGCTCGCGCGCACCGAAGCCGCCGAGGCCGCCGAGGCCGAAGCCGCAGCAGCCGCCGAGGAGGAAGCCGCCCGCCGGCTCGTCGATGGGACCGACGATGGCGGCGAGCCTGGCGAACCCGCCGAGACTGACGAACCCGAGGCGGCCTTCCCCGGCGGCGAGCCGGTCCCGCTGCCCTGGTACACGCCCATCTCGCACGCCATCGCCGACGGCACCCTGTCGGTGGCCGCGGCACACGCGATCCGCACCGGGCTGGGCGACGTCGACACCGTCGTCACCGGGCCGGCCCTCACCGACACCGTGCACACCCTGCTCGGTCAGGCGCGCACGATGACCGTGGACCACCTCCTCAAACGCTCCCGCCGGATGCGCGACAGCCTCGACGAGGCCGGCATCGCGGTCCGAGAACAGAAAGCCTGGGACGACCGCTACCTGCGAGCCTGGAAACTACCCACCGGGCAGGTCTGCATCAACGGGTTGTTCCCGCCCGAGCAGGGCGAATTCATCGTCTCCACCTTCGACAGCCTCACCAGCCCCCGCCGCGGCGGAGTGCACTTCGTCGACCCGGCCCGCGCCACATGGGCCCAATCCGTGCGCGATGACCCCCGCAGCACCGACCAACTCACCGCGGACAACTTCCTCGACCTGCTCACAGCCGGCACCAAGGCCAACCCCCACCACATGCTCGGCGGCCGCAAACCCGCCGTCCGCATCCTGACAACCTTCAGCCCCACCCCCGCGTCGCCGCCCGGGAAACGGGTGCACCTGCAGGACCCGGCCGACATCCTCGCCCCACTGCCGGACGGCACCGGACACGGCTACCTCGAAGGCAACCCCGCACCCGTGTCCCAGCAAACCATCGACCGACTCATCTGCGACTCCGGCACCATCGACATCACCTTCGACCCCACCGGCCAACCCCTCGACGTCGGCCGCGAAGAACGCCTCTTCACCCCCGCACAACGCATCGCCCTAGCCGCCCGAGACGGCGGCTGCCGATGGGGCGACTGCGACAAACCACCCACCCTCACCGAAGCCCACCACATCCGACACTGGGCCCGCGACCACGGCAGCACCGACCTCCGGCTCGGCATCCTGCTCTGCAACCCCCACCACCGACTACTACACAACCAAGGCTGGCAAATCCTCGAACACCAGGGCCAATACTGGCTACGACCACCGGCAACCATCGACCCCGGCCAAACACTCATCGAAATGCCCAGCAAGAACCCAGCCACGGGTGAGCACCCGTGGCCTTCATAGAATGAGGCCGAATCGATGGGTTGTCCGGGAGGGGGTCAGGCGCCCTCGACGGCGGGGGTGACGCGCAGGCCCTCCATGAAACGGAGCACGTTCTCGTCGACGATGATGTCGCTCGGGCGCAACGGCCGGGTGAGGTAGAGGCCGTTCAGGCTGGTCAGCCGGCTCAGCGCCACATAGGTCTGGCCGGGGCTGAACACCCGGGTGCCGAGGTCGACGATCGCCCGCTCGTAGGTGGCGCCCTGCGACTTGTGGATCGTGACCGCCCAGGCCAACCGCAGCGGGAACTGGGTGAACTCGGCCACGACATCCTTGCTGAGCTTCTTCGTCGCCGCGTTGTAGGTGTACTTGAACTTCTCCCACACCGTGGGCTCCACCTCGTGGGTGGTGCCGTCGATGTCGACGTACACGGTGGAGTCGACCCGTGTCACGGTGCCGATGGTGCCGTTCACCCAGCGCGGACCCCCGTCGAGCGGGTTGTCGTTGCGGAGGAACATCACCTGGGCACCGACCTTGAGTTCGAGAACCTCGTCGGCCGGGTAGGTGCGTCCACCGAAGTCGCCGGTGACCTCGGCTTTGGCCGAGAGGGACTTGCCGGACAGCCGCTTGAGCGCGGCAGCGTTGATGCGATTGACCGCGTCATTGCGGGTGGCCAGCGTGATGACTCCCTCGCTCGGAGGGGTGCGGGCACCCGCACCGTTGAGTGCCCCACCGATCTCGGGCGTCACCTGGCCATAGCGCACCGCATTGAGCATCGTCTTGAAGCCGGCGTCGTGCTGGCGGTGGATCTCGGTGAGTTCGAAGATCTTCAGCTCGGCGCTCTGCCACACCTTCGCGTCGAAGAACCACATCGAGCGGTAGGTGTCGGCGAAGTAGGCACGTTCCTCGGGGTCCCCCGGCACCGGAGCGAGCTGGTACGGGTCGCCGAAGAGCACGATCTGCACGCCGCCGAAGGTATCGTGCGGGCGTTGCCTGGCCTGACGGAGGCTGCGGTCGATGGCGTCCATCAGGTCGGCGTTGACCATGGAGACCTCGTCGATGACCACGGTGTCGATCGTGTTGAGCAGCTTGCGCAGTTGATCGTTCTGGTCGATCGCGTGATCGGCGATGACGCCGATCGGCAGCCGGAACAACGAGTGCAGGGTCTGACCGCCCACGTTCAGGGCGGCGACGCCGGTCGGCGCCGCGATGACGATCTGCTTACTGGTATTCCAGGAGAGGTGGTTGAGCAGCGTGGACTTACCGGTTCCGGCCCGACCGGTGACGAAGACGTTCTGCTTGGTGCCCTCAATGGCGGCGAACACCTCGGCCTGCTCGCGCGAAAGCGGAATTTCGGGGGGAAGCGCGGTCACAGGGAACTTTCGGTGGGATGCGGGGCGATGCGGCGCGAAGGCACGAGGAGCATCGCGTTTCCCTTCCACTGTAACCGTCCGGCCGGGCCCACAACCCGCGCCCCGGCCTGCCGGTGGATAACTCACCGAGCTCGGCCCGGTGCACCGGTCAGCCCGGCCCGCATCAGGCGGCGCAGCCGCACCGAGCTTGGAGGTGGTCCCCGTAGGATGTGGAGGTGAGCTACGGGGTCGGTAACGGGGAGCGGCGGGCGCGCTATCTGCGTGCCACGCTTGCGGTCTGCGTTATCTGCGCCCTGCTCGGCGCCGCCCTGGTCGCCACCATCGGCGCTCTCAACCGCGATCTGTACAGCGCCGGCGGGTTCGTGCGGCAGTACCTCGACGCGCTGGCCACGCACAACACCGACACCGCGCTGGCACTTCCCGGCGCCGAACCGACGGATGCCGACCTCGAAGCGGCCGGTCTCCCCCAAGACCTGCCGCGCACTCTGCTACGTCCGTCGGTGCTGGGCTCGATCACCGACATCGAATTCGTCAGCGACACGGCCAGCTCCGCGGACAGCGAGGTGGGCCAGAAGAGCCAGCACACCGTGGTGTTCGACTTCCGCCTGGACGGCACCGAGACCTCGATGGAGTTCACCGTGGAACGCCTCGGCACCGTTGCCGGCCTGTTCAGCACCTGGGGCTTCGCCGCGAGTCCCCTGGCGGTGCTGCAGGTGACGGTGCTGCACGAGGCCGACTTCTCGGTGAACGGACTCACCCTCGATACCCGAGCCCATGCCGCGGCCGACGCACCGATCACGTTCTCGAACCGGGGTGCGTACTTGGCCTTCGCTCCTGCGGTCTACGACATCTCCCACGATTCGACGTTGCTGACCGCGCCCGTGCAGAGTGTGCCCGTCGTGGCCTCCGGTGCCGCCGACGTCACGGTGGACGCGGCGCCCAACACGACCTTCACCGGCCAGGTGCAGACCAAGCTCAATGAGTTCCTCGACGAGTGCGCCACCCAGCAGGTGCTGCAACCGTCGAACTGCCCCTTCGGCATCGAGATCGACAACAGGGTCAAGTCCGCCCCGGCATGGTCGATCGCGCAGTACCCGGAGGTCGTACTCACCGCCGGCGAGACGGCCTTCGACATGCCCAGCACCGGTGGCCAGGCTCACATCGTGGTCGACGTGCAGTCCCTGTACGACGGCGATCTGAGCACCCGCGATGAGGATGTCCCGTTCTCGGTGGCCCTCTCCGTCACGATCCAGCCCGACGGCGCCCTGGCCATCCAGCTGCGCTAGCGGCGGGTGCCGGCTCCGGGCCCGGTCCGGCGCTATCTGTCGTGCGCTGCCAGGCGTGCGAGGCGGTCGTTGTAGTCGTTGAGCTCGGCCTCGCCGGTGCGGTCGGCGTTGCGGTCCCGGCGCTTGGTTTCCTTGTCGTCGCTGCGACCCCACTGGATGGCCACGATGATGGCCAACGCGATGGTGGGGATCTCGCCGACGCTCCAGGCGATCCCCCCGCCGGCCTGCTGGTCGGCCAGGGCGTTCAGCCCCCAGTCGCGGCCCATGGCGCCGTACCAGTCCGCGAGGAGCAGGCCGGTGCCGGTCATCAGGGCCAGGCCGAAGAAGGCGTGGAACGCCATGGTGCCCAGCAGCAGCAGCAGCCTGAACGTGTACGGCAGGCGGAACGGCACCGGGTCGATGCCGATCAGTGACTGCACGAACAGGTACCCGGTGATCAGGAAGTGCACGATCATCCACTGGTGGCCGATGTGGTCTGTCGTCGCCCAGCTGAACAGCGACGTGTAGTAGAAGACCCACAGCGACCCGGCGAAGAGCACCGCGGCCACGATCGGGTTCGAGATGATGCCGGCGAAGCGCGAGTGAACGGCCAGCAGGATCCACTCACGGGGGCCCCGGCTGCCGTCGCGGCGCATCCGGATGGCGCGGGCCGCCAGGGTGACCGGAGCGCCGGGAACCAGCAGTACCGGCACCAGCATCGTCAGGGCCATGTGCGCGAGCATGTGGGTGGAGAAGAGGTACTTCTCGTACACGTTCACGCCGCCGTTGGTGATGTAGAACAGGGTGACCATGCCCAGCGTCCAGAAAATGGTGCGGTGCAGCGGCCAGCTGTCGCCGCGGCGGCGCAGCCGCCGCACCCCGGCGAGGTAGAAGAAGATGCCGAACGCGCAGAACAGCACCCAGGCGAGGTCGAAGTTCCACTCGGTGAAGTACCTGGCGAAGGTGAGCTCGGGCGGCAGGGGCTCGCCGGTGAGGATCTGCGCCGGGGTGGCGGTGGGGATCGCCGTGGTGACCACTTGGGCGACCGGGGTGGCCGTTCGGGCGAGGGCAGCGGCCACGCCGCTGGCCAGGCCCATGAACGCGATCTCGCCCACCACGAGCCACCAGAAGAAGGTGTCGGTGCGGCCGGCGCCGGTGCGCATCCGACCGATCAGGTACCGGCGCTGCAGCACGCCGAAGCCGCCGAGCACGAGCAGCAGCGCCACCTTGGCGAGCACCAGGATGCCGTAGCCGGTGAGGAGGCGGTCCCAGCTGCCCACGCGCAGCTCGGCGCTGACGTAGCCGGAGGCGGCGACGACCACGAAGCTGACCAGCGCGAGGGTGGAATACCGGCCGACGACCTCACGCAGGCGCGTGGACGACAGCCGCTTGTGCAGCAGGATGATGGTGAGAATTCCGCCCAGCCATACGGCTGCGAAGACCAGGTGCAGGCCCAGCGCCGTGATGGCCGCGTCATGGCCCTCTGCGCCGGCGGAGTGGCCCTGCTGGGCCATCGGCAGCAGCGCGAGCAGGGCGAGCACGGTGACGAAGACCAGCGCGGTCTGGTTGCGCACGGCGAAGCAGAGCACGGTGACGGCGGCGGCGATCAGGGTGGTGGACAGCCAGGCCTGACCGAGCTCGATCTGGCTGAAGAACTGACCGACCGTGGCGCTGAAGGTGTCGTTGAAGCTGATCGTCGCGTTGGTGACCTGGAGGAAGGTGAGGAAGCCGGTGACAGCCGACGCGATGGTGAGGAACGCGGCGGAGCCGGCGGCCAGGTCGATGGCGGTGCCGTACTCCCGTTCCTTCGGGCTCAGGGCGAAACAGGTCAGGACCAGGGCGCCGATGGTGCCGGCCGCGCCGAGGTTGACGAGCAGCTTGGCCACCGGAAGGCCCCATCGCACCACAGCGCCGGGATCGGCGAGCAGCTGGGCCTCGGCACCGCCGCCGTAGACCAGGCCCGCCACCGTCGCCACAATCGCGGCCAACAGCAGGGCTGCCGGCCCGATGATTCGCACATAACGGGGCACCACTCCAGCTTAACCGGCGGGGGAAGCCGAACCCGCCGTGGCCGGCCACCGCGCAGCCGGGCGCCTTCGGGCGCCGCCGGTTAACGAGCGGTGGGCGCCGACCGAAGTCGACGCCCACCGGCACTACAAAAGCTGAAACCTACTTGGCGGCAGCCTTGAGCTTGCTACCAGCGGTCAGCTTGACGCGGTGGCCGGCAGCAATGGCGATTTCTTCGCCGGTCTGCGGGTTGCGGCCCGTGCGAGCGGCGGTTGCGGTGCGCTCGACGCCGAGCCATCCCGGGATGGTGACCTTGCCGTCGTTCGCAACGGTGTCGGCGAGGGTTGCAAAGAAAGCGTTCAGAACGCCGTCGACAGCAGCCTGGCTCTGGCCAGAATCTGCGGCAACCTTGGCAACGAGCTCGGTCTTGTTCAGCGACTTGTCAGCCATTGAGTGTCCTCCTCGGACCTTCGTCTGTAAAAAAACAGGTATTCACGTGAAGCGGGCGACGTTGAGACAACGCCTCCGTTGGTCGGTTCGACCGCGTTGAATCTAGCATTGATCCGCGAGATTCCGCGGATTTACGGCGTTTCGGGACGCTTTGCCCGGCGGATTGGGGTGTGTTTGTGCTGTGCGCGAACTGTGCGCCCCCGTACGGGGACGACGGTGCCGTTCGGCGCAGACACAGAACAGGGGATGACCGACCGAAGTCGGGCATCCCCTGTTGATACTGCGCTGTTCGCGGTTACGCGATCAGTAGCTGGTTACCAGCTGGACTTGGTGATGCCGGGCAGCTCGCCGCGGTGCGCCATGTCGCGGAAACGTACGCGCGAGATGCCGAACTTGGAGAGGTGGCCACGGGGACGTCCGTCAACCGCGTCGCGGTTGCGCAGGCGAACCGGCGAGGCGTTGCGGGGCAGCTTCTGGAGGCCCTTGCGAGCCTCTTCACGGGACTCGTCGGTGCCGGCCGGGTCGACAAGAGCCTTCTTCAGCTCGAGGCGCTTCGCGGCGTAACGCTCAACGATGACCTTGCGCTGGTTGTTCTTGGCAATCATGCTCTTCTTCGCCATTTTTAGCGCTCCTCACGGAAGTCAACGTGCTTGCGCACTACGGGGTCGTACTTCTTGAGTACGAGACGGTCGGGGTTGTTGCGACGGTTCTTCTTGGTCACGTAGGTGTAACCGGTTCCTGCCGTCGAACGCAGCTTGATGATCGGACGTACGTCCTGAGCCTTAGCCATTAGATTTTCTCCCCACGTGCGAGCAGGTCCTTGACGACCGACTCAATGCCGCGAGCATCAATAACCTTGATGCCCTTTGCCGAGAGGGTCAACGTGACGTTGCGGCGAAGCGACGGCACGAAGTACTTCTTGGTCTGCACGTTCGGGTCGAAACGACGCTTGGTGCGCCGGTGCGAGTGCGAAATGTTGTGTCCAAAGCCGGGAACGGCTCCGGTCACCTGGCAGGTTGCTGCCATGGTTTTCCTCCAATACCGAAGGGCGAATGCCCTTCCCAAGATCTCTTGTCGGCCGGTTCGCGTTGGATTCCACCCTGAAGCGGCCTGCCGAAAGGTGAGTTTCAGCGGCTGATTCGGTGGGAGGAAAAGTCACGAACAAGCAATGCACGCACAGATATGCGCAGCAGCTACCCAGCCTACGGGGTGGGGCGTTCCGATGCAAGCGCGGTGCACGCCGCGCACAGGCCGAAGATGTCGATCACGTGGGCGGCTTCGGTGAAACCGTGCTTGGCCGCCTCCTCGGTGGCCCAGTTCTCGATGGCGTCCACCTCGATCTCCACGGTGAGTCCGCAGTTGCGGCAGATCAGGTGGTGGTGGTGATCCGTGGTGCTGCACGCCCGGTACAGGCTCTCGCCGTCGGGCGACTGCAGCGAATCGGCGTCGCCCTCCAGCGCCAGGTCGGCGAGCGCACGGTAGACCGTGGCCAGGCCGATCGGGGAACCGCTGGTGTGCAGGGCCGAGTGCAGGCCCTGGGCGCTGACGAACCCCTCGACGCGGCCGAGCTCGGTCCGCACGGCCTCTCGCTGCCAGGTGTTTCGCTTCATGATTTCAACCGTAGCCCGGCGCGGACGGGAGTGGGAACGCCTCCGACGCGCGCACGCAGTGAGCGTGCCCCCAGTGCGAGAAGGAAGCAGGCGGCGGCGGTGAGCGCGATGGCGGGCCCCGCCGCCACATCGAGAATGCGGGACAGCAACACGCCGACAACCCCGGATCCGGCGCCGATGAGAGGCGCGAGCAGGACGATGCCCGGCGCGGTCCGCATCAGCAGTCGGGCGGCCGCGGCGGGGGCGGCGATCAGGGCGATGGCGAGGATGGCGCCCACCGCGGGCATCGCCGTCACGACAGTGGCGGCGATGAGCACCAGCGTGAGAAGTTCAATCGGCCACTCCCGGTACCCGGCCGCCCGGAAGCCGGTGCGGTCGAAGGTGGAGAACAGGATCTCCTTGCCGAAGAGAATGGCCGCGAGCACCGCCGCGGTCAGAACCGAGGCGGCAAGAAGCACGTCGCCGTCGGTGACGGTGAGGATGGAGCCGACCAGGTAGGACTCCACGTGCACGGGCAACGACGGGTTGAGCGCCTGAAGCAGCACACCGAGCGCGAACCCTGCGGTGAGCATGATGCCCGACGCCACCTGGCTGCCCTGGCGGCGCACCCGGCCGAGGAGGGTCATCACCGCCACGATCACGGCGCTGGCGACGGCGGCGCCCAGCGGGATGCTCACTCCCAGCAACGCCGCCGCGACGGCGCCGGGAAACGTGGCATGGGTGAGCGCCTGGGCGAAGAAGGTGCGCCGGCGCAGCAGCACCAGGGTGCCGACCAGGCCGCTCAGCGCGCCGATGACGGCTGCGGCCAACAGGGCCTTCTCGAAGTAACCCATCAGGCGGTCACCGGTTCCGGATCGACGGCCGGCTGGGCGGGGCGGCGCATCCGGTCAACCGCGAGGCGGCAAAGGAGCACCAGCAGGTAGCCGGCCACGAGTACCAGCACCACGGTGGCGCCGCTGGGCAGGTCGATGCCGGCCGAGACGGAGGCTTCGAAGCCGAGCGTCAAGCCCAGCCAGGCGCACAGGGCGGCGAAGCCGGCCGCGAGAGGGAAGAGAGCCCACAGCCGCACCGTGACCAGCCGGGCGACGGCGCCGGGCACGATGAGTACGGCCAGGACGAGCAGATTGCCGACGGCGCTCGATGCGGCGACCACCACGAGGGCGATGGCGACGTTCAGCACCAGGTCGAGCAGCAGCGGCCGGTAGCCGGCCGCGGCGAACGCGGTGCGGTCGAACGCCCGGAACACCTGCTGCTTGAGGGTGAGGCCCACTAGGAGCAGGGCGATCGCGCAGATGACCAGCGTCTGGGTCACCTCGGCGGCCGTGACCGTGAGCAGCCGGCCGAACAGCAGCTGTTCGAGCTGGCCGGCATAGTTGGTCTGCCGGGAGACCACCAGGATGCCGATGCTGAACATGGCCGTGAAGACGATCGCGATCGCCGCATCCCCCGACACGGCGCGCCGGGTGATCACGGTGAGCACGACCGCGGCCAGGATGGCGGCGATCATGGCGCCGACGAAGAGTCCCTCGCGGCCGCCCCAGACGAAGCCGATGGCGATGCCCGGGAAGACCGAGTGGGTGAGGCCGTCACTGATGAATTCGAGGCTGCGCAGGTTGACGAGCACGCCGACGATGCCGGCGACCAGGCTGAGGGCGAGCAGCACCACCAGCGCCCGCGCCATGAACGGCAGGGCGAACGCGGTGAAGAGGGGTCCGAGCAGGTCGGCCATTCAGTGGCCTTCGTGGCCGGGAACGACGAGCGTGTGCTGGTCCATCTCGACGCCGACCTCGTGGAAGGTGCGCTGCACGTTGTCGAGGGTCAGCACACTCTCGCGTGGTCCGAAGGCGACCTGGTTGCCGTTGAGCAGCAGCACTCGCTCGCAGACCGCGCGGGCCAGTTCGAGGTCGTGGGTGGACACGAGCACGGCGACGCCCTCGGCCTTGAGCCGTTCGACGGTGCCGACGAGGGCCTCCCGGTTGGACTGGTCGAGCCCGTTGAAGGGTTCGTCGAGCAGAAGCAGCCGGGGGCCGGCCGCCACGGCGCGGGCGAGCAGGCCGCGCTGCTGTTGGCCGCCGGAAAGTTCGCCGAACCGGGTTTTGGCGAGGTGGTCGAGGCCGACAGTCTCCAGCGCCGCGGCCACGGCCTTGCGGTCCTTCCTGCCGGGCAGGCGCAGCCAGCCGAGCTCGCGGTAGCGGCCCATCATGACAACCTGTTCGAGACTGACCGGGAACTCGGGGTCGAGCTCGTCGGTCTGCGGCACGTAGCCGACGGTGCCGGCCGGGGCGGTGGCGTGGCCGAGCACCTCGACGGTGCCCTCGGTGCGGTGGAGCAGGCCCAGGATGCCCTTGAGCAGGGTGGACTTGCCCGAGCCGTTCGGCCCGATCAGCGCGACGGCCTCACCGGGATGCAGATCGAAGTCGATGCCGGTCAGAGCCGGGGTCTGGGCGTAGGCGAACGAGGCCCCGGAGACGCGGAGGGCAAGCGGTGCGGGCATCCGCTGCTGAGAAGGGTTCTCGTTCACTGTTCAACTATTGCAGGTCGGCGGGTACGGCGCTGGGCGTCACACCCCAGGACTCGAGGATGAGGCGCACATTGTGCAGCTGGCTGGCGATGTAGGTGGCGCCGGCGCTGTCGGCCGGGCCCAGCGAATCGCCGTAGAGGGCGTCGTCGCCGGAGTACACCGCGACGCCGGCCTCTGCGGCGATGGTGTCGGCCGCCTTCGGGTTGATGGACGCCTCCGAGAAGACGGCCTTGACCCCGGTGGTCTTGACGGCGGCCACGAGGGCGTCGATCTCGGCGGCGCTCGGCTCGGCGTTGTCGTCGAAGCTGGGGATGACGCTGCCGACATAGGTGATGCCGTAGGCGGCGGTGAAGTAGCCGAAGGCGTCGTGGTTGCTCACCAGTAGGCGCTCGCTGGACGGGACGGCGTCGACGTTCTCGCGGATCCAGCCATCCAGCTCGGCGAGCTGGGCGCTGTAGACGGCCTCGTTGGCCTCAAAGTCGGTGGCGTGGCTGGTGCTGGCACCGGCCAGGCCATCGGCGATGGTGGCGACCATGGCCTCGGCATTTTTCACGTCGGTCCAGATGTGCGGGTTGCCGCCGGCGTGGTCGTGCTCGGCCTCATCTTCGTGGCCGGCCTCCTCCTCCTGCGCGGCCTCATCCTCGTGAGCGGCCTCCTCCTCGTGGCCGGCCTCCTCCTCGTGGCCGGCCTCGACACCCTGAATGGTGATGCCCTCATCGGAGTCGATGGTGACCCCGTCGAAGCCGGAAGCCTCGATGGCGTCGTCGAGCCACTCTTCGAGCCCGACGCCGTTGATCACGAGCACATCCGCCGCGCCCAGGGCGGTGAGGTCGGCGACCGACGGGTCGTAGCTGTGCGCGCTCTGGTTGGGCTGGATCAGCTGGGTGATCGTGACGCCGTCGGCGTCGCCGACGACGTTGCGGGTGAGGTCGGCGATCTGGGTGGTCGTGGCGACGACCTTGAGGTCACCGTCCGATCCCGCGGCGTTGGTGGCGGTCGTCGAGCATCCGGCCAGCACGAGGGCGGCGGAGGCGGCCAGGGCGGGGAGGAGGAGTCTGGGGGTCTTCACGATCGAAACGCTACGCCTATTGATAATGATTGTCAAAACCATTAGAGCCGATGGTGGCGGGTCAGAGGTGCCGCAGGTACCGCTCCGGGGCGTCGAGGAAGCCGGCCCAGTTGGTGACCAGGTCGAGATCGCGCCAAGCCATCTCGCGCAGCCCCCACTCGCCCACCTCGAGGATCCGGGCACCGGGCAGCGCGGCGAGCAACGGCGAGTGCGTCGACATGATCACCTGCGAACCGCCCGCGGCCAGCAGCTCCTTGAGGTGGCCGAGCAGCGCCAGGCAGCCCGAGAACGAGAGCGCGGATTCCGGCTCGTCGAGCACCCACAGGCCCCGGCCGCGGAACTTGTCGATGGCCAGCTCGAGGAACGATTCCCCGTGCGAGATCTCGTGGAAGCGCGGCTCAGGCCCGCTGCCCGGGTTCTCCTCCAGGTAGGTGAAGAAGCCGTGCATGGTCTCGGCGCGCAGAAAGTAGCCGCGGCGGGTGCTGCCGCCGCTGCGCACCAGGCGCAGGTGGTCGTGGAGCGAGGATTCGCTGGGCCGGGTGGAGTTGCGTGCGCCGGTGGAGCCACCCTCCGGGGAGAGACCCCAGGCCAGGGCGATGGCCTCTACGAGCGTGGACTTACCGGCGCCGTTCTCTCCGACGAAGACCGTGGCCGGCCCCAGGTCGATTCCGGTCTCGAGTAGCTGGGCCACCGGCGGCAGGGTGGCTGGCCAGGCGTTCCTGGGCAGCGGATGCTGCGGGTCTTCCTCGATCCGACGCAAAGGTGTGCTCTCGAAGGCCATGCCCCATCCTCCCCCGCCGGCCGCGATTCGCGCATCCGGTTCGCCGCCGTGCGGCGGCCCCGACTTGCGGCAAACACCCCCGTCAGCGGTGTCGAAGGGGGATAGTGCGGCAACTCGGCGCTGCGCCCGACGGTGACATCGGGCACACTCCCGCTTCAGAGCCCGCACAGGGGGATAGTGCGGCAAGTCGCGGTGGCGACGCCCGCCGTCTACTCTGTTGCCATGAGAGCACGCGCCGGAAAGGGCACCGTCCCGCCCGCCGGGAGCCTGCCCCCACGCACTCGCCTCGGTCGGACCAGTCAGGCCAGCCGTGACAGGTCGGTGCCGCCCGCCCCGGTGGCGATGCTGCGCCCGTGGCGGCTCGACGACGCGGCCAGTCTGCAGACCGCCTTCACCGTGAGCGGCGACCTGGCCGCCCAGGTCGGTGCGATCGAGCTGTCGACGGTCGCGCGCTGCGAGAGTTTCATCACCGAGAACCTCGCCCCCGCGACGGTCTCGCGGCAGAACTTCGCGATCAGCCTCGACGGCGTCGCGGTGGGCAACGTGGGTGTGGGCAGCATGGAACACCGGCACGGAACCGGCTGGGTCTACTACTGGGTTTCGGCCGAGGCCAGGGGCCAGGGCCTGGCGACGCTCGCCCTCGCCTCGATCGCCGACTGGGCCTTCACCGAGCAGGGCCTGCACAGGCTGGAGCTCGGACACCGCACCAACAATCCGGCCTCCTGCCGGGTCGCCACCACAGCGGGTTTCGCGGCCGAAGGCATCGAGCGGCAGAAACTGAAGTACGGCACCGAGCGCTTCGATGTGGAGACCCACGCCCGGCTCCGCACCGATCCGCGTCCCCCGGTCCGCCTCCTGTCCACCGTCACCTTCTAGGCCGAGTCGATGGACGAGCCGTCGTCAACACCGCCGTCAGCACCGCCGTCAGCACCGGCACCTGCCCGCGCGGCCGACCGGCTCCTGGCGGTGGCTGGGTTGGCGAACGCCCGCGACCTGGGCGGCATCCCGTACCGCACCGGCGGTACGACCGCGGCGGGCGTGTTCTTCAGGTCGGAGAACCTGGACCAGACCACCCGCGCCGGCTGGGATCAGCTCTACGCGGCGGGCATCCGTACCGTCGTCGATCTGCGCCAACCCGGCGAGCGCGCCCAAGACAGCCAACCGCGACCGGACTGGCTCACCACGGTGCCCATCGACCTCGACGGGCTGGAGAACACCGCATTCTGGGCGGACTACTGGGACAACGGCCTGGTCGGCACCGCGCTGTACTACCTGCCGCACCTGGCCGCGATGCCGGAACGGTCGGGGGCCGCGCTGGCGGCGCTGGCCCGGGCGGCACCGGGCGGCGTGCTCTTCCACTGCGCGGCGGGCCGGGACCGCACCGGGCAGATCGCCCTCCTGCTGCTCACCATCGCCGGCGCCGAGCCCGAGGCCATCGTGGACGACTACCTGGAGACCGTGCGCCGCGGCGACCAACGGGCCGTCGCATCCGGTCGGGCACACGAGGAGGCCGAAAGCGAGGCGCTCTGCCGATCCTTCGGCACCACAACGGAGGGCGCCTTTCGCACGGCCCTGGCAGGCCTCGACCTGCCAGCAGTGCTCGCAGCGGCGGGCATCACCGACACCGAGCTGGCCACCCTGCGCAGCTGGCGACAGAGCCGCACGGTCTGAGCCGCGATGTCGCCGCGCCGAGCCGCCCCGCTTGAAGTGATCGAACGCCTGCGCGCGGCCGGCTGCGTCTTCGCCGAAGACGAGGCCCGGTTGCTGACGGCGGCCGCCGGAACACCGGCCGAACTGGAGCAGCTGCTCGGCCTGCGCGAATCCGGTCTGCCGCTCGAACAGGTGCTCGGCTGGGTGGAGTTCTGCGGGCTGCGGATCATCGTCCGGCCGGGCGTTTTCGTGCCGCGTCGACGCACCGGCCTGCTGGTGCGGCGGGCGGCCCGGCTCCTCCGGCCCGGCTCTGTGGCGGTCGACATGTGCTGCGGCACAGGAGCCGTGGGGGCCGCACTGCTCGCTGGCGAGCCGGGGCTGACGCTTTACGCCGTAGACATCGACCCGGCGGCGACGAACTGTGCCCGGGAGAACATCGAGCCGCTGGGCGGTATCGCCCTCACCGGCGACCTGTTTTCCCCAGTGCCGCGCACCCTGCTCGGCCGGGTCGACGTCATTGTGGCCAACGCCCCTTACGTGCCCACGGATTCGATAACTCGGATGCCGCCCGAGGCTCGGCTGCACGAGGCCAGGGTCGCTCTCGACGGCGGCCACGACGGCCTCGACGTTCAGCGCCGGCTCGTGGCGGCGGCCCCGGAGTGGCTGTCCCCCGGGGGCCGGCTGCTCGTGGAGACCAGCGCCGGGCAGGCGCCGGAGACCCTGGCGATCTTCGCCCGGCACGGTCTCAGCCCGCACGTCACACACTCCCGGGCGCTGGATGCCACCGTCGTGATCGGTATCCGTTCGGCGTGATCGGTATCCGTCGCCGGCCTCAGCGATCTCGCCAGGTGAACTACTCCAGGAGCAGCGCCGGCTCCTCGATGATGCTGGCCACGTCGGCCAGGAACCGGCTGGCCACGTCGCCGTCGACCACCCGGTGATCGAAGCTCGCGCCGATGGTGGTGACGAAGCGCGGGCGCACCTCGCCGTCGACGACCCAGGGCTTGAGCTTGATCGTGCCCAGCGCCACGATGCCGGCCTCGCCGGAGTTGAGGATCGGGGTGCCGGTGTCCATGCCGAAGACGCCGATGTTGGTGATCGTGATGGTGCCGTTGGCCATCTCGGCCGGGCTGGTCTTCCCGTCCCTGGCCGTGAGGGTGAGCTTCTCGAGGGCGCCGGCCAGCTCCAGCAGGCTCATGTCCTGGGCTTCCTTGATGTTGGGCACGATCAGTCCACGCGGGGTGGCCGCGGCGATGCCGAGGTTGACGTAGTGCTTGATCACGATCTCCTCGTCGGTGAAGACCGAGTTGACGGTGGGGTTGCGCCGCACGGCCCAGATCATGGCCTTGGCCATGATCAACAGCGGCGACACCTTGACGCCGGCGAAATCGGTGGAGACCTTGAGCCGCTTGACGAACTCCATGGTGCGGGTGGCGTCCACGTCCACGAACAGGCTCACGTGCGGGGCGGTGAAGGCGCTGCGCACCATGGTCTGCGCGATCACCTTGCGCACGCCCTTCACGGGGATGTGCTCCTCGCGGTCGGTCGGCCACTCCGGCGTCTGGATGTTGCGGAACACGCTGGCCTGGGTGGCCTCGCGCAGCACGTCCTCGCGGGTGACGTCGCCGAACCGGCCGGTGGGCTCCACCTGGCTGAGGTCGACGCCGAGGTCCTTGGCCAGCTTGCGGATCGGCGGCTTGGTGATCACCGGGCCGGCGGGGCGTGCGGGGGCGCCGGCCGGCTTGGCGGATACGGCGGGCGCGGGCGCCGGTCGAGCCGGCGGCGTGGCACGAGCCGGTCCCGTCGCGGCGGTGGCCGAGCGCGGCCCCGAGGCAG
>NZ_SOGH01000034.1:0-57132 GCF_004402305.1 Cryobacterium sp. TMB3-10 | reverse complement strand
CGCAGCCACCCCGCGAGAAGCCCTGCATCAGCTACTCTCAGACCAAGAAAACAGCGGTGTTGCATCGACCAGTTGAATCCACCCCCGGTACGCCGGGCGCAATTGTCCGTTCGGGCAACAGTTGGGGCCGGTGTGAGTTTAGACGCGGGGCAGCAGCGGGCCGCGGGCGACCAAGGTGGTGGAGGCCTGGGCGACGGGTTTGACCACGACGAGGTCCAGGTTCACGTGCGCGGGCAGTTCGACGGCGGCCAGGATGGTGGCGGCGACGTCGTCGGCCACGAGCGGGTGCACCACGTCGGTGTAGGCGGCGGCCGCCTTCTCGGGGTCGCCGCCGAAGCGCACCAGACCGAATTCGTCGGTCTGCACCATGCCGGGCGCGATCTCGATCACCCGGATCGGTTCGCCGCTGAGCTCCAAGCGCAGCACCTCGGTCAGGGCGTGCGCGGCGAACTTGGCGGCGTTGTAGCCGCCGCCGCCGATGTACGCCGTGTGCCCGGCGGTCGAGGTGATGTTGACGATGTCGGCGGACGCGGCAGCGCCGGCGGCCGCGGCATCCGTTGCGGCGGCGATCGAGGCGCGCAGCAGCGGCAGCAGGGCGGTGGTGACCCGTTTCAGCGCGAGCACGTTGATCTCGTACATCCAGGCCCAGTCGTCGATCGACCCGGCCTCGACGGAGTCGAGCCCCTTGGCGCCTCCGGCGTTGTTGACCAGAGCATTCACCGGGCCGGAGGCGGCGAGGTAGTCCCGCAACGCGTCGACGTCGGCCTGCACGGTGAGGTCGGCGGCGAACACCGCCGCGCCGGTCTCCTGGGCCAGCGTCTCGAGCCTGTCGGCCCGGCGGGCCACGCCCACCACATCCCAGTCGTGCTCCCGGAACAGGCGCACCGTCGCCGCTCCGATTCCCGAACTCGCACCAGTGACCACGACTCTTTTTTTGCCCATTGCCCCATTCTGCCCGGAGAATGGACCCGATGAGTTCGCCGACAGAGACCCCGCACCACGCCGGCCCGCACAAGCCGAAGCGCCGCGTACCGCTGTGGGACAACGCCCGCTGGATCGCCATCACCCTGATGGTGATCGGTCACGCGATCCTCAAGCTGATCGGCGAATCCGACACCGCCTACGGCGTCTACCTGTTCATCTACGCGTTCCACGTTCCGGTTTTCGTGGCCGTCAGCGGCTACTTCGCCAAGTCGGGACCGCCGGGCCCCCGCCAGATGCACCGGTTGATCACCGACGTCGTCTTCCCGTACCTGATCTTCGAAAGCATCTGGACGCTGGTGGAGTGGGCGCTCAGCGGCACCCTCAAGGTGGACTACTCGACCCCGTCCTGGACGCTCTGGTTCCTGATCGCCCTGGCCATCTGGCGGGTGGCGCTGCCCTACCTGGTTCTGATGCGGTATCCGCTGCTGATCAGCATCGCCATCTCGGTGGGCGCCGGCTACGTCGGTGACATCGACAGCACCTTCTCGTTGTCACGCACGCTGGGGCTGCTGCCGTTCTTCGTGTTCGGCTGGAAACTGCGCCAGTGGCCGCTCACCGCCCGGTGGATGCACCTGCGCCCGGCCGCGGTCTGGCGCTGGCGTTCCGGCGCGATCGCCCTCTTCGGCGCCCTCGCCCTGGCCGTCACCGTCAATATCATCGGCGTGCGGGACCTGCGGCTGCGGAGCTTCACCCTGTACGACGAGGCGTACTGGCAGTTCGGCTACGACCAGTTCTGGGCCGGGGTCATCCGGCTGGGCCTGATGATGGCGTCGTTCCTGTTCATCCTGGCCTTCCTCATGCTGATGCCGCGCCGGGCGACCTGGTTCACACCGCTGGGCGCCGCGACCATGTACATCTACCTGCTGCACACCTTCCTGCTCTACCCGCTGCGGGAAACCGGGGTGCTCGACGGTCCGCAGCAGCCCTGGGTGCTGCCGGCCGTGATCCTGCTGGCCATCCTGATCTCGGTGGTGCTGTCGTTGCCCGTCGTGAGGCGCGTCTTCCGGCCGCTGGTGGAACCGCGACTGCGTTGGCTGTTCAGGCAGGAGCCGTCCACCCACACGGGCACCATCGTACTGCCGCACGGGCCCGGCAGCAGATGACGTAGTGTTTCGCGAACCGTTGTCGCGCGGCATAGCCCTGCCTATGGTTGCAGCAGAGCAACGGAGCGTCTGGTTCCGCCGCTGTAGATTCCTCGGGCTTGCCGGCCCGACCACGAACAGGGAGACCGACCCATGAGCGATTCCGCAGACTGGAAGTTCGAAACCAAGCAGGTCCACTCCGGGGCCCGCCCAGACCCGGTGACCAACGCGCGGGCCACGCCGATCTACCAGACCACCTCCTACGTCTTCAACAACGCCGAACACGCCCAGAACCTGTTCGCGCTGGCAGAGTTCGGCAACATCTACACCCGCATCCAGAACCCGACCCAGGCCGTGGTCGAGGAACGGGTCGCCGCCCTCGAAGGCGGCACCGGCGCCCTGCTGGTGGCCTCCGGCCAGGCGGCGTCGACCTTCGCTGTGCTCAACATCGCCCAGGCCGGCGACCACATCGTGTCGTCGAGCTCCATTTACGGGGGCACCTACAACCTCTTCAAGTACACCCTCAAGAAGCTCGGCATCGAGACCACCTTCGTCGAAGACCAGGACGACGCCGCGGAGTGGGCCAGAGCGGTGCGGCCCAATACCAAGCTGTTCTTCGCCGAGACCATCGGCAACCCCAAGATCAACGTGCTCGACATCGCGCTGGTCGCCGAGGTCGCGCACACCAACGGGGTGCCGCTGATCGTCGACAACACCATCGCGACGCCGTACCTGATCCGCCCGTTCGAACACGGCGCCGACATCATCGTGCATTCGGCCACCAAGTTCCTCGGCGGCCACGGCACCATCATCGGCGGCGTCGTCGTCGACGGCGGCCTGTTCGAGTGGTCGGCCAACGTCGAGAAGTTCCCCGGCCTGACCGAACCGGACCCGTCCTACCACGGCGCCAGCTATACCACCGCGGTCGGCGACGCCCTCGCGTTCATCATCAAGGCCCGCGTGCAGTTGCTGCGCGACCTCGGCAGCGCCATCGCCCCGGCGAGCGCCTGGCAGCTCATCCAGGGCATCGAGACGCTGAGCCTCCGCATCGAGCGGCACGTGTCCAACGCGCAGACCATCGCGGAGTTCCTCGAGAGCCACCCCGACATCGCGTCGGTCAACTACGCGGGACTGCCGTCCAGCCCCTGGTACGCGGCCGCCAACAAGTACGCCCCGCTGGGCGTGGGCGCGGTGCTGTCGTTCGAGCTCAAGGGCGGGGTGGATGCCGGGCGCGCGTTGGTGGACAACCTCAGCCTGTTCAGCCACCTGGCCAACATCGGTGATGTGCGCTCGCTGGTGATCCACCCGGCGTCGACCACGCACGCCCAGCTCACCCCGGAGCAGCAGCTCACCGCGGGCGTCACGCCGGGCCTGGTGCGCCTGTCGCTGGGCATCGAGAACGTCATCGACCTGCAGGCCGACCTCGAGGCCGGCCTGGCCGCCGCCCGCGCCGTGGTCGCGGCATCCCGCGCGAACGCGTAGAGCTCGCCGACGTTCACCCGCCCGCATGACGTAACAATCGGCGGCCACGGCCGAACATGGCCACAATGGAGCCGTATGGAATGGCAATACTCCGCGGACACCGTCCCGTCCAGCCTGGTCACCGACGCGCAGGCGCGCTCGCTGCTGGGTAAACCGCCCGTCACGGGCGCCTGGCGTGACGGTGACCCTGTGGGCGGCCGCCGGTTCGTGGACATCGGCGCCCTCGACCTCGAGGCGGGCGGGCACCTGGCCGGCGTGCGGATCGCCTACGAGAGCTGGGGCGAGCTGAATCCGGCCGGCGACAACGCAGTTCTGGTGCTGCACGCTCTCACCGGGGACAGCCACGTCGTCGGCCCGCCGGCGGCCGGGCATCCGACCGCCGGCTGGTGGAGCGGCATCGTCGGCCGGGGCCTCGCGATCGACACCGACCGGTGGTTCGTGGTGGCGCCGAACATGCTCGGCGGCTGTCAGGGCAGCACCGGCCCGGCGTCCCTCGCGCCGGACGGCTCCGAGTGGGGCCCCCAGTTCCCGTACCTGAGCATCCGCGATCAGGTGGCGGCGCAGGCGGCCTTCAGCGACCGGATCGGCGTCGAACGCTGGGCCGGGATCGTCGGCGGTTCCATGGGCGGCATGCACGTGCTGGAATGGGGCATCGAACACCCCGGCCGGGTGACCCGGCTGGGCATCCTGGCCGCCCCGCCGGTCACGACGGCCGACCAGATCGCCCTCAATTCGGTGCAGATCGAGGCCATCCGCACCGACCCGCTCTTTCGTGCGGGCGACTACTACGACGCCGAGCCCGGCGATGGCCCGAGCCGCGGCCTCGCCCTGGCCAGGCGGATGGCGCTGCTCAATTACCGCAGCCCGTCGGAACTCAACTCCCGGTTCGAGCGCAGCTGGCAGAGCGACATCACCCCGCTGGGCGGGCACGGCCGGTTCGCCGTGGAGTCCTACCTCGACTTCCACGGCAACAAGTTCACCCGGCGGTTCGACGCGAACAGCTACATCACCCTGGTCGAGGCGATGAACTCCCACGACATCGGACGTGGCCGGGGCGGAGTCGACGCCGCACTGGCCCGCATCACGGCCCGCACCCTCGTCGTCGGCATCGACAGCGACAGGCTCTTCCCCCTGGACGGCCAGCGTGTCATCGCGGCCGGACTGGGGAGCGGGGGCGACCCCGTGGTGATCGAGTCCGGCTACGGTCACGACGGATTCCTCATCGAGGACCAGGCCATCGGCGACCAGCTCCGGTGGCTGCTCGGCTGAACCGCGGAAGGGTTGACACGCAGTGCGTTCGGGAGAACTCTGGCGCCATGAAACCCGGCCCGCTCATCATGTTGCTGATCGGCACGATCCTGACCCTGATCGGCTTCGGACTGACCGCCACCGGTACCGTTGCCGCCGTCGCCGCCGGCGTGCAGGGTGAAAACGGCTACTTCTCCACCCGCACGGTGCCCCTCGTCACCAACTCCTACGCACTGACCAGTCCTCCGCTCGGTCCCGTCACGACCACGGGAACGACCCCGCCGCTGAACCTGGACATCGCCAGGATCCGGTTGGTGGCGACGGGAGCCAACGACGACCCGGTGTTTCTCGGGATCGCGCCGCAGGCCGACGTCGACAGCTACTTGGCGAACGTGGCACACACCGAGGTGCGCGGCATCGAATCCACGCCGCTCCGCGCGCGGTATGCAGACATTCCCGGCTCAGACCGGCCCGAACCGCCCGCCGAACAGGACTTCTGGACCGTCAGCGCAGTCGGGCCCGGCAGCCAGGAGATCACCTGGCCGGTGCAGCCCGGGGCCTGGGCCGTCGTGGTGATGAATGCCGACGGCAGCAGCCCGGTCGCCGTGCAGGTCAGTGCCGGTGTGCGCTCAGGTCTCCTGGCGCCCGCGGCGATCACCCTGCTGCTGGTCGGCATCATCACCCTGGTGATCGGGCTGATCCTGGTGATCCTCGGTGTGATCGGCCTGGGCCGCAACGGTCCGGCGCCCTCCAGCCGCAGCGGCGCCACGCCAGCACCGGGCGGTGCGACCGGGCAGCCCGGCGCCGATCCCGACAGGCCGGGCGCCGACTATCCCGCACGGCTGAACGGATGGCTCGACCCCGACGTCTCGCGGGCGCTGTGGCTGGTCAAGTGGATCCTGGTCATCCCGCACGTCATCGTGCTGTTCTTCCTCTGGTTCGGGCTCTGGATCGGCACGATCGTGGCCGGGTTCGCCATCCTGTTCACCGGACGTTACCCGCGGGCGATCTTCAACTACAGCGTCGGCGTGCTGCGCTGGAACTGGCGGGTGAATTTCTACTCGTACTCCGCGCTCGGCACCGACAGGTACCCGCCGTTCACCCTCGCCGCCACCGACTATCCGGCCGACCTCGAGGTGGACTATCCGGCCCGGCTCTCGCACGGACTGGTCCTGGTCAAGTGGTGGCTCCTGGTGATTCCCCACCTGTTCATCGTGGCGATCCTCACCGGCGGCAGCTGGGGCTGGACCGCGAGCGGCAACAACGGCTGGACCACCGCCACCAGCACCGGTTTCTCGCTGCTGGGCATCCTGGTCCTCATCGGCGCCGTGATCCTGCTCTTCAGCGGACGCTACCGGCGCGGGATTTTCGATCTGATCATCGGACTGAACCGCTGGCTGTACAGGGTGATCGTCTATGCCGCGCTGATGCGCGACGAGTACCCGCCGTTCCGGCTCGATCAGGGCCCGCTCGATCCAGGCTCCGCCGTGGCTGGATCACCCGCACCGGCCGCCCCCGTCGCTTCCCATGACGGTCGATAGGCCGCTCCCCGGCCCCCGGCCCCGCAGCGGTCCCGATCGTGCCGACAGGTTCCTACGCAGTTGGCTGCTGTGGGTCAGCCTCGGCGAAAGCGTCGGGTTCCTCGTCCCGGCCCTGGCCCAGCTGACCTTCGCCGGTTCATCCGTGCTGGCGCCGGCGTTGATCTTCGCCGGCGCTGCCGAAGGCACCGTGCTCGGCTGGACGCAGGCGACCGTGCTCCGCAGCCGGGTGCCGGCACTGAACCGCCGCCGCTGGGTCGGCGCCACGGCCATCGCCGGCGCCGCGGCCTGGTTCATCGGGCTGTTGCCCGCCGAGTGGGCCGAGGTCTGGCAGCGCTGGCCGGCAGCAGCCCAATTCACCGCCGGAATCCTGCTCGCCACTGTGCTGCTGTGCGCCCTCGGCTTCGCCCAGTGGTTCGAGCTCCGTCGGCACCTCAGGGGTGCCGGCTGGTGGATACTCGGCAGCGCCGCCGCCTGGGGCGCCGGCCTGGCCGTGTTCTTCGCCGTGGCCACACCGCTGTGGCAGCCGGGCCAGCCCGGCGCGCTCATCCTGCTCATCGGGGTTCTCGCCGGGATGTTCATGGCGGTGGCCATGGCCCTGGTCAGCGGCGTGGTTCTGCACCTGCTTCTGCGCCGGAAAGAAAGTCCACGTCAACAGCCGTAAATCCGCCACCGGGGCCGATAAGGTGACGGATAGGGCACTCATGAGGAGTACTGCAGCCATGCCACGTATTGCCAGAGAGCGTGATCGCGTCCTTCGTCGCACCGCCCGGATAACCGGGCTGACCGCTTCGGTGACGTCGCTGGCCTACCTGGCCGTGCCGGGCGGGCTCGATACGCCCGTGGTCCTGTTCGCCGGGTCCCTGATCCTGTTGATGGTCGGGTGCCAATACGTCCTCGGTCAGAGCGGCGCACTCCGTTGGGCGGTGTGCATCGTGCTGCTGAGCAACGCCGTCATCCTCGTCGTCGGGCTGGCCACCAGGATTGATGTCGGTCTCAACCCCGTCGAGGAGGCCCTGATCGCCACCCTGGCTGCCGGCGCGGCCAGCTGTGTCGCGCCGGTGCTCGTCGTCGGCCCCGGACGCCAGCTCATCCTGTTCGGGTCGTTCGGCATGACCGTGGCCGGGGTGGCGTTCGTCACCATCTCGTCTGGCGGGTCGGTGCTGCCCCTGGTCCTGACCGTGTGCGGCTGGGCCGCCCTGTCCCTGGGCGGCTGGTGGATTGCGCAGAGCGTGCCCCGGGTGCTGCAGCGGGTCGCCGCGATCGGGCGCGCCCACCAGGCCGAACGTCATGCCAGCGAACTCGAAGCGCAACGCCGGCAGGGCGCCAGGTTGCTCCACGACACCGTGCTGGCCACCCTCACCCTCCTGGCGCATTCGGGTGTGGGCGTCAGCCCCGCCGCTCTGCGACAACAATCCGGCGATGACGCCCGTCTGCTCCGCCAGCTACGTCTGGGCGCGCTGCCCACCCCCAGCCGTTCCGGGGTCTACACGCTGGAACCGTCCAACACGTCGATGCTCGGCAGCACCCTCGAGTCGGTGAAGCAGCGTTTCGGCCGGATGGGACTCGAGGTCGACTGGCACGGCAGCGGCCAGGTGCTGCTGCCCAGCGACGTTCTCGACTCGTTCCTTCTCGCCCTCGGCGAGTGCCTCGAAAACGTGCGCAGGCACTCCGGCGTCACCAGGGCCGACGTCACGATCTCCGACGACGACACGACGGTGCGCGCCATGGTGACGGATGCCGGTCGGGGGTTCGACCTCAGCGCCGTCGGCACCGAACGGCTCGGGTTCGCCGAGTCCGTCGTGGCCCGCCTTCGCGACGTCGGCGGCAGCGCACGCCTGTTCTCCTCCCCGGGCTCTGGCACCACCGTCGTGCTCGAGGTGCCCAAGTGACATCGGCGGCGACCCCGGCACCGCCGCACTCCGGCAGCTCGTCGGCCCGAGCGCACAAGCAGTTGCTCGACGACCAACGCGACGAGCGACGCCGCACCTTTCGCCGGCCGCAGCGCACCGTTCAAACCACCCTGGCCAACCGCACCGGGCTCGGTAGCCGCCACCTCGGCTTCGGCATCTCCCTGAGCAGCGGGTTCTTCGCCGTGTTCCTGCTGTGGCGGTTCGCGAGCCAGTGGGAGCGATATCCGAACCCGTTGCCGACCCTGGCGGCCTGGATCGTTCTGCTGCTCGCGGCCGTCGTGACGCTGATCCTCGTCAACAGGCTGCCCGACCGGATGCCGACCTGGTTGTTCCTCGCCGTGCTCGCCCTGGGCGAGGTCGTCGTCGGGCTCGACCTGGCCGGGTACGGTCAGGGCACCGCAGCGGGCACCTATCCCACCGCCGCCGCCGCTGTCGGCGCCCTGCTTGCCGTGCTGGTCTCGGTGCGGCGCGGACGGGAGATCGTTGCCGCGACGCTGGTCCTCGGCGCCGTGATCGCGGCGGGCTCGGTCACCGCGGCACGCTACGACCCCGAGCTGATGGCGCCGGCCATCCTGACCATCGGCCTGTGCGTGTTGCCGCCGCTGATCGGGGCGTCGGTCGTGCGAGGTTTCCGCCGCATCGTGCAGCGTGAGTTGGACCTGGTGCTCGTGCAGAGCACCATCAGCCAGCCGTCCTCCGCCGTGGGCATGCTCGCATCCGAGGAGCTGGCCCGCATCGACCTCGACGCCGAAACCCTGCTCGACGAC
Source organism: Cryobacterium sp. TMB3-10 (assembly GCF_004402305.1). Lineage (NCBI taxonomy): Bacteria > Bacillati > Actinomycetota > Actinomycetes > Micrococcales > Microbacteriaceae > Cryobacterium > Cryobacterium sp. TMB3-10. The sequence goes on along the minus strand of NZ_SOGH01000034.1, from coordinate 48,118 downwards.
GTCGCCACCGGACGCACCGCCCTGCCGCTCAGTTCGACGAAGTCGGCGGCGGCGGCGATGCTCGCCACCCAGCTACGACTGCACCTCATCGAGGGCCGCCGGGAGACCTGGCTACACCACGCCCTCACCGAATCCGAGTTCCTCGGCCCCGCCGTCAATCTCGATGACCCGTCAGGGTTGGCCGGTCAGCTCTCGCCGACTCAGCGCGATGCGCTGTTGCTGGCCATCTGGCTCCTGATCAGCGACACCGACGGTGCCGAACCGACGGTTTCGCTGGTTTTCGGACCTTTTGGCCGTACCAACGGCCATATTATCGGTGAAATGCTTCGGTTTCCGATCAAAATGATCATCGAGGGGGTGCCTCGTCGACGGGTGGACCCGGAGACATGGCAAGCTATCCGAGTAGTGGGCCCTCATATCGATTCGGTGCGCAGTGGACATCTCCACGTCGACATCGAATGCAGTATTGACAATCCTGCGGACGCGTGACCGGGCCGGTTGGCCCGGGATGCTCCGACAGGGAAAAATGCAACAGGAGGTAGCAGTGACGAACACAGCAGCGACGCTCATCGACAATCCCATCCGGTTGGCCCTGGTCGACGACCACCGGATGCTCCTGGGAGCGCTGACGGAGTGGATCAGAGGCGCCGCGGACGACATCAACATGGTGGCCGCCGTGACCACCTGGCCCGAGCTTCTCACCCACCCGGAGTTCCCGGTCGATGTGGTGCTGCTCGACCTGGACCTCAAGGACAACATCCCGGTCTCGCTGAAGATCTCCACCCTCAAGACGGCCGGGGTGAAGACCGTGCTGATGAGCACCTACTCCGAACCGGCTCTCGTGCGCGAGGCCCTCGCCGCCGGCGCTCTCGGCTACCTCGTCAAGACCGAGGAGGCCAGCACCATCGTTGAAGCCATCCACGCCGCGAACGTCGGAGAATCCTACATCTCCGCCGAACTCGACCTCGCCCTGCACGCCGGAGCCGCCGGCAGCTCGCCGCGGCTGAGCGCCCAGGAACGCCGGGTGATGGCGTTGTACGGAGCCGGTGAGCCGGTCAAGGCGGTCGCCCACCAGCTGGGCATCTCCGAGGAGACGGCGAAGTCGTACCTCAAGCGGATCCGCGAGAAGTACCGTCTTGCCGGTTTTGATGTCGGAACCAAGGTAGCCCTACGGAAGCGCGCCATCCACGACGGCATCCTGCTGCAGTCCGACTAGAACGCCACTGGCCGGGTCGGCGCGGCGCTCAGTCCGTGCCGACCACCGTGATCAGTGCGGTGCCGTACGGTACGTGCTGACCCCGCTTGCGACGGACCCTGTCGATCGCGAAGGTGACCACGGCCAGCGCCAACCCCACCACGCTCAGGCCGAACCCGACCCAGATCGGGGCGAGATAGCCCAGCCCGCCCGCGATGACGATGCCGCCCAGAAACGCGCCGAGCGCGTTGCCGAGGTTGAGCGCCGAGTGGTTGAGGGCCGCGGCGATCGACTGGCTGTCGTGTGCGACATCCATCAGCCGGGTCTGAATGGTCGGCGACAGCGCCGCCGCCGACGCGCCGACCAGGAACACCCCGGTCAGCAGCCCGGCCAGGTGCTGCGCGGAGAAGGCAAGCAGCAGCAGGGCCGCGAGCATGATGGCGAAGAAGGCGTACATGCTGCGCCGCACACTGCGGTCGGCGAACACGCCGCCGGCGAAGTTGCCCACGGTCATTCCCAGGCCCACCACGACGAGCACCAGCGGCACCGCGAGAGCGGGCAGCCCGGTGACCTCGATCACCAGCGGGGCCACGTAGGTGTAGACGGCGAACAGACCGCCGAACCCGACGGCGCCGATCAGGAGCGCGAACCAGACCTGCAGGCGCCCGAAGGCGCGCAGCTCGTTGCGCATGGTGGCGCCGGGGTTCCCGGCCTGGAACGGCACGGCCACGATCACGGCGACGAAGGTCACCGCGAAGAGGGCAGCCACGGCTATGTAGGCGACCCGCCAGCCCGCAACCTGGCCGAGCCAGGTGATCGAGGGCACGCCGATGACGTTGGCGATGGTGAGGCCGGAGAGCACGATCGCGACACCGCGTGCCCGCTTGCCCGGGCCCATCAGCTCGGCGGCGACCAGCGACGCGATGCCGAAATAGGCGCCGTGCGGCAGGGCGGCGACGAATCGGGCCACCAGCACCAGGCCGAAGGTCGGCAGCAGCGCGGAAGCGATGGTGGCCAGGGTGAAGCAGGCCAGCAGAACGAGCAGCAGCTGTTTGCGTGGCCACCGGGCCGCGGCCGCGGCGATCGTGGGCGCCCCGACGACGACACCGAGAGCGTATGCGGAGATGAGCCAGCCGACCTGGGCGTTGGCGGCATCCGGCGACGACGCGTAGAGGCCGGGCAGCAGGTCGGCGGCCAGATTGGGCAGCAGCCCCATGGCGACGAACTCGGTGGCGCCGATCGCGAAGCCGCCGAGGGCGAGAGCCAGGAGGGCGAGGCGAACGCGGGTCGGCGACAGGCGCGTCGACCCGTCAGAGAGTGAGGGCATCAATCCAGACTACGGGGCGGTCGTGTCTGGACGGTGACGCGGCGGCGCCAGGCCGGTGTCAGGATGCTCCGCCGGCCTCGTCCATAGCCGCCTCGAGGCGGTCCAGCTTGGCGGTGAGCTCACCGGAATAGCCGGGGCGGATGTCGGCCTTGAGCACCAGCGACACCCGGGAGCCGAACGCGCCGACGGCATCCGTCGCCGCCTTGACGACGGCGAAGACCTCGTCCCAATCGCCTTCGATGGTGGTGAACATCGAATCGGTGTGGTTGGGCAGGCCCGATTCGCGGACGACTTTCACCGCAGCGGCGACGGCATCGTGCACCGAATCGGTGGGGCCGCCGGAGGGGGCGACCGAGAATGCGACGAGCATGACTACTCCTTGAGGATAGGGCGATGCGCTGTGGCACCGGGACTGGCGGCGGTGCTCTCTGACAGTGTTGCGGAGGCGGCGCCGAGCCGCCAGATGCGAACGAGCATCCAGCCCAGCAGCACCAGCTCCAGGAGGTTGCGCACCGACAGGATCAGCACCATGGCCGGGGTGGTGGCCAGCAGGTCGTTGTAGAAGTACGGGTAGACGATCTGGGTGAGCGCCGCCATCGCGAGGGCCGTGAGCGCCGGGCCCCGCCAGGCTCGCCAGGACGAGACCAGGCCGAGGATCAGCGGGGCGGCCAGCCAGGTGATGAACTGCGGCGAGCCCACCTTGTTGACCGCGATCAGGGTGAGCACCAGGGCCAGCAGCAGCGGCGGGAACAGCAGGTCGGCCGATGCACCGGCGCGTTGGGCGCGCCAGCCCAATAGCAGCACCACGCCGACGCAGAGTGCCAGAAGCGGGGTCAGCACCGCCGCCGCCAGGTCGGTGCCCGCACCGATCACCTGGTAGGTCAGGATCTGCTGGTCGTAGTACACGACGGCGCCGGGGATGCCCAGGGCCGACTGCCACAACCACCAGGACGCCACCGGCGCCTCGATCTGGATCCCCCGGTTGGTCTGCTCGGTCACGAAGCTGAGGATCGTGACCCCGCTGCCGGCGGCGAGGGCCGCTCCGATGATCAGCGCGGAGGTGCCGGCGAAGGCGGCCAGCACCTGCCAGCGCCGCCTCGAGGCCACCACCAGCGCGATGATCGCCGCGACCGGCCAGACCTTGACCCAGGTGGCGACGGCCAGGAGCACCGCTCCCCAGAACGGCCGGCGGCGCAGCCAGAGCAGGCCCAGAATCGCCAGCGGTACGGTCACGGAGTCGATCCTGGCCAACGCGATGGGGCCCAGCAGCAGCAGGAACAGCAGCCACCACCAGGCGGCCAGGGCTGCCGCCGGACCCGGCCGGCGACCGGTGAGCGCGGCGAAGGCGACCCCGTTGAGCACGGTCACCAGGCCGAGCCAGGTGAGCGCGTACGGCCCGGCGCCGAAGACCAGCGATGCGAGAATCGGGGCGAGGGCCAGGATCGGGTAGACGAAGTCGGTGTTGATGCCCAGGCTGACGGCGCCGGATGTCGTGGCCTCGGCCCAACCCAGGTATACCCGTTCCACGTCGCCGAGTGGCCAGCCGATGCCGCTGAGGTTCAGAGCGATGAGCACCGCGTGCACGATCGCGAAGCCGCACCACAGCAGGGCGGGGCGGCGCAGGAATTCAGGCACGCTCCACTGTGGCACACTCCACTGCGGCGGGTCAGGCCAGCAGCGCCGCGATCGTCGGCGGAACGGCCTGGGCAACGTCGAGCGCCACGATCGGGCCACCGCCGGACGCCCGGTGCGCCGCCGCCGCGTGCACGAATGCGGCCGTGGCGGCGAGCGCGGCGAGCGCGTCGGCATCCGCCTGGATACGCGCGCTGTTCGTGGCCAGCAGGGCACCGAGGATGCCGGCCAGCACGTCACCGGAACCGGCCGTCGCCAGCCAGGCGGGGGCGCCGGATACCGTCAGGCGGATACCGGACGGTGAGGCCAGGTGGGTGACGCTGCCCTTCACCAGCACCGTGACATCGAGCAGGACGGCGGCGCGGATCGCCCACTCCCCCGGCTCACCGGCGATGTCGTCGACGGTGACATTCTCGCCGGACCGGCCCAGCAGAGCGGCCAGTTCCCGGTAGTGCGGGGTGATCAGCCGGGGGCCGGTGCCGGCACCGACCAAATCGAGCGCGCCGGCGTCGAGCACCGTCGGCAGACCCTGACGGAGCGCCTTCTGCAGCTGTTTGGTGGTCTCCGGGCTGCGGCTGCCGGCGTCCATGCCCGAGCCGAGCAGCCAGGCCTGCACCCGGCCGTCGACCGTCACCACCTCCGGACGGCTCTGCATCACGAGGGTCCCGACCCGGCGGGGACCGAGGTAGCGCAGCATGCCCACCCCGGTGCGGCTCGCGGCTTCCACACCGAGCACCGCCGCGCCCGGGTACTCGGTGGAACCCGTGCGCACGCCCAGCACGCCGCGGCTGTACTTGTCATCGGTCGCCTGCGGCACCGCGATCCAGTCGCGGGCCTGGGCGGCCTCCCATTCCAGCCATCGTCGAGGTTTCGCCATGCACTCACGATAGGTTGTTTCGGTGTCCGATATCAGCACCGTCCTCGCCCCCGCCGCAGCCGATTCCGCCGCGGCGGTCTCCCTGTTCGACCCGATCAGCCTGCGCGAGGTTGTCATTCGCAACAGGCTCTGGGTCGCGCCGATGTGCCAGTACTCCGTCATCGAGCGGGACGGCGTGCCGACCGACTGGCACCTGGTGCACCTGGGCTCGATGGCCGCGGGCGGCGCCGGGCTGATCGTCACCGAGGCCACCGCCGTCAGCCCGGAGGGCCGCATCACCGACCGGGACACCGGGATCTGGAACGACACCCAGGCGTCCGCCTGGGCGCACATCGTCGACTATCTGCACGGGCAGGGCGCCACCGCCGGCATCCAGCTCGCCCACGCCGGCCGGAAGGCGTCCACCTGGCCGGCCTGGGGCACCAGCCTGCACGGCAGCGTGCCCGCCGACCAGGGCGGCTGGCCGACGCTGGGGCCCTCCGCCATCGCCTTCCCCGGCTACGCGGCACCGATGGCACTCGACCACGCGGGCATCGATACCGTCGTCGCCGACTTCGTCACGGCCGCTCGACGCGCCATCGTCGCCGGCTTCGACGTCCTGGAACTGCACGCCGCCCACGGCTACCTCTTGCACCAGTTCCTGTCCCCGCTGAGCAATCAGCGCACCGACGAGTTCGGCGGCTCACTGGAGAACCGGGCCCGCCTGCTCCTGCGCGTGGTGAAGGCCGTCCGGGCCGAGGTCGGCGAGAGTGTTCCGCTACTGGTGCGGTTCTCCGCAACCGACTACACAGTCGACGGTTGGAGTGTGGAGGAGACCGCCGTCGTCGCCGGGTGGGCCGCCCAGGCCGGGGCCGACTTCTTCGACGTGTCCTCCGGCGGCAACGTCACCGGCGTGCAGATTCCCCTGACCCCCGGGTACCAGGTTCCCCTGGCGCAATTCGTCAAGGACACTGCCGCCGTACCGGTCAACGCCGTCGGGCTCATCACGACAGCCGCACACGCTAACGAGATCGTTGCCTCCGGCGCGGCGGATGCCGTCATGCTCGGCCGCGAGTTCCTTCGCGACCCGCACTTCGCCCTCCGCGCCGCCGCCGAGCTGGGCGTGCCACTGGACTACTGGCCCGGCCAGTACGCCAGGGCAGCCTGGCCGGCGGTCTAGCGACCTATACCTCCTGGGCGACGCAGAGGATGTTGCCCTCCGAGTCCTTGAACCAGGCGGCACGTTCCTGGTCGGTGGTGGCAATGCCGTTCTCGGTTTTCAGGCCGGGCAGGTCGTACTCCTCGAACACCACCCCCGCCTCCCTCAGCCGGGCGACCTCGGCGTCGACGTCGTCGGCCATCCAGATCAGGGCCGTGTTCTTGGCCGTGCCCGCGTTCTCGGTTTCGTACACCAGCACCGACCCGCCGGAGGGGGTGCGGAAGCGCATCTCGCCCTCGCGGACGTCGGTGGGCTCCAGGCCGAGCTTGTCGGTGTAAAAGGACCGGGCCCGCTTGATGTCCCTGGCGGGCAGGACCGCCACGGTTTCCAGTTGACTCAACATGAGTGTGTCCTCGCTTTCCAGCTATGCCTGTCAGGGTACGCCGGGTGCCCCAGGCCCACGAGGGGGCCCGGTCGTCGCCGGGCGAGAAGAACTAGGCTGGACCGAATGACCCACCCGAGTGAGACCGCCACCAGCCGGCCGACCGACATCCGCCTGATCGCCAGCGACATGGACGGCACCCTGCTCGACGCCGACGGAGCGGTCCCCGAGCGCTTCTGGCCGCTGCTGGAGAGCATCCTGGCGGCCGGGATCCTGTTCTCCCCGGCAAGCGGGCGTCAGTACCAGACGCTGCAGGCCGTCTTCGGCGACCGGGACGGGCTGGTCTACATCGCCGAGAACGGCACCAACATTGTGCGGGACGGCGTCAGCATCGCCATCGAACCCGTCGTCGGATCGATCATCGCCCCGGTCGTCGAGTGGGTGCGGGCCCAGGCCGCCGCCGGCGCCGACCTGGGCATCGTGGTGTGCGGGGCCAGGTCCGCGTACATCGAACGGACCGATGAGGCTTTCGTCGCGCAGGTGCGTCCGTACTACGCGGCCCTGGCAACGGTCGCCGATGTCACGGTGGCCGCCGCGGACGATGACGTGCTCAAACTGGCGATCTTCGACGCCGGCCGCGCCGAGACCCGCACCGGACCGGCCGTTCGCGCCCTCGACCTGGCCGCCGATGTTGTCGTCTCCGGCGCCAACTGGGTCGACATCATGCGGCCGGGAGCCAACAAGGGCACGGCGCTCATCCGTCTGCAGCAGCACCTGGGCATCAGCCGGGAGCAGACCATGGCCTTCGGCGATTACCTGAACGACGCCGAGATGCTCGACGCCGCCGGGCACTCCTATGCCGTCGCCAACGGCCACCCGAGCATCCGCGCGCGGGCCAGGCACCAGGCTCCGTCGAACCTGGATGAGGGCGTCATCACGAGCATCCTCGCGGCGTTGCCGGCGCTGGCAACGGCCTGACCTAGAGCCGGCGGGTGGCGTCCTGCACTTCGCCGACGAGCTCCTCGATGATGTCCTCCAGGAACAGCACTCCGGTGGCGTCACCGGTGACGGTGAAGGTGCGGGCCAGGTGTGCGCCGGAGCGGCGCATGGTGGCCAGGGCATCCTCGAGGTCGGTGTCCTCGAAGATCGACACCAGTTGGCGGATCAGCTTGGCCGGGATCGGGTCGGTGTAGCCGGTCCTGCCGGTGTCGACGGGGTCGACCGGGTCGACGTCCAGGCCGAGCACGTCCTTGAGGTGAATGTAACCGCTGGGCTCGCCGGATTCGTAGTCGAGCACGTAGCGCGAGAATCCGTGCCGGGTGACGGCCTTCTCCACGTCGGCGGGGGTGGCCGATTCCGGCAGGGTGACCAGCTGGTCCAGCGGCACGGCGATGTCCTTGGCCGTCTTGGTGGTGAACTCGAACGCCGCCGACAGCGCGCCGGAGTCGTCGCTGAGCACGCCCTCCCTGGTGGACTGCGTGACGATGGTTGCCACCTCGTCGAGGGTGTAAGTGCTCGTAGCCTCGTTCTTGGGTGCAACACCGAACAGGCGCAGCACGCCGTTGGCGGTGGAGTTCAGGGCCACGATGACGGGCTTGACGAGGCGGCCGAAGAACACCAGCGGCGGGGCCAGGATCAGGACGGCCTGGTCGGGGATCGAGAATGAGAGGTTCTTGGGCACCATCTCGCCGAAGACGACGTGCAGGTACGACACTATGAGCAGCGCCATGATGAACGCGATAGTGCCGATGGCCTCCTCAGGGAGCCCGGTGAGCTTCAGCGGGATCTCCAGCAGGTGGTGGATCGCCGGCTCCGAGACGTTCAGGATCAGCAGCGAGCACACCGTGATGCCCAGCTGGGAGGTCGCCAGCATCAGCGTGGCATGCTCCATGGCCCACAGCGCGGTCTTGGCGCTGCGCTTGCCGGCCTCCGCGAGGGGTTCGATCTGGGAGCGGCGCGCTGAGATCACGGCGAATTCGGCGGCGACGAAGAACGCGTTGCCGAGCAGCAGCACGAACAGCCAGCCGAGTCCGGCCCAGTCGTTCATCGGCCGCTCACCCGCTTGGTCTGTGATGAAGTGGTCACTGGTGCCTTCTGGATGGTGCGCACGGCGCCGGTCGCGGGCGCGCCGGGTTCGACAGGGTCAGGGGTGTAGCGCAAACGGTCGATGCGACGGCCGTCGAGCCGTTCCACCCGCAGTTCACCGCTGGCGATGCGCACGAGGTCGCCGACGACGGGCAGCCGGCCGAGTTCGCTCATCACGTAGCCGGCGACGGTCTCGTATGGGCCGTCCTCTGGCACGGTCAGGCCGGCCCGCTCGTGCAGCTCGTCCGGCCGCAGCATGCCGGGGAAGGTCAGGGAGCCCTGCGAGCGCACGATGCCGGCCCTGGTGCGGTCGTGCTCGTCGGCGACCTCGCCGACGAGTTCCTCCACCAGGTCCTCCAGGGTGACGACGCCGGCGGTTCCGCCGTATTCGTCGACGACGACGGCCATCTGGAAGCCGCGGCCCCGCAGCTCGCCGAGTAACCCGTCGAGCTTCATGGTCTCCGGCACGCGCAGCGCTTCAGACTGCAGGGCCGACACCGGCACGTCCGAGCGTCGTTTGCGCGGTACGGCCACGGCCTGCTTGACGTGGACGATGCCGACGACGTCGTCGGCGCTCTCGTCGATGACGGGGAAGCGGGAGTAGCCGGTCTGCCTGGTGAGGTCGATGACGGCCTGCGCGCTGGCGTTGCGCTGAATGCTGGCGAGCCGGGGGCGGGGGGTCATCACGTCGGATGCGGTGTGCCCGGAGAACAGCAGGGTGCGGTGCAGCAGGGTCGCCGTGTCGGCCTCGAGCAGGCCGGCGCTGGCGGACCGGCGCACGAGCGAGGAGAGTTCCTCGGCAGTGCGGGCCCCGGAGATCTCTTCCTTGGGTTCGATGCCGACCATCCGGAGGAGGCCGTTGGCGCTTTCATTCAGCACGGTCACCGCGGGCTTGAACACCGTGGTGAACACGGTCTGGAACGGGATGACGACCTTGGCGGTCTGGATCGGCAGCGCCAGGGCGAAGTTCTTGGGCACGAGCTCACCGACGATCATCGAGACCAGGGTCGCGAGCACGATGGCGACGGCCGATCCCACCACCGGCACCGCGGGCTCGGGGATGCCGACGAGGCCCAGCGGTCCCGCGAGCAGGGAACTGATCGCGGGCTCCAGCGCATACCCGGTGAGCAGGGTCGTCAGGGTGATACCCAGCTGGGCGCTGGAGAGGTGCGTCGAGGTGATCTTGAGCGCGGCGATGGTCATCGCCAGGCGGGTTTCCCCGCGGTCGCGGCGTGCCTCGAGGTCGGATCGGTCGAGGTTGACCAGCGCGAATTCGCTGGCCACGAACAGGCCCGTGCCCAGGGTCAGGATCAGGCCGATCCCGAGCATGATCCACTCATACACGGGCAGCACCGCCGCGGGTCACGGGCGAGGGTTTATGGTCGGGTGAATTCGCAGAAGGGGGGTCGTCCATTAGAGGGTCAACTATACCGGGGCTGCCTGCGCGGTAACACGCCTGCGTTACCAGGAAACCACGAGCGCCTTGCCCTCTTCGTAGCCGGCTGCGGACTGGATTCCGACCTTCGCCCGGTCGTGGAATTCGGCCACGCTGGCCGCCCCCGCGTAGGTGAACGAGCTGCGCACCCCGGAGGTGATCATGTCGAGCAGGTCTTCGAGCGAGGGACGCAACGGGTCCAGGTAGATCTTCGAGGACGAGATACCCTCGGCGAACAGGGTTTTGCGGGCCAGTTCGTAGGCGTCGAGCCTGTCGAAGCGCTGCTGCACGGCCTTGGTCGATGCCATGCCCCAGCTCTCCTTGTAGAGGGCGCCGGATGCGTCCGTGTCCAGGGTGCCCGGCGCTTCGATGGTGCCCGCGAACCAGGACCCGATCATCACCGACGCGGCCCCGGCAGCGAGCGCGAGCGCCACGTCGCGCGGGTAGCGCACCCCGCCATCCGCCCAGACGTGTGCGCCGAGCTTGCCGGCGGCTTCGGCGGTCTCGATCACGGCGGAGAACTGCGGGCGCCCCACGGCCGTCATCATCCGGGTGGTGCACATGGCGCCGGGCCCGACGCCCACCTTGATGATGTTCGCCCCGGCGCCGACGAGGTGCTCGACGGCGTCGGCGGTGACCACATTGCCGGCCACGATAGGGATGCCGAGCTTGAGCTCCGAAACCGTGCGCAGCGCGCGGATCATGCCGGCCTGGTGGCCGTGCGCGGTGTCGAGCACGAGCACGTCGACGCCGGCGGCGGCGAGCGCGCGGGCCTTGGCGGCGACGTCGCCGTTGATCCCGACGGCGGCGGCGACGAGGAGCCGGCCGGACGCATCCACGGCCGGCTGGTACAGCGTGGAGCGCAGGGCGCTCTTGCGGCTGAGCGTGCCGATCAGCTTGCCGCGCAGCAACACCGGCGCGAAGTCGAGGTCGGCGGCCGTCATCACGTCGAAAGCGCTGCGCGGCCCGTCGATGTCTTCGGCGTCGAGGGAGGTGAGCGGGCCGTGCAGCAGATCGCCCAGGCGAGCGTCCGGTAACGCCGAGGCGAGCCTGGCCGCGTCGATGCAGCCCAGGTAGGTATCGTCACCGTCGTGGATGACCAGGCCCTGACCGGTGACCGGCGGGACCTGGCGCAGCGCGTCGGCCACGGTGGCGTCGGGGGCGAACACGAACGGGGTGTCGTACTGCACGGGCTGCGACTTCACCCAGCGGATGGCCGCATCCAGGTCCTGCAGGTGCATGTCCTGCGGCAACACGCCGAGGCCGCCACGCCGGGCGAGAGATGCCGCCAGCCGGGGACCGGTCACCGAGTTCATATTGGCCGAGACGATCGGGATCGTGGCCGCGGTGCCGTCTCCCGGCGCGAGGGACACGTCGAGCCGACTGCTGATCGCAGACTGGCTGGGCACCAGGAAGACGTCGGAATAGGTCAAATCGTGGCGGGGAACCGCTCCATAGAACTGCATGTTTTTAACGCTAGTCCTCCCAAGCCGTACCGGTGCAGCACCTCGATGGGATTAGTCTTGATATCAACACACTGACCCGGCGGTTGTGATCGCCATGGACAATCAGAATCAACGAAGAGAGTGGGCGATCAGCTGTGTCGAACCAGTTGACCGGCGGTGGGTCCGAAGAAACGGCCTCTGCTGAATTCGGAGCCAACGAATGGCTCGTAGACGAATTTTACGAACGTTACCTCATCGACAAGAACTCGGTGGATCGGGCCTGGTGGCCGATTCTGGACAGTTACCACCAGAGTGCAACGGCGCCGAAGCAGGCAGAGCAGGACGCCCCGGCCTCCGAGGGTGCTGCCTCGAGCATCGCCCCCGCCGCCGCAGAGGTTCCCCCGCTGGCAGAGGAACCCGCGACGCCAACGGCCGAAGCGCACCCGATCACCGCGCCGATCCCCGTTCTCGGCGGCCCGCGCACGGCCCGCACCACGTCGATCGCCCCCAAGCCGGAGCCGGTTCCCGCCGACGCCCCGATCACCACCCCACAGCCCGTGGTCTCCGCCGTCGCGCCCACTCCCCCGCAGGATGTCGTCACCCCGCTCCGCGGCATGGCCAAGAGCCTCGCGGCCAACATGGCCACCAGCCTCACCGTGCCCACCGCGACGAGCGTGCGCACCATCCCGGCGAAGCTCCTCATCGACAACCGCATCGTGATCAACAACCACATGAAGCGGGCCCGCGGCGGCAAGGTGTCGTTCACCCACCTGATCGGGTGGGCACTGATCCGGGCGCTCAAGATGTTCCCCAGCCAGAACGTCTACTACGACGAGCAGGACGGCAAGCCCTCGGTGATCGCCCCCGCCCACGTGGGACTGGGCATCGCAATCGACCTACCCAAGCCCGACGGCACCCGCTCGCTGATGGTCCCGGCCATCAAGCGGGCCGACACCATGACCTTCGGCGAGTACCTGACCAGCTACGAAGACCTGGTCGGCCGCGCCCGCAAGGGCAAGCTCACCGCCGACGACTTCTCCGGCGCCACGGTATCACTGACCAACCCCGGCGGCATCGGCACCGTGCACTCGGTGCCGCGGTTGATGAAGGGCCAGGGCTGCATCATCGGCGCCGGCGCGCTCGACTACCCGGCCGAGTTCATGGGCGCGAGCGTCAAGACGCTCACCAGCCTGGCCATCTCCAAGACCATCACCCTCACCAGCACCTACGACCACCGGGTCATCCAAGGTGCCGGCTCGGGTGAGTTCCTCAAGATCGTGCACGAGCTGCTCATCGGCCAGCACAACTTCTACGAAGACATCTTCGCCGCGATCCGGATCCCGTACGACCCCATCCACTGGGCCCCCGACATCAGCGTCGACCTGGCCAGCGCCGTCGACAAGACCGCCCGCGTGCAGGAACTGATCAACGCCTACCGCGTGCGCGGCCACCTGATGGCCGACATCGACCCGCTCGAGTACCAGCAGCGCACCCACCCTGACCTGGACATCGCCAGCCACGGCCTCACCTTCTGGGACCTGGACCGCGAGTTCATCACCGGTGGTTTCGGCACCAAGCGCACGATGCTGCTGCGCGACATCCTCGGCGTGCTGCGGGACTCGTATTGCCGCACGACGGGCATCGAGTACATGCACATCCAGGACCCGGCCCAGCGCAAGTGGGTGCAGGAGAAAATGGAGAAGACCTACGTCAAGCCCACCCACGACGAGCAGATGCGCATTCTCGGCAAGCTCAACGAGGCCGAGGCATTCGAGACGTTCCTGCAGACCAAGTACGTCGGCCAGAAACGCTTCAGCCTCGAGGGCGGCGAGTCCACTATCGCGCTGCTCGACGCGATCCTGCAGGGCTCCGCGGAGGCCGGCCTCGACGAGGTCTGCATCGGCATGGCCCACCGCGGCCGCTTGAACGTGCTCACAAACATCGCCGGCAAGACCTACGGCCAGATCTTCCGCGAGTTCGAGGGCACCCAGGACCCCCGCAGCGTGCAGGGCTCCGGCGACGTCAAGTACCACCTCGGCACCGAGGGCACCTTCCGCGGCACCAACGGCGAGGAGGTGGCCGTGTACCTGGCCGCCAACCCGTCCCACCTCGAGGCCGTCGACGGTGTGCTCGAGGGCATCGTGCGCGCCAAGCAGGACCGCAAGCCCATCGGCACGTTCTCCACCCTGCCCGTCCTGGTGCACGGCGACGCCGCCATGGCCGGCCAGGGCGTGGTGCTCGAGACCTTGCAGATGTCTCAGCTGCGCGGCTACCGCACCGGCGGCACCATCCACCTCGTCGTCAACAACCAGGTCGGCTTCACCACGCCTCCCGGTGAGGGCCGCACCTCGGTGTACTCCACCGACGTGGCCAAGACCATCCAGGCCCCGATCTTCCACGTGAACGGCGACGACCCCGAAGCCGTCGTGCGGGTCGCCGAACTGGCGTTCGCGTACCGGCAGGAATTCAAGCGCGACGTCGTGATCGACCTCGTCTGCTACCGCCGACGCGGCCACAACGAGGGCGACGACCCCTCGATGACGCAGCCGTTGATGTACAACCTCATCGAGGCCAAGCGCAGCGTGCGGAAGCTCTACACCGAGGCGCTGGTCGGACGCGGCGACATCACCCAGGCGGAGTTCGAAGCAGCCCACGCCGACTTCCAGGACCGCCTGGAACGGGCGTTCCTGGAAACGCACGCCGCCCAGACCTCGTCGATCCCGATCATCACGCCCGGCGAAGCGGCCGCGGCGGCCCGCGGACTCGCCGGCCACGGTGCCCCTGACGACGCCGTCGGTGAACCCGAGACCACCGGGGTGCCCGAAAGCGTCGTGCACCTCATCGGCGACACTTTCAACAACAAGCCGGCCGGGTTCACCGTGCACAACAAGCTGCAGCAGCTGCTGCAGAAGCGCCTCGACATGAGCCGCAACGGCAACATCGACTGGAGCTTCGGCGAACTGCTCGCGCTCGGGTCGGTGCTGCTGGAGGGCACTCCGGTGCGGTTCGCCGGCCAGGATGCCCGCCGCGGCACCTTCGTGCAGCGTCACGCGGTGCTGCACGACCGGATGAACGGCCAGGAGTGGTTGCCGCTGGCAAATCTCAGCGAGAACCAGGCCAGGTTCTGGATCTACGACACCCTGCTCAGCGAATACGCGGCGATGGGCTTCGAATACGGTTACTCCGTGGAGCGGGCCGATGCCCTCGTGCTCTGGGAGGCCCAGTTCGGTGACTTCGCGAACGGCGCCCAGACCATCATCGACGAGTTCATCTCCTCGGCCGAGCAGAAGTGGGGCCAGCGTTCCAGCGTTGTGCTGCTGCTCCCGCACGGCTACGAGGGTCAGGGCCCCGACCACTCGTCCGCCCGGATCGAGCGGTACCTGCAGATGTGCGCCGAGAACAACATGACCGTCGCCCGCCCGTCGACGCCGGCGTCGTACTTCCACCTGCTGCGCCGCCAGGCGTACATGCGTCCGCGTCGCCCGCTGATCGTCTTCACACCGAAGTCGATGCTGCGCCTGCGCGGCGCGACCAGCCCGGTCGCCGACTTCACCAGCGGCAAGTTCGAACCGGTGATCGACGATGCGCGGATCCAGGACAAGGCCGCCGTCAAGAGGGTGCTGTTCATGGCCGGCAAGCTGTACTACGACCTACTGGCCGACCTGGAGAAGAACCCGAACCCCGAGATCGCCCTGGTGCGCCTGGAGCAGTTCTACCCGCTGCCCGGCGCCGAACTGAAGCAGGTCGCCGAGCAGTACCCGAACGCCGAACTGGCCTGGGTGCAGGACGAGCCGGAGAACCAGGGTGCCTGGCCGTTCTTCTACCTGCAGACGAACAAGCTCGGCACGCGCCCGATCCGCCTGTTCTCGCGGGCCGCGTCCGCGTCTCCCGCCGCCGGTTCGGCCAAGCGTCACGCCGCGGAACAGACCGAGCTGCTCAAGAGCGCACTCACCCTCTAACGCAACGCACACGAAGAAAGGGCCGCACCCGCCAGGGTGCGGCCCTTCTTCGTACGAGGCGGTCAGGACTTGGCGAGCTTGCTCGGCCACCAGATCTTCGGGCCGATGTCGTGGGCCAGGGCCGGCACCAGCAGCGAGCGCACCACGAAGGTGTCCAGCAGCACCCCGAACGCGACGATGAACGCGAGCTGGGCCAGGAACAGGATCGGCAGCACGCCCAGCGCGGCGAACGTGGCGGCGAGCACCAGACCGGCCGACGTGATCACCCCGCCCGTGGCGACGAGTCCGCGCAGGATCCCGGTCCGGGTCCCGAATCGGATGGACTCTTCTCGCACCCTGGTCATCAGGAAGATGTTGTAGTCGATCCCGAGGGCCACCAGGAAGACGAATCCGTACAGCGGAACAACCGGGTCAGCGCCGGGGAACCCGAGCAGGCCGTCGAAGACCCACGACGCCACACCGAGCGCGGCGGCGAACGAGAGCACGACCGTGGCTATCAGCAGCACCGGCGCGAGGATCGAGCGCAGCAACAGCATCAGGATCACCAGGATCACGCCGAGGATGATCGGGATGATCAGGTTACGATCATGGATGGCCGTGTCGGTGGTGTCCACGGCGATGGCCGTGGTGCCGCCGACCAGCACGGTGCCGGCCACGTCGTCCAGGGCCACCCGGAGCTCGCGAACCGTGGCTTCGGCCGGGGCGGAGTCGCCCACGTCGGTGAGGGTCGCCTGCAGCATCACGTCGCCATCGATCACCGTCGGCTCGCCCACCGGGGTGCCCGGAGGGCCGAACGCCTGCACACCGTCGCCGGTCACCGGCAGGGTGCCGCTGACGGACTCCTCGGAGAGCACGGTGACGGAATCGACGCCGTCGTTGGCGAGCAGCACATCGGTCATCGCCTGCAGCTCCGACTCCGGGCCGATGATGACGGCGGGGGTGCCGGATCCGCCGGGGAAGTGCTCCCCGACCACGGCCTGGCCGTCCCGGGCCTCTGAGGTGCCGAGTACGAATTCGCTCTGTGAAACGCCATCCGCCTTGAACTGGAACGCGCCGATGGCGGCGACGGCGAGAAGGAGCGTGCTTGCGACCCAGATGAGCCGGGCCCGGCGGCTGATCAGCCTGGCCAGCCACGGCCAGGCCCCCTTCGCGTTGTCGCCGTCGAGGCCGGGGTGGGCGGAGCCGAGTTTCGGGCGCACCGGCCAGAACGCGGCACGGCCGGCCCAGAGCATCAGCGCCGGCAGCAGGGTCAGTGCGGCCAGGAGGGCGAAGCCGATACCGATCGCGGCGACCGGGCCGAGGGCCTTGTTGGAGTTCAGGTCGCTGAACAGCAGGCACAGCAGACCCACGATCACGGTGCCGCCGGCGGCCAGGATCGGCTCGAACGAACCGCGCAGGGCGACGAGCGTCGCATCCCACTTCTTCTCGTGGTCCCGCAGGGCTTCGCGGAACCTGGCGACGTAGAGCAGCGAATAGTCCGTCGCTGCCCCGATCACGAGGATGAACAGGATGCCCTGCGTCTGTCCGGTCAGGATCAGCACATCTGCGCTGGCCAGCGCGACGACCACGAGCACCGAGGCGCAGAGCGCCGCGAGGCTGGTGAACAACACGATGACGGGCAGCAGCGGCGATCTGTAGACGATCACGAGGATCACCAGCACGGCCGCGAGGGCGGTGAGCAGCAGGATGCCGTCGATGCCGGCGAACGCACCGGTGAGGTCGGCGATCAGGCCCGCCGGTCCGGTGACATAGGTATCGACGCCCTCGATGGGGTTCTCGGCGAGGTAGGCGCGGATCGACTCGACGGTGTCGGCCGGGGTGATGGCGGTGTCGAGGGTGAGGATCGCCTCGGCCGCTTCCCCGTCCTCGGAGAAGATCGCCGGCGACACGCTTTCGGTGACGACGCCGTCCAGCTGGGCCAGGTCGGCGATCTGGTCGGTGATCGCGGCCTGGTCGGCCTCGGTGAGTCCGCCGGAGCGTTCGTAGATCAGCACACCGGGCAGCACGTCATCCCCCCGGAACTCGGCCTGCAACGCCTGCACCTTGGTGGCGTCGGCGCTGGCCGGCAGCTGCTGCACCTGGTCGTTGGTGGACACGTCACTGATCCGGCCGAATGACGCCCCGCCGGCACCGAACATGACGAACCAGACCAGGATCAAAATCGTGGGTATCAGGATGCGCAGCCAGAGCGGCACCCGGCTGCCGGAGCCGGTCCGTCTGGTCCGGCGCTCCGGGTCTGAGTGCGGTGCGGGGTCAGTCGTCTTCATCACAGTCCCGAGCGTAGGCGAGCGTGCAAACCGCTGCGTCGTCCGAAAGTTGGAAGATCGTGACCGGGAAATCGAAAAAGGCGGCACCCGCACCCTGTGGGTGCGAGTGCCGCCTTTTCACTCCGGGGAGACCCCGCTGCTGTTACGCCTTGCGACGGCCCACGGCGAAGCCGTAGATGAGCAGAACGATGATGGATCCGCCGATGGCGAGAAGCCACGTCTGGATGGAGAAGAAGTCTTCAAGCGGTGCGCCGAAGAGGGCGCTACCGAGGAATCCGCCGAGCAGTGCGCCGACAACGCCGAGCAGAAGGGTGATGAACCATCCGCCACCCTGGTTGCCCGGGAGGATCAGCTTGGCGATGGCGCCCGCGAGGAGGCCGAGAAGAAGGAATCCGAAAAACCCCATGGAGTGTCTCATTTCTGTTGGTGTGGGTACTGCTGGTGTTTCGGACGTGCTGTGCATGTCCGACCGGGCTCTTGCGAGCCGGCTTGATTACGCGGCCGGGAACCTAAGCGACGTCATTGTCTTCGGGTCCCTTGGCCACGTAAATGTCTGTGATGGTCACGTTCACGGTTGACACCGCGATTCCCACCAAACCTTCGATGGCTCGCGTCGTCGCGGCGCGGACCTGATCGGCGAGAGCCGTCAGGGGCACCGGATAGTCGGCGACGAGCACGATTTCGACGGCGACGTCGTCGTCGCTCACCGTGACGGAGATGCCGGGGTTGACGTCGGCACTGCTGATGGCGTCGAGGATCGCACCGAGGGCCCTGGTCGGCACGCTGCCCAGGGAGTGCACGCCCGGTACCTCGCGCACGGCCAGACCGGCCACCTTGGCGATGACGCTGTCCTTGATGGTCGTGACGCCCTGCCCCGCCCTGTCGACAGCACCGTCGGTCACCTCGCCGGCGTTGGCCGGCAGGGTGGTGGCCGAGGTCGGCTGCTCGGGGGTGCTACTGAACATCTGGAAACTCCTTGGTAGTCCTCGATGAGGGCAGAAATTGCATCGTCTAAGTTACGACGCGGCCCACGCTCGATTCGTCACGGATTCGCAGGAAAGTTTTTTCAGCGCCGAAGATCTACACTGATCTGGTACCACCCGCTCCCCCGAGACTGGAGATGTCATGAGCACATCCACGAAGCCGACCGAGGAGCTGGCCGCAGCCGTCGAACAGGTTCCGGGCGTTGACGAACTCTACCCGGCAGCGCCCATCGTGGCCACCGTGGTGCACCAGGTTGTCGGGGCGATCACGGCGAAGCCGACGGCTCCGGAATTCGTCACACTGACCGAGACGGACGAGGGCGTCACGGCATCCGTCGCCATCGGCATCGCGGACGCTGACGCGGCGACGGAGGTCTGCCGCAGGGTCTACGACACCATCGAGGAGTACTTCGTCGAGTCAGGCGACCCTGCCGTGACGACGATCGAAGTGAAGGTGGCGCGGATCGGCTAGTGCGCCTGCCGTCAGTGCGCTGACTGGATGGCACGCAGCCGCAGCAAGACCTGATCGCGCAGGTCCTCGGGAGCGGTCTCCTTGCAGGCCCGCTGCATCACCTCGGTGAGGGTGCGCCCGACGTGGTGTTCGCTGCGACAGTCCGGGCAGTGCTCCAGGTGCTCCCGGATGTCGATGGCGTCCTCCTTGCGGAGTTCGTTGTGCAGATACTCTTCGAGTTCGGCCTTGGCCTTCTCGCAACCGCAATCGGTCATTTTCCTGTGCTCCCGGATGTCTTCTTGATCGGTGCGCTCTGGCCGGTGCCGAGTCCGCGCTCGAGGGCGTAACCGGCCAGCAACTCGCGCAGCAGGCGGCGGCCACGGTGCAGGCGACTCATCACCGTTCCGATGGGGGTCTTCATGATTTCGGCGATCTCCTGGTAGGAGAAGCCTTCGACGTCGGCGAAGTACACCGCCAGGCGGAAGTCCTCCGGGATCGATTGGAGGGCGTCCTTGACGGCGCTGTCGGGCAGGTGGTCGATCGCTTCGGCTTCCGCGGAGCGGCTCGACGTCGCCGTCGTGGATTCCGCGCCGCCCAGCTGCCAGTCCTCGAGGTCGTCGATGGTGCCCTGGTAGGGCTCACGCTGCTTCTTGCGATAGGTGTTGATGAAGGTGTTCGTGAGGATCCGGTACAACCACGCCTTGAGGTTGGTGCCCTGCTCGAACTGCTTGAACGACGCAAACGCCTTGACGAAGGTTTCCTGCACGAGGTCCTGGGCGTCAGAGGGGTTCCGTGTCATCCGCATCGCCGCTGCGTAGAGCTGGTCGATGAACGGCATGGCCTGTGCTTCGAACAGGTCCCGCGTGGCAGTTGTATCTGTTGTCATCACGGGCAATTCTAAGCCGTCGACGCCACTGGGCGTCGCGGCCGTGCGTTCCATAAGCGTGGATGCGCTCACGTGACCTCCTGTGCCTCACTGTGTATCGGCAATCCCGACTATTCTGATAACCGATGTTGATCTCGAGATATTCCAAGCCGGAGTTCGATCCATACGGCGACAATTCGCCCGAAGAGACGGATGCCCTGTGGGCGGCCCCCGTCGCGCCGCGAGCGCTGACGGCAACCCTGTCGCTGCCCGGCTCCAAGTCGCTGACCAACCGTGAACTCGTCCTGGCTGCCCTGGCCGACGCGCCCTCGGTGCTGCGCGCCCCGCTGCACTCGCGGGACAGCGACCTCATGGTTACCGCGCTGCGGCAGCTCGGCACAACCATCGAGTCCGTCGACGGTGACGGCGAATATGGCCCCGACCTGCGCATCACGCCCGGCGAGCTGTTCGGTTCCACCACGATCGACTGCGGTCTGGCCGGCACCGTGATGCGGTTCCTGCCTCCGGTCGCCGCGCTCGCGCTGGGCCCGACCACCTTCGACGGTGACGCCGGCGCCAAACGCCGACCTATGAAGACCACGATCAGTTCATTGCGCGCGCTGGGCGCCGACATCAACGACGACGGTCGCGGTGCCCTGCCGTTCACGGTGCACGGCACCGGCGGCCTGGACGGTGGCGAGGTGACCATCGACGCGTCCTCCTCCAGCCAGTTCGTGTCCGGCCTGCTGCTCGCGGCCCCCCGCTTCACCAACGGCCTGCGGCTGCGCCACTCCGGCGAGCGCCTGCCGAGCCTGCCGCACATCGAGATGACCATTCACACCCTTGCGCAGCGCGGCGTCACCGTCACCAGCCCCGAGGTCGGCGTCTGGTGTGTCGAACCGGGTCCGATCCGCGGCACCGAGGTCGACATCGAACCCGACCTCTCCAACGCCGCCCCGTTCCTGGCCGCGGCTCTGGTCGCCGGCGGCAGCGTCACCATCACGGGCTGGCCGACCACGACCACCCAGGTGGGCGCCCACCTGGCCGAACTGCTGCCGCGCTTCGGCGCCACCGTCACCGTCGACGGCGACAGGCTCACGGTCACCGGCACCGGCCGGATCACCGGGGTGGACCTCGACCTGTCCACCGGCGGCGAGCTGGCCCCCACCCTGGTGGGCCTGGCCGCCCTGGCCGACTCCCCGAGCACCATCACCGGCATCGGCCACATCCGCCACCACGAGACCGACAGGCTCGCCGCCCTGGCGACGGAGATCAACAATCTCGGCGGCCACGTCACCGAACTGCCGGACGGACTCGCCATCGAGCCGCGGCCGTTGCACGGCGGCACCTGGCACAGCTACGACGACCACCGGATGGCCACCACCGGAGCGCTGCTCGGGCTGGTCGTCGCGGGTGTCGAGGTGGAGAACATCGGCACGACGGCGAAGACCCTCCCGCAGTTCGCCGAGCTGTGGCACGGCCTGGTGTCCGGGCCGGTCGCTTCGTGACGGGCACAGAATGACCTGGTGGTCGAGCCCGGATGACGATGAGCCGGAGTTCGACGAATCGAGCGTGCGGATTCGCCCGGGCCGTAAGGGCACCAAACCGCGCACCAAGACCCGGCCGGAGCACGGCGACGCCCTGACCGGACGAATCCTCTCGGTCGACCGCGGCCGTTACACGGTGATGCTCGACGAGAACGAACCCACCGAACGCCGGGTCACCGCCGCGCGCGCCAGCGAGTTGCGCAAGCACGCCGTCGTCACCGGCGACCGCGTCGACATCGTCGGCGACACCACCGGCGCCGAGGGCAGCCTGTCCCGCATCGTGCGCATCGTGGCCCGCGAGACCCTGTTGCGCCGGAGCGCCGACGACACCGACGCCGTGGAGCGCGTGATCGTGGCCAACGCCGACCAAATGCTCATCGTGGTGGCCGCGGCCAACCCGGAACCGCGCATCCGTCTCGTCGACCGCTACCTCGTCGCCGCCTACGACGCCGGGGTCTCCCCCATCCTCTGCATCACCAAGACCGACCTCGCCGACCCCGCCGAGTTCCTGAACAACTTCGCCGGCCTGGACCTGCCCGTATTCCAGAGCCGCGACGACGCCATGCCCCTCGAGGAAATCTCCGCGACGCTGGTCGGCCACGACACCGTCTTCGTGGGCCACTCCGGCGTGGGCAAGTCCACCCTGGTGAACGCCCTCGTGCCCGACGCGCACCGCGCCGTCGGCGTGGTCAACACCGTCACCGGCCGCGGCCGGCACACCTCCTCGTCGACGATCTCGCTGCGGCTCGAAACGGAGGCCGGACGCGGCTGGGTCATCGACACCCCCGGCGTACGCTCCTTCGGCCTGGGCCACATCAACACCGACAACATCCTGCGCGCCTTCACCGACCTGGCCACCATCGCCGAGAAGTGCCCGCGCGGCTGCACGCACCTGCCCAGCTCGCCGGACTGCGCCATCAACGAGGCCGTGGCTGCCGGGACCCTGGGCGCCACCGGGAAGGCCCGCCTGGACTCGCTCCAGCGCCTCCTGGCCACCTTCGCGGCCGCGCCGGCGCACCGCCCGGGTGAGAACTGACCGGTAGCGTGGGTTCCATGACGGATTCCACGCGGCTCGCAGCCGGCGACACGGCCCCAGACTTCACCCTCACCGACCAGGACGGCGCCTCCGTCAGCCTGGCCTCCTACCGCGGCCAGAAGGTCGTGGTGTACTTCTACCCGGCCGCCATGACCCCGGGCTGCACCACCCAGGCCTGCGACTTCCGCGACAGCCTGGGCTCGCTCGCCGCAGCCGGCTACCAGGTGCTCGGCCTGTCCAAGGACACCATGGCGAAGCTGGCGACCTTCGCCGAAAAGGATCACCTCACCTTCCCGCTGCTCAGCGACGAGGACCTCGCCGTTCACCGCGCCTACGGCGCCTGGGGAGAGAAGAACCTCTACGGCAAAATCGTCACGGGCGTGCTGCGCTCGACCTTCGTGATCGATGAAGCCGGTCTGGTGACACTGGCCCTCTACAACGTGAAGGCCACCGGCCACGTTGCCAGCCTGCGCAAGAAGCTCGGGATCTAACTAGGGCTCGCGGCGGCTCGTGGCCTCGACCACGCTGCGGGTCAACAGCAGCACGATCACGAGCACCGACGGGATGAGCAGCGCCCAGCCGAGGTCCGGCCTGGCGTACAGGCCCTGAAAACAGCCGATGGCGACGAAGACCTGAACCAACTGCCAGGTCACGGCCGCCGCCCGGATCCAGGAACGCCCGCGGAGCGCGCCGACGGTGATGGCCGACACCCAGACCGCCGCGACGATGGTGAGCACCAGAATCGCCAGTGCGCTGGCGAAGGAGGCGGGCTGATCGGTCAGCAGCTCCAGGATCAGCCACAGCACGGCCGCCCAGAGCAGGGCGGCTTCGGCGGCCAGGAGCAGCACCAGCGCGATGAGCGCGCGGGACCGACGGGCCGGCCTGGGCGCGTCCAGGCCGTCCTGGCTGGGGTCGAACGGTTGTCTCACAGCGATATCCCATACAAAACTATTGATTTGACATCCCTATTATGGGACCATATTTAAGGCCCGGTTGACGCTCACAGGGTGGTGAGCAGATCTCTTCGCAGATCTGACCTTCCTGCAACCTGGGCATCCCCGCATCTTCGGCCGATCGGCCAGGCATCCCCCCGCAATAAAGGAGCACCCCTATGGATTGGCGCGATAAAGCAGCCTGCCTTACCGCTGACCCGGAACTTTTCTTCCCGGTCGGTAACACTGGTCCCGCAGTCGACCAGATCGAGAAGGCCAAATCCGTTTGTGCCCGCTGCAACGTCACGGAGGTTTGCCTTCAGTACGCTCTCGAGACCGGGCAGGATTCCGGCGTCTGGGGCGGCCTCAGCGAAGACGAGCGCCGCGCCCTCAAGCGCCGCGCCGCCCGCGCACGCCGCGCCTCTTAGAGCCTCTCCTCTAGCTTCTGAACGGGCGAGCAGCTTCGGCTGCTCGCCCGTTTTGTTGTATCGCGACGCGGTGCCGCCGGTTGATTCGATCAGTCGAATTCCATGAAGCGCAGCGGGATCTCGATGGTGACTTCTGTGCCGCTGTCCATCATGGTGTGCCAGTCGATCGTGCCGCTGAGCTCACCCTGAATGAGCGTGCGGACGATCTGGGTGCCGAGCCCGGATCCGACCTTGCCCTCCGGCATCCCCGAACCGTTGTCACGGACGCGCACGGTGAGGGTCTCCTCGTTGCGCTCGGCCTCGATGGCGACCTCGCCCTCCCGGCCGGCGAGTCCGTGCTCGACGGCGTTGGTGACGAGCTCGGTCAGTGCCAGGGCCAGCGGGGTGGCGTAGGCGCTGGGCAGGATGCCGAAGCTGCCGGACGACTTCGGGTGCGCCGTGGTGTTGTGCGCGGAGGCCACTTCGGCGATCAGCAGCAGTACCCTGTCGAACACGGCGTCGAAGTCCACGTTCTGGCTCAGGCCCGAGGACAGGGTGTCGTGCACGACGGCGATGGCCGCCACCCGGCGCATGGCCTGGTTGAGGGCCTCGCGGGCGGTGTCGGAGTGTGTGCGCCGCGCCTGGATGCGCAGCAGCGACGCCACGGTCTGCAGGTTGTTCTTGACCCGGTGGTGGATCTCCCGGATGGTGGCATCCTTGGTGATCAGCTCGCGCTCCTGGTGCCGCAGCTCGGTCACATCGCGGGAGAGCACGATGGCGCCGATCCGTTCGCCCCGGTTGCGGATCGGGATGGCGCGCAGCGACACCGTCACCCCTCGGGCCTCGATGTCGGTGCGCCACGGGGCCCGGCCGGTCACAACCAGAGGCAGGGACTCGTCGACCACGGCCTTGCCGGAGAGCAGGCTCGTCGTCACCTCGGCCAGCGACTCGCCCTCGAGTTCGTCGGCGAAGCCCATCCGGTTGAACGCGGAGAGCGCGTTGGGGCTGGCGAAAGTGGTGACGCCGTCCAGATCCAGCCGGATCAGGCCATCCGACGCCCGGGGGGCGCCGCGCCGAGGACCGGTCGGGGCACCCAGGTCGGGGAAGTCGCCGGAAGCGATCATGGCGAACAGGTCGTTCGCGCAGTCGTTGAAAGTCAGCTCCTGACGGCCGGGGGTGCGCGTCTCGCTGAGGTTGGTGTGCCGGGTGAGTACGGCGATGGGCTCCGGAGTGATCTCGGCGCCGCTGGAACTGATGCGGCGGCGCACCGGGATGGCCCTCACCCTGGTGGGGGTCTCCTCGTACCAGTCCGGCGCCGTGGTGTCGATGATCTTCGCGGTGTCGAAGGCCTCGGTCACCTGCTTGCGCCATTCGGCCTTGATCTCCTGGCCCACGAAGTCCCGGTAGAACAGGGTGGCGGCGCTGGACGGCCGGGCGTGGGCGACGGCGACGAAGCTGCCACCGAGCGTCGGCACCCACACGACGATGTCGGCGAAGGCGAGGTCGGCCAGCAGCTGGCCGTCGGAGACCAGCATGTGCAGCCAGTCGACGTCCTCCGCGCTGTTGCGGCCTTGGGCAAGTACGAGATCACTGAGCGTCGACACGTGACCAGCCTATGTGGTGCCGCAGCGGCGGATACGCCATGCTCTCGATATGACCTCTGCTGTTCCTCCGACTCCCGCATCGCCCGCCCGGCGAGACCCGGCGCTCTGGGTGGTCCTGGGCCTGATCATCCTTCTCGTCGCGGTGGCTCTCGTCGTGGTGTTCACCCGGAGCGAGCCCGCCCTCCTCGACGCCGGCACGCCCGGCGGGGTGGTGCAGCGATATTCGACGGCGGTGTTGGACGGCGATGAGACGAGCGCGGCCCGCTACCTGAGCGCTGCCGCACTGGCGGACTGCGACAGCGGGGAGACCGCGGCGGACTCGTCGGCCACCGACGACATCCGGATCAACCTCGTCGACACCACCGAACGAGGCTCGACCGCCGACGTGCGGGTGCTGATCGTCACCTCGTACGGCAGCGGCCCGTTCGGGTCGTCGGAGTATGAAGCAGAGGAGGCCTTCGAGCTGGTGCGGGTCGACGAAGACTGGCTCATCGACGAGGCGCCGTGGCGACTCACCGTGTGCCCGCCCCGCAGCCAGGGAGACACCCCGTGACCGCGATGACGGCGGCGACCTCGCCGCGTCCAGGTGCCGCACCGATCGTGCGCAGGGTCGTGGTGTACACAATCCTCTTCGTGCTGGTGGTGCTCACGGCGAGCGGTGTGAGCGACCTGTTGGGCCGGCTGTTCGACGAGGTCACCGGTGAGCAGCTCGCCGGCACCGACACCGTCGGCCTCGCGGTGTCGCTGACCTTCACCCTGATCGCTGGACCGTTGGCGGCGGTTCTGGGCTGGTTCGCCTGGCGCCGCCTGGCCGATCCGCCGGAGCGGGCGTCGCTGGCCTGGGCGTTGTACCTGGTGGGCATGGGCACCCTCGCCCTGGTCGTTTCAGCCACGGCGCTGCTGAGCGCCGTCGCCGCCGCCATGACCGCTGAGGCCGTCACAGCCGAGACGGCGACGGGTCTGGTCTGGGCGGGCGTGTGGGCCGGGCACGGGTTTGTGCTGCGCCGAACCGACCGGCGGCCCACTCGGCTGCCCGGCACCGCCGCGGTGCTCGGCGGCACGTTCGGGCTGGTGATCGGGGCCGGCGGCGCGGTGACTGCGCTCACGATGCTCGTGGACGAGGCCCTCGCCGTCGGGCTGGGCACGGATGGTGCGGCCGGGTCAGTGGGGTCGCCCTGGTGGACCGGTGCCGTGCAGGCCCTGGTCTGGGCGGCCGGCGGCGCTCTGGTCTGGTGGTGGCACTGGCGCCGCGACGGTGGCCGCACCGCCGGGACCGCCCTGGCCGGGGTGGCCCTGGTCGGCGTCGGCATCCTGGGTGCTGCCCTGCTGACCCTGGCCGGTACCGGCACCGTCGTGTTCGTGCTGCTACGGCTGGCCGTCGACCGCACCGACGCCGTTGCGGTGGTGTGTGAGCCGCTGGGGCCGGCGATTGCTGCAGCCCTCGTCGGCGGCCTGATCTGGGTCTATCACCGCGGGGTGGTGCGTCGGCGGACCGCCGCTGTGCGCCAGGCGAGCACCCTCGTGACCAGCGGAATCTCGCTGGTCGCCGCCGCGACCGGGCTCGGAGTCATCGTGAACGCGCTCCTGGCCACCGCGACCACTCCGCTGTCCGGGTCGGACCCCCGCACCCTGCTGCTCGGCGGCATCAGCTCGCTGCTGGTCGGCGGGCCGGTGTGGTGGCTCACCTGGCGGCCGGCCACCGGGCCGGCGGCCGACCCTCGCCGTTCCGCCGGCCGCAGCGTCTATCTCGTGGTGGTATTCGGCATCAGCGCTATCGTCGCCCTGATCACACTCCTGGTCATCGGCTTCCGGCTCTTTGACACCGTTCTGGCCGGCGACCCCGGACTCCTGGACCGTATCCGAGCGCCCCTCGGATTGCTCGCGGCCACCGCTCTGGTGGCGGGATATCACTTCACGGTCTGGCGCCAGGACCGAGCCGCGACCGCCGCGACCGCTCCCCCGGCTCCGCCTGCCAGCGCCCCGGCCGCCCCGCCGGCCGGGGTGGTCGGCGAGCTGGTGCTGGTCATGGGTCCCGGCGCGGAGCCCGTCGTGACGCATCTGCGCCGACTCACCGGCGCACCTGTGGTCTATTGGCAGCGGGCCGGCGGGACCGCGGTGTTGCCGAATCCGGCGCACGTCGAGCAGGCCCTGCACGGCGTCAGCGGCGACAGGGTCCTGCTGATAGTCGGCGTCGACGGCACACTCACGGTGATCCCGGTGGCGGCGGCTCAGGTGGCCTGAGCCGTTCGCCGCCAGGCGAAGACCCGGCGCCACGGCCGCCGGGCGGGGTGGGCATCCGGGGCCGGCAGCAGTTCGTCGCGGACGAGGGCGAGGATGCCCAACCGGGCCGGTGACCGCGGCGCCGCGTCCCGCAGGGTGCGCCCGGACAGCACAGCGGCATCAACCCCGGCCTGGTCATGCGGCACCAGAACGGCCGCGTCGATGCCGCCGAACCGCCGCAGCGCACTGCTCACCTGGGCGGCGGGAGCCGGGCCGACGGCGCTGGAGCGCACCCTGTTCATCACGACGTACACCCGATGGGTGCTGATCACGTCGGTGAGATCGCTCCAGGCGCGCAGGAACCTGGCCATGCCCACAGGGTCGGCCAGACCGCAGGCCACCACCCGGTCGGCGATCCCCAGGGCGGCCAGTGTCGCCGCGTTGCGGCGGGGCGCGAACAGGTCGCTCGAGATCTCCTCGTCGCTCTCCAGACTGAACCCCGTGTCGAGCACCACGTAGTCGGCCCAGCGCCGCAACGCCGAGATCGTGCCGCTGACCCGTTCCGCCGACAACTCGGGCCACCTGGACGGTCGTCCGATCCCGGTCAACACCCAGAAGGCGCCCCGTGGCGAGTTGTAGCGGTGGGCGATGCGTTCCAGTTCGACCGGCGTGAGGGTGTCGGAACCGGACAGCCGGCAGGCCGCCGCGAATCCAGGCGCCTCATCGAGGAGGCCCAGGCTCGGCGCTATCGAACCGCTGTAGGTGTCGACGTCCGCCAGCACCACGGTGTGACCCGCGGCCGCGATCTCGGCCGCGATGTTGATGGCCAGGGTGGTGCGGCCGGGAGCCCCGGCCGGACCCCACACTGCGATCACGGTGCCCGATCCGGTGAGTCCCGCGGTGACGTCGTCGGTGAACGCGTGCGGGTCCGACTCGAATGCGTCGGATGCGTACGGGTCGGATGCGTACGGGTCGCCGGCCGCGGAGTCGGCGGTGGGGGTCTCGGCCCTGGGTCGGCGGCGGGCCCGACGCGCCTCCGGCCGATCGGCTCGCCGGCCCTCTTTCGCCCGTCGTCCGGAGCCGGACCGTCGGGGCAGTACGGGAGGGACGGCGTCGGGCGGTGGGTCATCGTCGATGCGCAGCGGGATATCGCCGCCCTCCGTCAGCACGCGTTCGATTTCGGCCCAGGCGGCCTCGGCGTCGACGACCTCGTGCAGCCCGAGCTCGGCGGCGTAGCGGCGCTCCACTTCCGTCGCGGCGAGGGCGACGACGCGGATGCCGTTCGCGTCGCTGGCCGCGAGTACCTCGATGGTCAGGGTGCCGGCCGTTGCTCCCACTATCAGCGCCTCTGGGTCGTGCCGGTCGATCGCGGCGAGCAGTTCGCGCACGTTCGCCGGCCGGGCGACGATCACGTGCCCGTGCTCGATGATGTCGGCGAGCAGCCGGTCCTCGGTCTCCCGGTCCAGGGCCAGGGCTAGCAGCGTCATCGTCAGCCTCCGATCGGGGCGTTCACGGCCACGAGGGACAGCGCCTCGTCGTTGGCAATCGCCTCCAGCACCGCCGCGACCTTGTCCTTGGGCACCAGCACCTCCACGGCTCGGCCGTCACCGGACTGGATCAGTCCGGACGGCTCCAGGATGCGCACGATGGCCGCACGACCGACGAGGACGGCCGGAGGGCCGAACAGGCCGCTCTCGACCTCGCCGGCTGACCACACATCCACGACGGACCCGGCCGCCAGGCTCGTCGACAGCCTCCCGCGCAGGTCGAGGACCAGGCTCGTGACGGCCTCGCCCGCCCGGGTTCCCACGGCGGCCGCCGGGACGAGTTCGCCGGCGGTGACGGTGCGCGTTACGACCAGGCCGTCGGCGGGGACCAGGGAGGGGGTGAGGTACAGCTCCACAGCCGCCCCGATCCGCACTTCGGTCTCGACCAGGTCGGCCGCGTCCAGACGATCGCCGACGGCCAGCGGCACCCTGGCCGCATACACCGCGACGGTGCGGTCGCTGCCGGCCACGACGACACTGACCCCGACGATGGAGGCCACGACGAGAACCAGGCCGAGTGCGAACCGTGGATCGAACCAGAACCGGGTCTTCGTCGATGTCGTCGGTCGGCCCGAACCGGCCGGCTGTCCTGTCCTCATCCGCGCACCTCGTCCACTGTCTTATCCACTGTCTCGCTTATCCACTGTCTCGCCAGGTTCAGGCTGGCTACCATCGTGACGGGACCTGGAGCAGCGCGCTGAAGTTATCCACAGGTCGTCGGCTCACCCCACGGGATCGGCGAACACGACGGATAATCGTTCTCATGAGCGATCCCGTATCCTCCGCATCGGTGGGCCGATTCCTGACGCTCGCCGACACCGCCCAGATCCTGAATCTCTCGCTCGCCGCCGCGAATGATCTGGTGCGAACCGGTGAGCTGCCCGCCATCCGCATCGGCGCCACCGGCGCCTGGCGGGTGGAGCGGGTCGTGCTCGAGTCATACATCGAGGCGAAGTACGAGGAGGCCCGCCGGCTGTCGCTCTGGGAACAGTCCGACTTCGGCAACATCCCCGAGCTGTCCGGGGGCCGGATTCTGCGCCCCGACGAGCTCACCG
The DNA here is from genome assembly GCF_004402305.1 of Cryobacterium sp. TMB3-10. Taxonomy (NCBI): domain Bacteria; kingdom Bacillati; phylum Actinomycetota; class Actinomycetes; order Micrococcales; family Microbacteriaceae; genus Cryobacterium; species Cryobacterium sp. TMB3-10. Next base: position 17,729 of record NZ_SOGH01000034.1, on the reverse strand, counting down.
ATCCCCCAACGGGCGTCGACACCCCGCCCTGATCGTCTCAGTCCAGGCGCACCAGGTGGATCTGGTTCAGCGGCACGATCCGGTACTGCCGCACCTCACCGGCCCGCCTAAGGGTACCCGGCGCGTGCACCGCCAGGTCCACATGATCCCGGCCCACCCTGTCGATGGTCCCGGTCACCGGCCCCACCCCGGTCTGGATCTGCAGGCTCTTGCGGCGCCGGCACAGATCTCGCAGAACGAACGAGAGGCCGATGCGGTCGACGAGCCGGGCCGGCGCCCCCGTCTCGACCGCCAGCGAGTCCGGCACCTGATCGGGCTGCAGGATGACTGCGCCGATACCCGCAAACGGGAGTATGCACTGCGGGCTGCCGGTACCGGCTTCGAGGAGGTCGGCGGCCAGCCAGTCCCTGCCGAATGTGGTCGGTCGCACCGTGAGGACCTGGCCGTCGACAAGCACCACCCTGAGCACCCGTGACGGCGCCGGACCGTTGACCACGCCGGTCAGCCGTTGACGGAGCGCCAGCCGGCCCAGGCGCAACCGCTCCTCCTCCGCGCGCAGCTCGAGGTCCTCGGCGTTCAACTCGTTCTCGAGCTGACTTTCGAGGTCGTCGAACAGATTGTCCCAGCGCACACCCCGACGGTAGTCGGCTGGCCGCCTGCGACGCTGACGTTATCCACAGCCGCCCGGACAAGCCTAGACAGACCGGTTTTCGGGTGGTTGAGTGTCGCCCAAGGCCTCAGCCGTCTCGGGGTCGATCCGGTGTTCCACCCGTTAGACAGCCACAACAGCCCGCTCTCCTCGTCGACACCACGGATCCATGCATCTGGAGCAACCCATGAGCGATCCACTTGCCGAGCCCGACCCCCTGCTTTCGCCGTCTGCGAACGGCCCCAATCCCCGGGGCACTCCCCCCGGCGCGGCCGCTCCCGACGTCACCCGCGAGTCCGCCGAGGGATTCCAGTCCGACGATTTCTTCGACCATCAACCGACGTCCCGCGCCGTGCTCCCCGATCCGGAGCCCCTGCTGATCAACCTCACCCGGTGCGTCATCGAGGTCCTGGCCGGCGCCAGGGAGCTCGACCAATTGGCTCGCTGGGTGAGCGACGACGTCTACAGGCACCTGCTCAAGCGGGTGGTGCTCTCGGCCAGGGCCCGCGCGGTCAAGGGGCAGCGCGCGCAACGCCCCGCCATCACGATCGGCCGGGTGAGCATCAACGAACCCAGGGACGGCATCATCGAGGCCGTCGTGATCGTGCACAGCAAGGTGCGCGTGCGCGCCGTCGCGGTGCGCCTGGAAGGGCTGGACAACCGCTGGCGGGCCAGCGCCATCAACGTGCTCTGACCCTGCGGGCGCCCCTGCGGCCGGCCGACTGTTGCCCGAGCGGACAACTGTGCCCGGTGTACCGGACGCAATTGTCCGCACCGGGCCCTGTTGTTTGGCCGCGTGCTGCTTACTTCTTTTTGCCCTGGGTGCGACGCTCGGCGCGGTTGTTGGCCGCCGGGGTGTCGGACTCGGCGCGCTGGCCGAAGGCACCGCGCTGCGGAGGGCCGGCCGGCACGGCCGGTTCAGCGTCGGCGACGGCGGGCGCGGCGGCGCGGCGGGCACGGTCCGTCGCGGCCTGCTGGATCTGGCCGCGCTGGTTGCGCACCTCGACTCCGCCGGAGTCGCTCGGGGCGGTGTAGCTCAGCTTCTCCTGGCCGGATTCGGCCGGAGGGGTCAGGCCCTTGGCGGCGACGATCGGCGCGTCGACGGCACCGGCCGGCTGGGACACCTCGACCTCGAGGTTGAACAGGAACCCGACGGTCTCTTCGCGGATCTGGCCCATCATCTGCTGGAACATGGCGAAGCCCTCACGCTGGTACTCGACCAGCGGGTCGCGCTGCGCCATCGCGCGCAGGCCGATGCCGTCCTTGAGGTAGTCCATCTCGTAAAGGTGCTCGCGCCAGCGCCGGTCGATGACCGAGAGCACCACGCGGCGTTCGAGTTCGCGCATCGCGGGTGAACCGAGCGATTCCTCACGGCGGGCGTAGGCGACCTTGGCGTCGGAGATGATCTCCCGGCGCATGAAGTCACGGTTGATCTTGCCCTTGTTGCCCGCTTCGGAGATGACCTCGTCGATGGTGAGGCCGACGGGGTAGAGGGTCTTCAGCTCGGTCCACAGGGCGTCGAAGTCCCAGTCGTCGCCGTTGCCTTCGCCGGTGTGGACCTCGAGCACCTCGTCGATGACGTCTTCGAGGAACCGCTGGGTGCGTTCGTGCAGGTCGTCACCCTCGAGGATGTGCCGTCGGTCGCTGTAGATCGCTTCGCGCTGGCGGTTGAGCACGTCGTCGTACTTGAGGACGTTCTTGCGGATCTCGGCGTTGCGGCCCTCGACCTGCGACTGGGCGCTGCGGATCGCACGGCTGACCACCTTGGACTCGATGGCCATGTCGTCGGGAACACCCTGGCGGCCCATCAGGCTTTCGGCGGCGCCGGCGTTGAAGAGGCGCATCAGGTCGTCGGTGAGCGAGAGGTAGAACCGGCTCTCGCCCGGGTCGCCCTGGCGACCGCTGCGGCCGCGCAACTGGTTGTCGATGCGGCGGGACTCGTGGCGTTCGGTGCCGAGCACGTACAGTCCGCCGGCGGCGATGACCTTGTCGGCCTCCTCGGAGACCTCGGCCTTGACGGCGGCGAAGACGTCGTCCCACTCTTTTTCGTATTCGTCCGGTGTCTCGACCGGGCTCAGGCCCTTCGCGTTCATCGCGGCGACGGCGAGGAATTCGGCGTTGCCGCCGAGCATCACGTCGGTGCCACGGCCGGCCATGTTGGTGGCGACGGTGACCGAGCCCAGGCGGCCGGCCTGGGCGACGATCGCGGCCTCGCGAGCGTGGTTCTTGGCGTTGAGGACCTCGTGGCGCACGCCCTTCTTCGCCAGCAGGCGGGAGAGGTATTCGCTCTTCTCGACGCTCGTGGTGCCGACCAGGACCGGCTGTCCGTTGGCATGGCGCTCGACGATGTCCTCGACGACCTGGCCGAACTTGGCCTCTTCGTTCTTGTAGATCAGGTCGGACTGGTCGATGCGCTGCATCGGCTTGTTGGTGGGGATCGCGACGACGCCGAGCTTGTAGGTGCTCATGAATTCGGCGGCCTCGGTCTCGGCGGTTCCGGTCATGCCGGAGATCTTCGAGTACAGGCGGAAGTAGTTCTGCAGGGTCACGGTGGCCAGGGTCTGGTTCTCGGCCTTGACCGCGACGCCTTCCTTGGCCTCGATCGCCTGGTGGATGCCCTCGTTGTAGCGGCGGCCCATCAGGATGCGGCCGGTGTGCTCGTCGACGATGAGCACCTCGCCGTTCATCACGACGTAGTCCTTGTCCTTCTTGAACAGGGCGTTGGCCTTGATGGCGTTGTTCAGGAACGAGATCAGCGGGGTGTTCGCGGATTCGTAGAGGTTGTCGATGCCGAGGTAGTCCTCGACCTTTTCGATGCCGGGTTCGAGCACTCCGACGGTGCGCTTCTTCTCGTCGACTTCGAAGTCCTCGTCGACGACGAGGCGCTTGGCGAGGCTGGCGAACTCGGTGAACCAGCGGTTCGCCTCCCCCGATGCGGGTCCGGAGATGATCAGCGGGGTGCGGGCCTCGTCGATGAGGATCGAGTCGACCTCGTCGACGATCGCGAAGTAGTGACCGCGCTGCACCATGTCGCTGGCCTGCCAGGCCATGTTGTCGCGCAGGTAGTCGAAGCCGAACTCGTTGTTGGTGCCGTAGGTGATGTCGCAGGCGTACATCTCGCGACGCTGCGCGGGGGTCTGTCCGGAGACGATGCATCCGGTGGTCATGCCCAGGGCGCGGAACACGCGGCCCATCAGTTCGCTCTGGTAGCTGGCCAGGTAGTCGTTGACCGTGATGACGTGCACACCACGGCTGGTGATGGCGTTGAGGTAGGCCGCCGTGGTGGCGACCAGGGTCTTGCCCTCACCGGTCTTCATCTCGGCGATGTTGCCCAGGTGCAGGGCCGCGCCGCCCATGAGCTGGACGTCGAAGTGCCGCAGGCCCAGGGTGCGGGTGGAGGCCTCTCGTACGGCGGCGAACGCCTCGGGCAGCAAGTCGTCCAGCGACTCACCGCCCGAGTAACGCTCACGCAACTGCACGGTCTCGTTCTTCAGCTCCTCATCACTGAGGGTGCTGAAGTCGTCTTCCAGCGCATTGATGGCCTTTGCGTAGCTCTCGAGTCGACGCAGAATGCGCCCCTCGCCAACACGAAGAACTTTTTCCAGTATTCCGGCCACGAATGCACTCCACTAGTCGTCACGGCGTGCGAACACGCCTGTCGTCCGGTCGGACGCACGTAGCGCCGACCTAGCCGGCAACTATAGCAATGCTAGTTGGTCAGGAGCTGGACCCGCTGGACACTGACGCCAGCTCTCTCGCTGCGTCGGAGTTCGGGTCCAGTTCGATGACACCGTAATCCCAGCCCTTGCGCCGGTAGACGACGCTGGGCCGGTTGGATTCGGCATCCTGGAACAGGTAGAAGTCGTGACCGACGAGCTCCATGAAGTACAGGGCGTCGTCCACGGTCATGGGCGCGGCAGAGAAGACCTTGCGACGTATGACCACCGGGCTGTAGACCTCCTCGGCTTCTTCGGTCTCGCCGGCCTCGTCGGAGACGACCTGGATCGCCCCGGTGCGCACGCGCTCCAGGGTCTCAACGTCGGCCGGGACGATGTCGATCACCGCGAAACCTGACGACGACGCCTCATGCAGCGAGGTGGGCCGGTGCGCGCCCCCACGGTGCACCTTCCGGCGGTCCTTGGCTCGACGCACCCGTTCCAGGAGCCTGCCGAGGGCGATGTCGAAGGCCGCGTACTTGTCGCTGCCCTCGGCTTCGGCCCGGACGATGGGCCCCTTGCCGATGAGCGTGAGTTCGACGCGGTCGTTACCGGCGGCGCCGCTCTTCTCGGTGTGACGACTGACCTTGATTTCCAGGGCGAGGGCCTTGTCGGCGAGGCCGGCGATCTTCTCGGCCTTCTCCGTCGCATATTCCCGGAAGCGATCAGTGATCCCCAGGTTGCGTCCAACGATGTTAGTTTCCATGACGACCTCCAGATCTGGCGAACCGCCCCTGATCCGGGCGATTGGTACGCGCCTTTGGCACAACCGTAGTCGTGCCAGCTGGATAAGTCACAGCTTTTGTCAATCAGTTTCCCGTGAACGATGAATGTCGGGATGGTGCCGTCGTTTTTCCGCGACGGTCGCCGCTCCGACCACCTCACCGCCGGCCTGTCGGAGGGCGCGCCGGGCCTCCAGGAGGGTGGCGCCTGTGGTCACGATGTCGTCGACGAGCAGGATCCGGCTGCCGGCAAGCGGCCTGGTCGCCACCAGCGTGCCGCTGCGGTTGTCCATCCGCTGCTGCCGGCCCAACCCGACCTGGTCCGCGACGCCGGCACGCGGCCGCAGGAGCGCGCTCCCGCGGAGGCCGGCCCGGCTGAGGAGCAGGTCGACGGGGTGGAACCCGCGCGCCCGCCAGGCCCGGCGGGAGGACGGCACGGTGACCAGCACGATGCCACTGGAGACCTGGGTGTGCTCTGCGGCGACCAATGCCGCCCCCACGGCCAGGCGAAGCGCCACGGCGAGCGCCGGAGCGGCATCCGTTCGACCGCCGTCCTTGTACGCCACCAGCACCCTGCCCACCACGCCGGTGTACTCCAACGCGGACCAGACCGTGAGGTCCTCCCGGTAGACCGCCCTCGGCTGGGCACGCAGCGCGCTCAGGCAGGCGGCGCACAGCGCCCGGTCCGGCGTGCCGCAGCCGCTGCACTGGGTGGGCATCAGCACTGCCCAGGCATCGAGGACGGCGGCACGGGTTGCCGCGCGCACCGTCTGCATCACCCCTCGGTCGCTGGTCATCCGGTCAGACTCGCGCGTCGGGGTGATCCCTGCGACCTGACGCGCTCACCTGTGCACTGTCGGCGGCCGCGGCGGCTGGGGAGGAGGGCCGGCTCAGCCGCCGGTGCCCTGCTGGGTGGCCACGAGGGTGACCGCGTCGATACGTTCCTGCCAGCCGATGCCGCGCTGCACCAGGAGTGACCCCTCCACGGACAGCGCCCGCAGGTCGCGCAACAGGTTGCTGCCCGTGATCGAGCGGATTCCCGTCGACGACTCGAGCTGCTCGCTGGTGCCGCCGATCTCGTGGGAGACGACGCGACTTTCTCCGTCTGGCTGCAGGCTCAGGTACGCCACCGTTGCCTGGTCGACCCAGGTCGCATCCATCGGGATTCCGGCGTCGGTGGCCAGCTGCACGGGGTCGCCCAGGCCGACCGGAGCGCCGTTCTCCCGCAGCACACCGGCCACCACGAGGCGCAGCTCGCCGGCCGCGCTCAGCAGCGCGATCACCCGGGTGCCGTCGCGGGAGACCTTGAGCGCGGTGATCGCCGAGGAGTCCAGCCAGGGCGTCGGAATGGCCTGTGCCGCTCCCTGAGTGTTGTACACGAAGAGCTCGTTGGGCCGGTCTCCCGGCACCGACCAGACATAGCCGGAGCCGTCGATGGACGGGGCGATGAGGTTCTGCCGCGGATCGAGCAGCCTGGCATCCTCGCCCACCCTGACTCCGTAGACCCCGGTGGCGGTGAGGGCGGCGGCCGCCGTCTGCGACGGCGACAGCGTGACCGCGCTGGGTGCGAGGGCGGCGACGGACTCCGACAGCCCCGGCAACAGGTTGATCGTCTTGCCGGTCGCGGCAAGGAACCCGAACTCGCCATCGCGCAGCACGAGGGCCCGCGCATCCACCCGGGGGTTCACCACGGGTTCGTTCGCGCCGAGAGCGGCGATGTCCTGAGAGTTCCGGTTGATCGTGACAGTGACCGTGAGCCCGCTGGGCAGGCTGTTCTCCAGCTGGCTCTTCATCCGCTGCAGGGTCAGCCTGTCGGCGTTCAACGCCTCGCTGTTCAGATCCACCTTGGCGTCCCTGGCCACCACGGTGACGGCGTCGGCGGTGAGGGCGGTGCCCTCGGGGAACGCCGACGTCACCGCGCCGGCGAGCCACTCACTGGGTCCGCTGAGCACGCCGTTGACGATCTTGGTCGGCAGGGATGTCCCGCGCGGGTACCACCGCACGTCGGGCACCAGGAATTGGAAGTCCGGGTCGAAGAAATAGAGCGACTGGGCGCTGAAGACGTCCTCGAAGGTGTTCTGGTCGAGAACGGTGCCGTTGGGCGCCGCACTGATCCGCCACTCGCCGTTCACCTGCGCGAACTGGTAGCGCAGTTGCACGTTCGCCGACGCGGCGTCGCCGTGGTACTCACCGATCGCGTTGACCTCGGCCACCGGTCGCACGGACACGAGCATGGTGCTGTCGTCGACGGGCACAACGATGCGCCCAGACCCGTCTTCAACGGTGACACCGGTGTCGGACTTCCAGGTGTCGCTGAAATCCGCCGTCAGGAACTCCCTGGCGATCTCGTAGTTGTTGTCCGGGCTGGTGGCGGCACCGATGAATCCGGTCAGGATCTCCTCCATCGAGGCCCCGTCCCGTGGCCGGTCCGGCAGGAAGACCGGGGCCGGGTTTTCCCCGGCCACCACGTCCTGGCCGGTCTGCACTGCCCCGGTGCGCGGAATGCTCGAGCAGCCGCCGAGCAGGAGGGCCATCGCGGTGACGACGGCGACGAGCCTGGCCGGGCTACGCATGGTGGTCTCTTCTCGGTTCGGCGTGGGGCGACACGAATCCGGCGGTGTCGGCATCCGCCGGCGGCAGCGGGTTGGGCGACACCGTCAGCGCGACGCCGGTTGTGCGGGGCAGGGTCAGTCTGAAGCAGGACCCGGCGCCGGGACTGGACCAGACCTGCAGCCAGCCGCGGTGGGCGGCGGCATCCTCGAGGGAGATGGCCAGGCCGAGCCCGGTGCCGCCGATCGTGCGTTTGCGGGACGGGTCAGCCCGCCAGAACCTGTCGAACACGTGGGTGATCTCGGCCTGGGTCATGCCCATTCCGTAGTCCCGTACCGACAGCGCCACCGCCGATTCGTTGCTGTCCACCGACACGACGATCGGTTTGCCCTCGCCGTGCTCGATGGCGTTGCCGATGAGGTTGTTGACGATGCGGCGCACCCGTCGTGGGTCCATCTCCGCGGCCAGATGCCCGCCGGGCGCGGCCAGCCTGATCTCGCTCCCCTTGGAATCTCCGAGCGAGCGCATGCCGTCGATGACGTCCTCCGCCAGATGCACAAGATTGGTGGGTTCGGATTCGAGCTCGACGGACCCGGCGTCATAGCGGCTGATCTCGAGCAGGTCCGCCAGGAGCAGCTCGAAGCGTTCCACCTGGGTGTGCAGCAGCTCCGCGGTGCGTTCGGTGGCCGGCGGGAAGCTGGCCCGCTGGTCGTAGAGGAGGTCTCCGGCCAGGCGGATCGTGGTGAGAGGGGTGCGGAGCTCGTGCGAGACGTCGGACACAAAACGTTGCTGCACCTCGGACAGGTCGGCCAGTTCCTTGATCTGGCTCTGCAGGCTGTCGGCCATGCCGTTGAACGAACGGGCCAGCGTCGCGATCACGTCCTCGCCCTTTTCGGGGATCCGCACGCCCAGGTCACCGGAGGCGAGTTTCTGGCTGGTCTGGGCCGCCACCTGGATCGGGGCGACCACGAAGCGCACCACGATCCAGGTGACCGCTCCGATCAACACCATCAGGGCCAGGCCGGCGCCGCCCAGGGTCCGCTGCACGAACAGCAGCGTCGATTCGGCGTCGGCGAGGCTGTACCCGATGTACAGCTCGTAGCGCCCGGCGACGGGGACCGTGATCTGGGAGCCGACGACGATTCCGGGCACCGACGAACCGTCGTCGGAGGCCAGAGTCACCGATTGCCAGAACTGCCCGTCGGCGTCGTCCTGCACGGCCTCCCGGATTTCCGGCGAGATGACCGCGGTGGATGATCCGAACGTCGAGGAGTCCTGGGGTGCCACGGTCGACGATTCCTGCCCCGGCACCCTGAAGACGGCGACCAACCGGCTCGACGACGCGGCGGAGATCGACGTGCGGGCTGACTCCAACAGCGTCTGCACCTGCACCCGGTCGACGGCATCCGAGGAGTCCAGGATTCCCTGGGCGGCGCTGGTGGCCCGGTTGGAGTCCACCAGAATCTGGGTCAGCCGCGACTGGAACAGGTCGTTGCCGACACTGACCGACATGTACACGCCGACCAGTCCAATGGCGGCACCCGACGCCAGCACCGTGATGGCGACGGTGCGGAACTGCAGGGAGGAGCGCCAGCTGCGCCGCAACTGCTGGGCCAGGCGGCGCCACGATCCCCACGATCGCCAGTCCAGCCTCAACACGTCCAACCGCGCAGCCACCGGGCCCCTAGCTGGCGGCGCCGGCGCGGTAGCCGACTCCGCGCACGGTCATCACGATGCGCGGGTTGTCAGGGTCGTCTTCGACCTTGGCGCGCAGACGCTGAACGTGCACATTGACCAGCCGGGTGTCGGCCTTGTAGTGATAGCCCCAGACCTGTTCGAGGAGCATCTCACGGGTGAAGACCTGGGCTGGTTTGGAGGCCAACGCCAGCAGCAGGTCGAATTCCAGCGGAGTCAGGTTGATGCTCTGCTCTCCGCGCTTGACCTCGTGGCCGGCGGCGTCGACGACGAGGTCGCCGATCTGCAGACTGGCGGGCGTCTCCACCGGGACCGGTCGCAGCCGGGTACGAATCCGGGCGACGAGCTCCTTGGGGTTGAACGGTTTGACCATGTAGTCGTCCGCGCCGGATTCCAGCCCCTTGACCACATCGGTGGTGTCCGACTTCGCCGTCAGCATGATGATGGGGGTGCCGGACTCGGCCCGGATCAGGCTGCACACCTCGATGCCGTCCAGCCCGGGCAGCATGAGGTCGAGGAGCACCAGGTCGGGCACGACGCTGTGAAACGCGTCAAGGGCCTGCGCCCCGTCCGCACAGAAGTGCGGCTCGAAGCCCTCGCCCTGCAGGACGATGCCGATCATCTCAGCGAGTGCGGGGTCATCGTCGACAACCAAAATGCGTGAGTTCATTGATCCGTTTTCCGCCCGGTCACCGGGCAATAACGCGCACGACACGGGCAATCTCTGGCACAAGAATAGTCGACACGGCTCCGAGATATCGCGCAGGCCACACAGTGCAGTCCGGGTATGCCAGCATGGAGGCGTGACGGACCCAGACTGGCACCCACCGACCACCTCCCCCGGCGTACCTCGCTACGGCGAATACGCCCCGACAGGCGCGCCCGGCACCCCTCCGGCGGCACCGTCCGGCGGCTACCGGCCCAGTGCGCCGCCGGCCTGGGCCCCGCCGCCCAAGCCCGGTCTGATTCCGCTGCGCCCGCTGGGCTTCGGTACCCTGCTCGGCGCTCCCTTCCAGGTTCTGCGGCGCAATCCCAAGGCCACCTTCGGCAGCGCACTGATCGTGCAGGGCGCCACGCTCCTGATTACCCTGGTCGTCGTCGGCCTGGTGAGTTTTTTCGCCCTCAGCCGGGTCGCCTCGGCGCCGGTCGATGAACAGGATGCCGTCGAGGCCGGCGCGATCCTCACCATCGTGCTGTCCGCCCTGATACCTGTCGCCCTGGCCATCGTCGCGTCGGCTCTTCTGCAGGGCGTGATCGTGCTCGAGGTGTCCCGGGCGACCCTGGGTGAGAAGCTGCGCCTGGGCGCGCTGTGGCGCCAGGTGGGTCGGCGGGTGTGGCCACTGGTCGGCTGGACCCTGCTGCTCAGCGCGGCGCTGCTGGTCGGCGTGCTGCTCATCGGCGGACTGGTCTTCGTGTGCGTGCTCCTGGGCGGCGGGTGGATCGCAGCGGCCGTGATCGTCGGTGTCTTCGGCGGACTGGGGCTCCTCGCCCTGGGAGCCTGGGTGAGCACCAAGACCGCCGTCGTCCCGAGCCTGATCGTGCTGGAACGGTTGGGCATCCGGCAGGCGATCCGGCGTTCCTGGTCGTTGACGGGCGGCTTCTTCTGGCGCACCCTGGGTGTTCTGCTGCTGATCACGGTGATCGTGAACGTCGTCGCGCAGATCGTGACCACCCCGCTGTCGCTGTTGTTCAGCGTGGTGCTCAGCCTGATCGACCCGAACGCCGCCTTCGACGCCTACATTCCCGCCATCGTGCTGTACGTCCTCACGCTCCTGATCGCCCTGGTCCTGGGCGCCGTGACCGCCGTCGTGCAGTCGGCCGCCGTTGCCCTGATCTACATCGACCTGCGGATGCGCAAGGAGGGCCTTGACCTGGAGCTGCAGAGGTTCGTCGAAGCGGCCCCCGGCGCCAAGGCCAGCGATCCCTACCTCACCCGCACCGCGCCCGCTGCCGCCGACACTGCGACCCGCCCCGACCCGGGGTCGCCCTGGGCATGATCGCGGGGTGGGGGCCGGTTCTGCCGTGGATGGGGATCCCGGTGGATCCCGGCGCGCCCGACGCGCAGCAGTGGCTGCGCGATGAGCTCGCCAAGGCTCCCTACCAGGCGGCCCAGCCCACCTGGTTCGACAGGCTCTCCCAGGCGATCTTCGACTGGTTCTCTTCGCTGTCCTTCGTCGGCGACGGCAGCGGGGGCTGGATCCCGCTGGTCGCGACGCTGATCGGGATCGCCCTGCTGGTGGCCGCCGTGCTCGTTTTCGGGCTGCCCCGGCGGGCACGGCGCCGCCGGAAGGCCGCGGGACTGTTCGCCGCCGATGATCGCCGCACCGCGGATCAACTGCGTAAATCGGCCGCCGCCGCCGCATCGGCCGGCGACTGGACCCTCGCCAGCGAGGAGGCCTTCCGGGCCATCGCCCAGGGGCTGGCGGAACGCACCATCCTGCGGCCGACACCGGGAACGACGGCGCACCGCGTCGCCGAACTGGCCGGCGACGCCTTCCCCGACGAACGGGCCCGGTTGATCAGTGGCGCGAGCGTATTCGAGAGCGTGCGTTACCTCGGCGGCACCGGAACCGAGCAGGGCTACTCCGCTCTGGTCGACCTCGACGCCGATCTGCGGGCCGCCCGTCCCCGCTCGACGGCGCCGGTGGCTCCGTGAGCGCCGTCACCACCGCGAGTCCGGTGTCGAGCACGCCCACGATTCGCCTCGCGCTGCGGAGGTCCGTGTTCTGGGTCGTCGCGGGGGTCGGCGCCCTGCTCGTGGCCGTCGTCGCCTTCATCCTCACCGGGGCCGGGGGCGCCGCCGGCCCGCGGCTGGGGGCCGACAACCCCGCTCCGACCGGCGGCATGGCCGTCGTCGAGGTGCTCCGCCAGCAGGGGGTGACCGTCGTGCCGGTGGACACCCTCGACGAGGCCGGCGATGCGACGGCCGCGGCCGGGAATGCCACCCTGTTCCTGTCCGACGAGTCCGGCTACCTCAGCACCGACCAGCTCGATCGGCTCGGTGATCTGGCCGGCCGCACCGTTGTCGTTGACCCCGACTTCCGTGCCCTGCAGGCCTTGGCCCCCGAAGTCGGGTTCGGCGGCGTGTCTGGCGCGGACTCCCTCGACGCCGAGTGCCCGGTTCCGGCCGCCGAGCGCGCCGAAACGATCTCACCCGGCGGCAAGACACTCGGCCTGCCCGCGGGCACCGCCGGCTATACGGGCTGCTTCCCCGGCGAGAACGACACCTTCTCGGTGATCGAACGGGTCACGGATGACCGCACCGTCACCCTGGTTGCCGACACCGCGGTGTTCGCCAACGACGAGATCGCCACCTACGGCAATGCCGCGCTGGCCCTCAACCTTCTCGGCGCCACCGACACCCTGGTCTGGTATCTGCCGACCCTGGCCGACGTGCCCGTCACCGGCCCGCCCTCGCTCGGCGCGCTCACGCCCGGCTGGGTGACGCCGGTGCTGCTCCTGCTGGTGGGCGTCGCCGTCACCGCCATGGTGTGGCGCGGCCGCCGGTTCGGCCCCCTGGTCGCCGAGAACCTGCCCGTCGTCGTGCGGGCCAGCGAGACCATGGAAGGGCGCGCGCGGCTGTACGCCCGCGGCAGCGCCCGGCTGCGGGCGGTCGACGCGATCCGGATCGGTGCGGTGGCCCGGATGGCCCAGGCCGCGGGATTGCCCCGGACCGCGCCCCTCGACCAGGTGATCCGCACTGTCGCGGCGCTCACCGCCCTGCCGCCGGAGCGCGTGCACGCCGTGCTCGTCGGTGAGGTGCCGGGCAGCGACGCCGCCATGATGGCGCTGTCGGACGCCATCGACGAACTGGAACGCGCCACCGCCCTCGCCGCCCGCCCGCCCGGCGCCGGGCCCTCCCCCACCGCTCGCCCGTCAACCGGAAGAATGGAACCATGACCAGCCACGCCCCGACATCCGCCGAGACCAGCCCAGCCGACGCCTCGACCGACAGCCTGCGCCGCGCCCTCGCGCAGGTGCGCACCGAGGTCGGCAAGGCCGTCGTCGGGCAGGACGGCGCCGTCACCGGACTGATCATCGCCCTGCTCTCCCGCGGTCACGTGCTGCTGGAAGGCGTACCCGGTGTGGCCAAGACCCTGCTGGTGCGGTCCCTGAGCCACGCGCTCAGCCTGGACACCAAGCGGGTGCAGTTCACCCCCGACCTGATGCCGGGCGACGTGACCGGTTCGCTCATCTACGACGCGAAGGCCGGCGAGTTCGAGTTCCGCAACGGGCCCGTCTTCACGAACATCCTGCTCGCCGACGAGATCAACCGCACACCACCGAAGACCCAGTCCGCCCTGCTGGAGGCGATGGAGGAGCGCCAGGTCAGCGTGGACGGGCTCTCGCTCCCGCTGCCGGAACCGTTCATCGTGGCCGCGACCATGAACCCGATCGAATACGAAGGCACGTACACGCTCCCCGAGGCCCAGCTGGACAGGTTCCTGCTCAAGCTCGTGCTCGACATCCCCGAGCGTGACGTCGAGCTCGAGGTGTTGCGCCGGCACGCCACCGGGTTCAGCCCACGCGACCTCACCGCCGCGGGCGTCACCCCGGTGCTCGGTGCCGCCGAGCTCGCCGCGGCCCAGGCATCCGTCGCCGCCGTCGGTGCGAGCCCCGACGTGCTGGCGTACATCGTCGACCTGGCCAGGGCCACCCGGAACAGCCCGTCGGCCAAACTGGGCGTGAGCCCCCGTGGCACCACCGCCCTCCTCGCCGCGGCCAAGGCCTGGGCGTGGCTGAGCGGTTACGCGTCGATCACCCCCGATCACGTGCAGGCCATGGTGCTGCCAGTCTGGCGACACCGAATCCAACTGCGCCCGGAGGCGGAACTCGAAGGCATCACCGTCGACACGATCCTGCACGGCGTGCTGCAGCAGGTCCAGGTTCCGATCTAGCCGATGACACGCATCCGATGACACTGACCGGCCGCTTCGTCCTCCTCGTCGCCCTCGGCGTCGTGCCCATCGTGCTGCTCGGCGACACGTCCGCGCGGGCACTGGCGGTCCTGGCCGGCTGGCTGCTGCTCGCCCTGACACTCGGGATCATCGACCTGGCCCTCGCCGCGTCGCCGCGGCGGCTGACCCTGGCCCGGGTGTTGCCGTCCAGGGTGCGCCTGGGTGAGGAGGTGACCAGCGAGCTCTATCTGCGCAACGATGGTCCCCGCCGGCTTCGCGGCATCGTCCGCGACGGGTGGCAGCCGTCGGCAGGCGCGGGCAACAACCGCACGGCTGTGACGTTGCCGGCCGGGGAACGACGCCTCGTCGAGCTGACTCTCGTGCCCACCCGGCGCGGAGAACGCACCGCGTCCCACGTGACGGTGCGCTCGATGGGCCCGCTGGGCCTCTGGGCCAGGCAGGCCACCCTCATCGCGCCCGCCCAGATCAGGGTGCTGCCGCCCTTCCACTCCCGCAAACACCTGCCGAGCCGGATCAGCCGGCTCAAGGAGCTCGACGGACGCACCAGCGTGCTCGTGCGCGGCCAGGGTACCGAGTTCGACTCCCTGCGCGAATACGTGCGCGGCGACGACGTGAGGTCCATCGACTGGCGTGCCACCGCGCGCCGCAACGACGTCGTGGTGCGCACCTGGCGGCCCGAACGTGACCGACGCATTGTGATCGTCATCGACACCGGCCGCACCTCCGCCGCCCGGGTCGCCGACGAACCACGGCTGGACACCGCCTTCGAGGCGGCGCTGCTTCTGGCCGCACTGGCGTCCAGGGCCGGTGACAGGGTGGACTTCCTGGCCTGGGACCGCCGGGTGCGGGCCCGGGTGCAGGGCGCGTCGGGAGCCGAACTGCTCAGCCGCATGGTGGACGGCATGGCGCTGATCGAACCCGAGCTCATCGAGATGGACTGGACGGCCCTTCCCGGCCAGATCCGTGGCATCACCGGCCAGCATGCGCTGGTGGTGTTGCTCACCCCGATGGATGCCCCCGGCGCGTCGACGGGGCTGCTATCGGTGCTCGGTCAACTCACCTCGCGGCACACCGTGCTGGTGGCATCGGTGACGGACCCGTCGGTCGCCGGTCTGACCCGCAGCCGAGGGACCCGCGAAGACGTGTACAGGGCCGCGTCGGCGGAACGCACTTTGCTGGACGCCACTCGGGTGGCCGCGGCTGTGCGGCAGCTCGGCGCAGACGTGGTCACCGGTGCCCCCGACGAGCTGCCGCCGGCCCTGGCCGACCGCTACATCGCCCTCAAGGCGGCGGGCCGGCTCTAGTCGGCGACGCTCAGCCGGCGAAGACTCGGGCGCTGCCGGCCTCGAACTCGGCCAGGTCACCGGTCTCGCCCGCGCGCACGGCGCGCCCGCCGAGCACCAGCATGTAGGCGAGAAAGGCCAGCAGGGCCGCAGCGCCGATGCCGATCTTCACCGGCCACGGCCATGGCGCCGGGGTCACAAAGCCCTCGATGATGCCGGACACCAGCAGCACAAAAACCAGTCCGATCGCCACCGTGAACAGCGCGCGGGCATCCTCGGCCAGGGCCTGACCGCGGGTGCGGGCACCCGGCGCGATCCAGGCCCAGAAGATGCGAAGGCCCGCTGCTGCCGCCACGAAGATCGCGGTCAGTTCCAGCAAGCCGTGCGGGGCGATGTAGAGGAAGAACGTGTCGCCCTCGTCGTAGGCGAACATCACCGCCGCGGTGACGCCGAGGTTCTGGGCATTCTGCAGGACGATGTACGGCACGTAGACGCCCAGGATGCCGAACGCGACACACTGCGCCGCGATCCAGGCATTGTTGGTCCACACCCGTCCGGCGAAGGACGCCGCGGG
This sequence comes from Cryobacterium sp. TMB3-10, assembly GCF_004402305.1. Taxonomy (NCBI): domain Bacteria; kingdom Bacillati; phylum Actinomycetota; class Actinomycetes; order Micrococcales; family Microbacteriaceae; genus Cryobacterium; species Cryobacterium sp. TMB3-10. The sequence goes on along the minus strand of NZ_SOGH01000034.1, from coordinate 1,621 downwards.
GTTCTCAGAGTAGTAGGAGACGAAGCTCTGGTTCGCGAGTTGCTCCAGCTCGGCGGGAGACCCGAAGTTGGCCAGCACGTCGGGATTGTTGGTGGCCCAGACCGCGTAGAGGCCCGCGACGACAAACGTCACCACGGCCACCGCCAGGGTGAGCCAGCGCAACCTGTACAGCGCGGCCGGTAGCTGGGTGAGGAAGAACCGCGGCAACTGCGAGAGCACATTGGTGCCCGCGCCCGTGAAGCGCAGCCGGGCCCTGGACAGGAGCACCGAGAGCCTGTCGCCCTGCATCGTCGAACCGGCGGCGGTCTTGATGACCGAGAGCTGGGTGGCGCCGGCCTGATAGGCCTGGATCAGTTCGTCGGACTGGGCACCGCTGAGTTGCCGCCGGCGGCCGAGTACGGCCAGGCGGTCCCATTCGGCGCGGTGCGCCGCTGAATACGCGTCAAGATCCATCTGATTCAATAGTAGACATGGCGGAGCCCTGGAAAGCAGCCGATCACGGTGAAGATTCCCTGATCGAGCACGAGCTGGTGACCGGTGAGGCCGTTGCCCTCGATGTTCGCCCGGCGAGCGTGATCCTGCGAGGTGCGGGAACGATGATCGATTGGGTGGCCTACGTCGGCTTCTTCCTGCTCATGGCGCTGGTGGTTTCGAGTTTGTTCGGCGACGGAATCGACGAGGCTTTGGCCCAGGCGCTGGCCATCTCGGGCCTGGTCTTCTCGCTGCTGATCGTGCCGATGCTGGTCGAGACCCTCTCGCACGGACGGTCATTGGGCCGCTGGGCGGTCGGCGCGCGCATCGTGCGGGATGACGGCGGCGCCACCGGGCTGCGGCATTCCTTCATTCGGGCGCTGATGGGCGTGATCGAGATCTTCCTCACCTTCGGCGGACTCGCGGTCACCTGCGCCCTGCTCAACTCCCGTTCCAAACGACTCGGCGACCTCCTGGCCGGCACCTACAGCCAACACGAGAGGGTGCCGCGGTTCAGTGAACCCACCTTTGTGCTGCCGCCGGTCCTGGCGTCCTGGGCCGCGACGGTGGACGTCGCCCGCCTGCCCGATCGACTGTCTCGCCGGGTGGCGCAGTTCCTGCGGCAGGCCCACCAGCTCTCCCCCGACACCCGGGTGCGGCTGGCGGAGGGCCTCGCCGCGGAGGTGGCGCCGTTCGTGTCGCCCCTCCCGGCGGTACCGCCGGAGTACCTTCTCATCGGCGTGGCAGAAGTACGGCGTAACCGCGAGTACAACGGCCATCTGCTCGAGCGCGGCCGGCTTGAGAAGCTCTCTCCGGTCCTCACCGGCCGCCCGCACGACTTCCCCGAGCGCTAACCCCTCCTCTCCCCTTCGCCCGCGAGCTGTGGCTGTCGAGCCCTGGTGAGCCGCCCTGCGGGTCGTGACCGTCCTCGTCGGTCGAGCCTGTCGAGACCCGGTGAGGCCGGCTCTGGGGCTCGTGAGGGGCTCGACCGGGGAGGGTGGGGTTAAACGCAGAAAAGCCACCCCTGGTGGGGTGGCTTTCCTGTGTGTTTCTAAGTTAAGTCCGGCGGTGTCCTACTCTCCCACAGGGTCCCCCCTGCAGTACCATCGGCGCAAAGAGTCTTAGCTTCCGGGTTCGGAATGTGACCGGG
>NZ_SOGH01000010.1:0-35602 GCF_004402305.1 Cryobacterium sp. TMB3-10 | reverse complement strand
CGTTGTTCGCGGTCGTGATGGAGGCCTACGTCCACGGTGTCTCGACCCGGAAAGTCGACGACCTGGTCAAGGCGCTCGGCGCTGACACCGGGATCTCCAAGTCGGAGGTGTCCCGGATCTGCGCGGTGAAGAACGAGCCGACGCGCAGCCTCGGGATCTTGGCGGCCTGAGACCACTAACCCTTTGAGTCAACTGAACTAGGGCCGGTCCCAGTCTAAGTTTGCTCGAAAAAATAGACAGTTTCCATCCGTACGAATGCACCCACGGTGTCGAAGCAAACGCCGCTTTGACGGCGCCGGAGCATCTGCTCCGGACGTCTCTACGTGGTCAAGCGGGCAGGACTGCCCGACGAGGAGTGCCATGAGCACCAGCTGGAAGATCAGGCGCGGAACGAGCGGGAACGCCGCGGCACCGAAACGCTCCCGATTTCGCGCTGCGTGGACGTTGGCGGGAAACACGACGATGAGGAACACGAGCAGGCAGATACCGGCAGCCAGCCGGGTCTGCGACAGGAGCAGGCCGATACCTCCTGCGATCTCGCAGAGCCCGGTGAAGATCACAAGGTTTCGACCGCTCAGCAGTCCGCGGCCGCGTAACCGCGGCGGGATCATGGCGACCATCGTGTGCTGCATCAGCGGCACAAAGTGACCGACGCCCATTGCCACGAAGACAAGGGCGAGCACGCCCCGCATGATCCACTGGAGCGATTCGGGGAGGGAGTCATCCAGAACCCACTCGATTGTCAACGCCGACCCAAAACAGGGCCAATAGTGCCGTTTGAAAACAGGACCACTATGTGTGTTTCTACTATGCCGTATCGGGCGCGGTCTGGTGGCTTTTGAGCCGGTAGCTGGTGCCCTTGAGGCTGATTACGTCGGCGTGATGAACGATGCGGTCGATCATCGCGGAGGCGACGGTCGGGTCGCCGAAGACCCCGCCCCAGTGCCCGAATGACAGGTTGCTGGTCATGATCAGCGACGCGTGTTCGTAGCGGCTCGCGACGAGCTGGAAGAACAGGCTCGCGGCGTCCTGGTCGAATGGAATGTAACCGACCTCGTCGCAGATCAGGACGCTGTAGCGGCGCAGCCGGGTCAGCTCCGCGGCGAGTTTCCCGCGGGAGTGGGCGTCTTGAAGGCGGGCGACCCAGCCGGTTGCGGTGTCGAACAGGACGCGGTGGCCGTGTTTGGCGGTCTGAACGCCCAGTGCGACGGCGAGGTGGGTCTTGCCGGTGCCGGGCGGGCCGAGGAGGACGACGTTCTTCGCCTCGGTCACGAACGTGCTCGTGCCCAGGTGCGCGATCAGGTTCCGGTCGGCGGAGGGCTGGTGATCGAAGTTGAAGTCCTCCAACGTCTTGTGCCCCGGGAACCGGGCGGCCTTGATTCGCAGGGCTGCGCCGGAGGCCTCGCGTTCGGAGACCTCGCGGGAAAGGACCGCGGCGAGGTATTCCTCGTGCGACCAGCCGGCATCGCGGGCCTGATCGCCCAGGCGCCGGAACGCGTCGCCGATCCTCGGGGCGCGCAGCGCGCGGGCGTAGTACTCGATCTGAGATGCTGCGGTGCTCATGCGATCAGGCTCAGATCAGTCAGGCCACGACCGGTGTCAACGCCGAACACGTCGTCGTAGGACGAGAGGCTGGCCGTCTCTACGAACGCGACGTGAGCCTGGGGTCGTTGATCGCGGCGCAGCGTCTGGAACTGGCGCCGCAACACGGCCGCCTGGGCGACGTGGTCGGGGTCGGTGACGGTCAGCTGCCTGGCCCACGCACGGTCGTGGGAGGTGACGGTGACGCCGTTATGGGAGACGTGGATGCGCTCGAGGTCAGCCGTCACGTCCACGAGCCGGCCGATCAGCGCCGGCGCGACGGAGTAGTCGTTCGAGTGCACCCGAACGTAGTAGTCCCGGGGCAGCCGAACCGTGTTGCGAAACAACACGTCCGGGACCACGGATGAGAGTGGGCGCATCGCGGCCCGGTCCTGGGCGATCAGGTCGATCGGCCTAGCCCGCCGGGAGCGGGAGTGCCGCGCGTTGGCGATCGGCAGCCAGGCCGCCATCTGCTCGTTGAAGTCCTGCGGTGAGGCGAAGTCGCGGCCCGGCATGAACGACGAGCGGAAGAACCGGTTGCGGCGCTCGACCATGCCCTTGGACTCCGGGTCTCGCGCCTTGAGGAGCTTGATCTCCGTGCCCAGCGTCCCGGCGAACGCGGCCGTGGGCTCGGTGAGTTTGCCGCGGCCGATACCGGTCTCGTTGTCCCAGAGCAGCCGTTTCGGCACCGCGTGGGCGGCTTGCAGCAGGGACCACATCCCGCCGAGCAGATCGGGTGTCGTCCGCGACGGCAACATCAGCGCCTGGAAGAACCCGGAGAACGTCGACGTCATCACCAGCACCGGCGGCATGCCCTCTTGCCCGTGTCCCAGCGGCAACGGCTCGTGCGGGAACCACAAGTCGCACTGGACCTGCCGGCCCGGCTCGTGAACGAGGCGGTCCGCGGGATCCGGCGCCACGTACTCCGGCCGGACGCTGGCGACCTTCTCGCGGAACACTGACGCGGACCCAGGCCAGCCGACGCGCTCGGCCAACGTCGAGGCCGGCATCGTCGGCGTCACGGCCAACAACGCCCGAACCTGCGGGGCGAACGCATCGAAACTCGACCCAACCGCGGGCCGCTGATACTTCGGCAGCCGGTCTGATTCCAGCGCCCGCTCCACCGTTCCCCGCGAGACGCCGACGAGCCGGCCGATCTCCCGCTTCGAGTACTCACCCGTCGAAAACAGTTGGCGTATCTTCGCCCAATCGTCCATATTGATCACCTTCCATACTGGTCGGTGGTCCTGTTTTCAATCGGCGTTGTTGGTCCTGTTTTCGGTCGGCGTTAACATCGATCGCAGAACGTGAGCCGAGCATGTATTCATGCGCCTCTTCCGGTATTCCGCGGAGCGTGAGGCGTTGGTTGTAGATAATCGTGGACTTGTCCCATGCTCCGGCCTTGCTCTTCCGCTTTGGTGGTGACAATCGACGAGAACGAAGTCCAACTGGAAGTCCTGCGCGAGCAAATCTTTAGAGTGCTGAGTTCCGCACAAACGGTCAAACAATGTGAACATCCGTGCACGGATTCAAGATCACCCACCCAACGATCCATCCCCGTCCAACCGAACCAGCGACACGTTCACGGCGGCGCACCCATATTGCATCCGAGTCCGGACATGAGAGCCGTCCCTCTTCGGGGTCCCGCCTGCTCAGCCAGGCTAGAGCCAGCGGGCTGGTCTACGTCCAGATCAGCTTTCCACTGAACGCGACGAGCCGGGTGGAGTAGCTAATCTTGGACAGCTTCCAGGTCACCGCGCAGGTCGTTCCGGTGCCCGGTCCAAATGATGTCGAACAGTTGGGGCGCGTGGCCTTCTCGGTTGCACGGATTCACGGCGAGTTCTTCGACTCGAACATAATCATGGGTATCGCCTGAAACAGCATGAATGCGGTCAACCGCCGCGTGAGCCCCAAATGCACCCACAACGCCCAGATCGCCCTTCTCCAAGGTGCCCAGCCACCTATACGTCGGCCGCTATCCCGACGTCGACTCCGAGGTGCTCAGGACGCCGGGGTCGTCGGCGGCGTCGCGACGGGCGTCCATCGCGCGGATGCCTCAACCGACAGCATCCCGCTCAACGATCGCGGGGCTGGCTCGGAACTGTCCGGGCTGCGCTGCACCCGTCGGTGCATCTGCGTGCTCGGGCAGGTCCAAGCAAGACAGCCTCAGCGGGCGACCTGTTCATCAACGACAGCGCCGCCCCGGCGGCCGAGTGCAGGACGGCGGCCAGCCGGAACGCCACTGCGGTGCGTGGCGACCGGCGGGCCGACGTGTCAGTGCTTTTGCACGTACCTGACGGGAGCGGGCAGTCCGCGCGCAACGCGCACGGAGCGAGAGAGCCGCTCGATCGACTTGAGGGCGTCGAGAACGTCGTCTGCCGTGACTACGAACGGCATGTTGTGGATTGTCTCGCCCGGCAGGGTTGAAGCCGTTGCGATGGCCCTCAGTTCTTTCTCGTCGTCTAGGCCCAGACCGATCTCCGTCAGCGTGGTTGGCAAACCGACGCGAGTGGTGAACTCGATGAAGTCTTCCACCTCGGTGCGTGGCGCGCCCTCAAGGACGAGTTGGGTCAAAGAGCCGATGTTCACCTTCTGACCGTGGGTGAGCCCGTGGGTCTGCGGCGCCGCCGTCAGACCGTTGTGGATGGCGTGGGCCGCCGCTAGGCCGCCCGACTCAAAACCAAGCCCGGACAATAGGGTGTTAGCTTCTACCAGCTTTTCGAGAGCAGGAGTGACCAGGTTGTCACGCACGGCGTCGAGTGCGGGAAGGGCATTTTCCCAGATGACGTCCCACGACAACTTGGCCAGCGCGGTTCCAGTTTGGGTCGGTAGCCCACCGGCCATCGTGGTCGCATTGGCAGTCGCCGTGGCCCGGGCTTCGAGCCAGGTTGCCAATGCGTCGCCGATACCGGCGATGAGGAACTCGACCGGCGCATTGGCCACGATCTGGGTGTCGATAAGCACAAGGTCGGGATTGCGGGGGAAGAACCGGTACTCGACGAACTCGCCCTCCTCCGTGTAGATCACCGAGAGTGCGGAGGTGGGTGCGTCGGTCGATGCCACGGTGGGCACGCTGACCCAGCGAATTCCGGCCAGGAAGCCGGCGGCCTTGGCTGAGTCGATCGTGCTTCCGCCACCCACGCCGATGATCACGTCGGACTTGGTTGCGCGGATCTTCTCGACCAGCGCGTCGACTGCGGCCGCGGTCGCGAATCGGCCGAACTCGACTCGTTCAACGCGGAGGCCCGCAGTGGCGAAGCTCGCCGACACCTGCTCCCCTGCGAAGCCCCACACGACGTCATCAGCGACGATCACGGGGGCGGATCCGATCTGAGCCACAAATTCGCCGAGGCGATCAATCGCTCCCTTGCCCTGGACGTAACGTCCGGGGCTCATAACTGTGCGGATTGGAGTGGTCATCGTAGACCTTCTTCCTGGTTGAACTGCGTCTACATCTTTGTGGGACGGTAGCGGTGAACCGGTCTTCCGGGTCACAGATTTCACACTACGCCCGCCGATCCGGCCGAAAACGGGCGTCCTACGCCGAGCGGCCGAGCGAACGCACCTTCGAGCGGATTCTGGCACGTTCGCCCAATCCGAGATCAAGGCCCACAAAATCAGTTTCAAGGCGTAAACACGCGTCCGAAGCCATATTTCCTGAATGCTATTCAGCATTTTTGGACGATGGGTTCCAATTTTGGAAACCATCGATGCACGTCTGTGCAAATCGGACGCTCGTGAGCGGCCCGGCACCAGCAGATGCCCGCCGAGCCGCCGGGGATACGCTCGAGTCAAGCGATCGTCCAACGATTCGGCGGGCATCTTCCGGAGCAGTACAGCAGTCCGGGTCCCCACCGGATTAGCGGGTTGTTTCGGGCTCGCTACACCCGTGTCGGCTCAAGCAGAACAGCGGCGGCGGACCGGGCCGCGTCGGCGCTACCGGCGGCAACCGCGGCGATCGCGGCATCCCGGCATTGATTCAGCGTCACGCCACGCAGGAACTTCGCCGCGCCACCCAGGGCGCGCGGAGACATCGACAGGCTGGTTGCCCCGAACCCCACCAGGACGGCGGCGAGCATCGGATCTGCCGCGGCCTCTCCGCAGACCCCGACCGGCTTACCAGCCACCACACCGGCCTGGCAAGCCTCCCGGATCATCCGCAGGACCGCTGGCTGCCAGGGGTCGTTGAGCAGGGCGAGCTCTCCCATCAGCCGATCGGCCGCCATAGTGTATTGGGCAAGGTCGTTGGTCCCCAGACTCGCGAAGTCCACCCGTTCGAGGATTGAGCTCGCGGTGATGGCGGCGGCAGGAGTCTCGATCATCACACCCACGTTGTGCAGGCCGTGCGCGGCACATCGGGCCGCAAAATCCGCAGACTCGTCGACGGTCGCGATCATGGGAGCCATGACACCGACGACGGCGTCCTCTGCAGCCACCGCCGTGGCGATGGCCCGCAGCTGGGTGTCCAACAGTTCAGGGCGCTGCCACGCGGTGCGATACCCCCGGATGCCGAGGGCAGGGTTGACCTCGTCCGCGGCCGTGACGAAGGCGAGCGGCTTGTCGGCGCCCGCATCCAGTGTTCGAATCGTCACTTTCTTCCCAGGGAATGCGGCAAACACCTGACGGTAGGCGGCGACCTGTTCGTCCAGTCCCGGAGCTTCGGCGTGGTCGAGGAAGCAGAATTCGGTGCGGAAGAGGCCGACTCCCTCGGCATTCGCCTCGATCGCGGCGGCAACGCTGTCCGGCGAAGCCACGTTCGCGAGGAGCTGCACACGGTGCCCGTCTCTGGTCGCTCCCGCGCCGTCGAAGGTGACCACCCGGCCGACCTGACCCTCAGCTCGCACCACCTGCTCGTCGGTGGGGTCCACGACGATTTCACCGGTCGTGCCGTCGACGATCACCACGCTCCCCTCGGGCAGGTCCATCGCATCCCGGGCCGCCACCACGGCGGGTAGGCCGAGGGCACGCGCGAGGATGGCCGTGTGGGAGGTCGGGCCGCCTTCGACGGTGACGATCGCCCGACACACTTTGGGGTCGATCAGCGCCGTGTCGGCGGGCGCCAGGTCACGGGCCACGAGCACATATGGCTCGGAACGATCCGGCAGGCCCGGTGCCGGACGGCCGAGCAGCTCAGCCACGATGCGGTTGCGCACGTCGTGCAGGTCCGGGATGCGCTCGGCGAGGAGCCCGCCCTGTTCGCTGAAGAGCGACGCGACCTCACCCACGGCCGCCCAAACGGCGCGCTCTGGAGTGTGACCCTGCTTGGTCACCCGGGAAACGGCCGCATCGATCAATCCGGGATCGGCCGCCATCAGCGCCGTCGCTTCCAGAATTCCCTGCGCCGCTCCGGTGACCCGGACCGCCTTGGCCCTGAAGGCCAGGGCAACGGATGCCGCGGCAGTTACGATTCTCTCCGCGGCCGCCTCCCGTTCGCGCATAGAGAGTTCGGCTGCCGGTCCGGGTTCACCCATCGGCTCCTGCATCCGCACGATCGGACCGACGGCGAGGCCAGGACTTACGCCTAGCGGCCGGTTCGACGCCGCCTCGGTCGAGGGCGGTGCCTCCGGTTGCGGCGCGGGCAGTGCCGGAATGGGCGCGGGAGCGTTTGTGGTCTCCAGTTCCCCGAAGCCCTTGCAGACCAGGTCGCTCACGGCCTCGAGTGCCGCCACGGCCTGTCGTCCGGCCGCTGCGACAGAGATCGTGTCGCCCTTCCGGGCGCCGACGGCCAACAGTGCCGTCGGGCTGTTGGCCGGCACAGGGGGCTTGCCGGTGCGGAGGTTGGCGACCGTCACCGTCGCCTCAAATGCGCTGATGGCGGTGACGAGCATCGAAACCGGTCGCGCGTGCAGGCCGTGGGGGTTCAGCAGCATTACCTGGATCGTGTGTTCCGCCGCCGGGCCGGAATCGGCCGGACGGCCGGCCGGCTCCTCGTCGCCTAGGTGGCTCTGCTTGGCGCGGAGGGCGCCTCGGGCCTCACGTTCCACGTCGTCGAGGGTGGCGCCACCCGCCGCTCGCACGACTGCCGCCATTAGACCCTCAACGAAGGGAGCGCTGCTGAGCCGGACGGGCACATCGGGGTCGTCCGAGAATTCCAGCGCCATTTCCGCGCTCATCACAGCCGATCCTAAATCCATCATCACGAGCACGCCCTCGGGAGAGGACACCTCGGCGATGGCCTCGGAGACTTTGAGCGCATCCGTTCCGATGACGCCTTCGCTGGCACCGGCCGCGATTGCGATGGCCGGCCCGTTGACCCCGACCATCTCCACCGCGAGGTCCACTGCTGCCTGCGCCAGACGGGGGCTGTGCGATACAACTACGATTCCTATCACGATCTACTCCTCGTCGAGGATCTCGGCCAGCGCTTGGAAGAGCAGCGACGTCGACGCGGCTCCCGGATCGACATGACCGATGCTGCGCTCCCCCAGGTAACTTGCCCTACCCTTGCGGGCGAGCAGAGGTTCAGTGGCATCCCGCCCCGTTCGGGCGGCGGAGTAGGCAGCACGGGCTGCTGAAGAAATATCGGAAGACACGATAAGAGCGGCATCGAACGCGTCGAGCGCGGGAGCAAGAACGTCGAACATGGTCTTGTCCCCCGCCTCAGCCTTGCCGCGGGCAACGACACCATCCAGCCCTGCACGGAGGGCCGCCGCCAGGCCGGACGCGTCCAGAGCCTTGACCGGTCCTGCCGTGGTACCGATCCGCAGGAAAAAGGTGCCGTACAGAGGGCCGCTGGCGCCACCCACCGACGTCACCAGGGTCATTCCCACGCCCTTGAACAGTTCGTCAACGGTGCCAGCCGGCGAAGCCTGGATTCTCTCGAGGACCGCACCCATGCCACGGGTCATGTTCGAGCCGTGGTCCGCGTCGCCGATGGCCGAATCCAGTTCGGTGAGGTAAGCGACCTTCTCAGTCACCAAATCGCGAAACCGGGTCAGCCAGCCGGTGAGCTGATCAAGGTCGATCGTGTCATTCGTCATGGTGTTAGATCCCCCAGCGCATTCCGGCGGTGTTTACCGGTGCGTCCCACAGATGAAGCAGGTCTTCGTCAGCCTTGAGGATCGTGACAGAGCAGCCCGCCATGTCCAGCGCCGTAATGTAATTGCCCACGAGAGAGCGGGCGACCGTGATGCCGGCAGCGTCGAGGATCTTCCGGACTTCGGCGTACATGACATAAAGCTCGATCAACGGGGTACCGCCTAGCCCATTCAGCATCACGATCGTCGGGGCCCCGGTGAAGTCCAAGTCGGCGAGGATCGGCTCGACGAGTTGGCGGGCTACCTCAGCGGCCCCGGCCAACGGCACGCGGAAGCGTCCCGGCTCCCCGTGAATGCCCACGCCGATCTCCATCTCGTCTTCGGGGAGCTCGAAAGTTGGTTTCCCGGCCGACGGGACTGTGCAGCTGGTGAGGGCAACTCCCATGGAGCGACCGGACTCATTGACCTGGCGGGCCACCGCGGTGACGGCGGCGAGGTCGCGGCCTTCCTCAGCGGCCGCACCCACGATCTTCTCGAGCAGGACCGTGGTGCCCACACCCCGGCGGCCTGCGGTGAACGTTGAATCCTCGACCGCCACGTCGTCGTTAACGACCACAACTGCAACCGTGATCCCGGTCTCCGCCGCCGCGAGTTCCGCGCCCATTTCGAAGTTCATCACGTCACCCGTGTAGTTCTTGACTATGTGCAGCACGCCCGCTCCGCTGTCCACAACCTTCGTCGCCTCGAGCATCTGGTCGGGCGTCGGCGAGGTGAAGACCGCTCCAGCGCAGGCCGCGTCAAGCATGCCCACACCGACAAAACCGCCGTGGAGCGGCTCATGACCGGTACCTCCACCCGAGAGCAGGGCAACTTTGCCTACTCTCGTTGGGGCTGCCCGATAGATGATGCGGTTGACGTGGTCGACGCGAAGTTCCGGATGCGCGGCCGCCACGCCGATAAGGGAATCGGCCAGAACCGTCTCCGGGGAATTGATCAGTTTCTTCATGTTGAGACCTCCAGGTTTACCTTCATGTTTGCTCTCCGTTGAACTTTTCGAGGTGGATCCGCGAGACGCGTTCGCCCGCAACTCAATACAAGCCACAGAATGCAATTCGACAATGTCGAATATCCTCCGGAAGGATGGTGGATGTCAACACGGGTTATGAAGAAGTGTCAATGGCGCAGCATACTGAAGAGATCAACCGGAGGTGCAGATGTGATTCAAGCCATCGATCGTGCGGCGAAAGTGCTGTCATCGTTGCAGGGCGCACGCCACCTCGGCATCACCGAACTCTCCGCCGAACTGGGGCTGCCGGTCTCGACCGTGCACGGCATCGTCAAATCGTTGCAGGGCCACGGCCTTGTCGCGCAGGAGCCCGGCGGCAGCCGGTACTTGCTCGGCCCGGCCCTGCTCAAACTCTCGAATGTCTACCTCGACACGCTCGATGTGCGCGCGCGGGCCATGCGCTGGACCGTCGAACTCGCGCGCAGAACCGGACTGTCCACGCGTTTGGGAGTACAGCTGTTCGACGAGGTCATCGTCATCCATCACAACGAGCGCCCTGACGGCAGCCAGCAGATGCCCGAAACGGGCCTGTCCATCCCTGCCCACGCCTCGGCAATGGGCAAAGTTCTCCTCGCGTATAGCCCGGAGTACACCTCCGAATTGCTGGGGCGAACCCTCCGCAGTCTCACCGGCGCCACGATCACCGACCCAGCCCAGCTCGCCATGCAGTTAACCTCGATTACGGAACACGCCATCGCCACCGAAGAGGACGAGGCGGTGCTGGGTGAGTCGTCGGTCGCGGTGCCCGTGGTGGACACCCGCGGCACTGTCATTGCCGCGGTCGCTGTTGTCGTTCCGACGAGCGAGTGGCCTCCTGAATCCAGCGTGCTGAATAGCTTGCGCGAAACGGCCCGAAACATCTCCCGGGAACTCGGCGCCAGCACCTGGCCGCCGAGGGCACCCCAACCAGCCGTCGTCGCGCATTCAGAGCCGTGAGAGCGACTCGCCGGCCATGGTGTCGAACATGAGTTCGCTGCGTTCCTGCGGCGGCACTGGCGCCAGATCTGGTCCACAAACTCGCTGGAACGGGTGAACAAATCAAACGCCGCACCGACGTCGTCGGCGTGTTTCCCAACGCTGCAGCTCTGTTGCGCCTGGCCGGGTTGGTTTTGATCGAGCAGCACGACGAGTGGGGAGCTGGCGAACGACGCTACTTCTCCGAAGCATCCATGCTCGAGCTGGCCACCAGGAACAGCTCCATCGAGGTCCTCGACGGGGCAATCAGCACGGATATCGACCCAGCCTGGCGAGTGCACGCCCTCCGGGGCGATGACGGTACCGCCGGAGATCATCATCGGTGCGGCCGGGTCCCGGCGGTTTCCGCCAGGTGAGTTGGAGCTCGCGGTCGGGAGAATTCCGGCCGGGGTGAGGGTGAGCGGGGTCATGACTATTGCTCCAAGGGTTCCGGTAAATCGAAGCAATCATGCCTTGTCTGTTGATGCGGGTCCCTGGGAGGTCAGGAGACATGATCCTCATCATCGTGGGGTATTTGTTGAGGAGAATCGGAATTCTGGTTGGAAACAAAGGTTGATTTGATCAGATGTGTGTAGTGGGGCAGTTCGATCTTGTCAGCCGGTGGTGTAAAAATCTTTTCGCCCAGTGCGCTGAATGCGCGGGTTGCGCCGAGTTTGAGCGCAGCGTTGTAGACCGCCAGGCCGGGTCGGGTTTTGGGGTTTGCTATGCGGGGGGCACCGGGTGGCAGTTGTTGGGCTTGGTGGACGTATGGCCTCATGAGGCGTTCGTAGTTTTGGTTTGCGGTATCGGTGTCGTGGGGATGGGATGCGAGTTCTCCGGCCAGCACGTACGCGCCGACGAGGGCCAGGCTGGTGCCCATGCCGCTGATGGGTGAGGCGCAGTAGGCTGCATCGCCAAGTAGTATCACTTTGCCTTTGGACCAGCTCGGGGCGTGTACTTGTCCGATGTAGTCCAGATACATGTCCTCTGCGCTTTCGAGACCTTCTAGGATGCGGGGGATTTCCCATCCGGCGTCAGCGAAGCGGTTGCGTATTGCCGTCTTCTGTTGTTTGGGGGGCAGGTCTTCGTATCCTTCCGGACCGGAGAGGAACGAGAGGGCGGCCCGGGTGGTGCCCTTGTTGTCGGGGCGCAGAAGAGCGGCCCGGCCTTGAGTTGTGTTGTACCAGTGCGCCCAATCGTCATCGTGGGGGGTGCGGTCAATGGTGAAATATGTCGTGTACAGGCCGAGGTGCCTGATGACTGGCTCGTCTCCGTATACCAGGGCCCGGGTGCGGGAATTGATGCCTTCGGCTATCACCAGGGCGTCGAAGGAGCGGTCAGGCCCGTGCTGGAAGGATACGGTGATTTCGTCGGCGGATTCGGTGACGCCGGTGATGACGTCGCCGAAGATGTACTCGACACCCGTGGAGTTGGTGTCAATGATGATGCGTGCAAGATCTCCGCGCAGGATCTCCAGCTCAGCTGTCGCACCTGCGGTGTCGGAGGTCGAGGCCGGGAACTCGGCGACTGTTTCGCCATTGCTGTTGATGAACCGTGTCCCCTTTTCACCCGTTGTCGCCTCTCTGATGGTCTGTTCTATTCCCATGCGGCGGGCCACTTCGCGTCCGGCGCCGCGAACGTCGATATTGTGCCCGCCCACCCGCAGTTGGGCGGCACGCTCGATGATGGTGACCTCCCACCCGTATCTTGCCAACCAGTAGGCGGCGACGGGACCAGCGATGCTGGCTCCGGAGATCAGTACACGCATATTCGGCATGCGGTGGTTCCTTTCAGAGTGGGCGAGGGTTGCCGGTTCATTCGGTGAATCCGGCCCCGGTAGTGAGGTGGTCTCCGCCCCCGCGGTCGGGAGGCGGAGACCACCGCTCAGAGCAGAAGGGCGGGCGAGTTGGGCACCCAGTTCACGCTTTGCCGCTTACGGATTTTTGAGCCTCGGTTGAAACACTGTCGGCGTGTGCCTTCTCGGTGAGCCGCTTGCTCGGAATGAGCAGGGTGGCGACCACCCCGATGATGAGGAAACCGGCCGCGAGGTAGGAACCAAACGCAATCGCTTGGGTCATCGCTTCCCTCGCCGCATCGGCGACGAAAACTGTTTCCGGGTTCGCTGCCAGCGGCCCAATGGCGGCTCCGGCGCTGTCGGTGACCGCGTTGCTGAGATTGCTCGCCTCCGCCCCGGAGAGGCCGGCGTCGGTTAGCTTGTTCTGCAGGGTGCTCCCCAGGGAGGAGAAGAATACCGTCGTCAAGGCGGCGATACCAAGTGCCGAGCCCAGTTGGCGGAAGGTGCTCTGGATGCCCGAGCTCTGACCGCCATCTCCTTCCGGAACATCTGCCAAGACCACGTTGGTCACCTGGGACGTGGCGAATCCGACGCCGATCCCGTAGAAGAACAGGACCAGGGCGATGAACCACCAATTCGCGTCAGTGACGGCCGCAACAAGGCCGAGGCCGGCAAGTCCCACTACTTCAAGGATGAGACCGATACGCACCAGTGCCAGCGGAGAGACCTTCGCGGAGAGCGGGAAGCTGATGCCGCTGGCAACGAAGCTGCCGATAGCGATAGGGACAAGTGTTGCTCCGGCTTCCAGCGGCGTGTAGTCCAGAGTGAACTGCAACCACAGCGGCAGGACGGCGATGATGCCAAATTCACCCAGGCCAATGATCAGCGTGGCGATGTTGCCGTTGCGGAAGGACGAGATCGAGAATAGCTTCACGTCCATGAGCGGCTGGTGCTTGCTGTTCACACGGCTGATCACCACCTGACGGCACACGAAGACCGTCATCAGCACGACAGAGAGCACGAGCGCCACGAATGCCGGGGAGAGCCCGGCATCCCACGTGGCACCGAACAGTGTGAATGGCTGTTCGCTCATCACCCATCCATAGACGCGGCCCTCGACGAGGCCAAACGCAAGCAGGCCCAACCCGAGAATGGATAAGACGGCGCTCAGGCCATCGACGCTTCCCCGAGAACGCGGGGGTTGTGGGAGGAAGATAACAGCGATCACCAGGATGATGATGACCAATGGGATGTTGATCCCGAACGCCCACCGCCACGACGCGTGCTCGGAGAGCCAGCCTCCCAGCACCGGCCCCAGCGCGGTGGCTGCACCGATGGTGGAACCCCACACGGCAAACGCCTGGCCACGGGCCGGGCCAGTGAACATGTGGTTTAGCAACGCCAGTGACGTCGGCAGGATAGCGGCGGCACCGATGCCCTGTAGGAAGCGGGCAAGGATGAGAATCTCGCCATTTGATGCCAATCCGGCGAGAAGGCTGGTGGCACCGAAGATGACAACACCGCCGATGAACACGCTTCGAGCGCCGCGCAGGTCCGCGATTCGTCCGGAGACCAACAGCAGCGCCGCGAAGACGATCGCATAGGATTCCTGAATCCACTGTGCCTGACTTGAATTGATGCCCAGGTCATCGATCACCGACGGGGTGATCACATTCACGATGGTGGTATCCACCACGATAAGGGCCACACCCAGCGCGACGGCTATCAAACCGATCCACCGCCGCGCTCCTGCAGAAACAGCCATTCCAACCTCCATGTAACTTTACCAAATAACTATTTCATCATCAAACTACTTTATGATGGTAATGTCAACCGAGCTATGAAACCTAACGAAAGGTGGCCTCATGGGTAACTCCGTCCCGCACGCCGGGTTCCCTCAGCAGAGCGAACGCCTCAATGAGGCGCTGCGCGCCTACGGTGCCACCTACTCGGAGCTCGCACGCCAGTTCGCGGCAAACGAAGGCCTTCATTCCACTGACGCCACTGCCCTGATTGAGATCCTCGCAGCGGAGGAACGCGGCGCGGCGCTGTCCCCGGCAAGACTGAGTGAAAAAATCGGCCTCACCCCCGGAGCCACCTCAACACTCATCAACCGTCTAGAGCTGGCCGGCCACGTACTCCGCAGCCGAGTCCACGCCGATCGGCGCATCGTGACGCTCCACTCCACATCCGGTGTCCAGGCCATCGCCGACGACTTCTTCCAGCCGCTGGGTGATCGGATCGCTGACGTGTTGGCAAAACACTCCACCGAGCTTCTCGGGATATTCGAGGGCATGCTCGGGGATCTGACTGAAACGATGGAAAGCTACATCACAGCCACCACTGCCGCCCGAATCAACAGCCCACAAGAACCACCCACGCCTCACCCACAACCCACCAAGGATCCCGACCGGTGAGGAAACCGTAGGGGTGGGTCCGGCCTAAATCGCCCCAGACTCCCCAAAAACGTCGAAGTGAGTCCCGTTTAGATTGCCCGGGTGGGTCCCACTAAAGCCGCCACAGTCATACTGGATTCGACCACCAATCGCCGCAACTCCAGGAAGGATATGGGCGGTCGCCCGCGGATCGTCATAGACAGCCAGATTGGAAACGCCCGCCGCCTCATAGAAGGCGGGGAGACAGTGGCCAAGGCCTCGCTCGATCAGGTCCGAATCCGTTGTCGCATCAGAGCGGCGTTCGCTTTGTTGTCCCGCATAGGGACACGGTATCTCGAGGCCACCGGACCTAACGGCAATTCTCCCTGGGAGGCCGGCGCGAACATGACAACGGGTGGATCTGGCCTCGGTAAGCTCACCGATCGAGTTTGAGGCAATATACGTGGCCCTCAAAGCCGCCTGAAACCACTAACCCTTTGAGTCAACTGAACTCGGGGCAGTCCCCTACGCACCGGGCTATCCGAGGACGTTAGGTGAAAGTGATTTTGCCGGCGATAACGTCCGCGGCCACGGCATCAACTGAAACCCCCGTGGATTTAGCATGCCTCACGAGACATCGCAGCGCTTGGTCAGGGTTTGCGTTGGTTTGAGCGATGATCACCCCGGTTGCCTGATGCACCTGTGGGTTGTACCAGCTCTCGAATCGCCTGATCTGTTGCGGGTTTTCGATGGTCACGTCGCGCCTAGCTCTCCGCCTCGTTTCGGGTAATGAGGTTCGCCTATATTCTGGGCTGCTCCCCTCGAATGGGTCAAGATGCATAAAACGAATCTGTAACGACGGCGATAGCCCTCACTCGTCGGCAACCGAACTGGCTGTTGCGGATTTGAAGTGGATTCCTGTTGCGTCGTGGAGCTTGACCCAGTCGTCTCGACGGCCTGCGTCGTCCCGAGTGTTCGCAATTTGCGCCAGAGCGTCTGGGTCGGACAGATCGGCCAGGTCGAGTTCGGTGAGGCCGACGATATCCATGATGGGCCTTTGGAACATCCGGAACCGTCCAAGCGGCGGGGAGTGCCGGCGATTTCGACAGGTTGAACGCCCCGGACTGCGGGGCGGTGTTCGTGTAGGCGACGGTGTCGGTGTTAGCTGGCCTGGCTGTTGCGGCGACGCCCCGGACCGGGTGTTGGTGCCGGGCGAGATAGCCGCGGTCGAGGTCGTCCCTGGCATAGGTGGCCTTTTCAAGCTGTTTGTCGGCCGGGATACGCGGGTCTAGATGTCAGTTATTGCCCTGATCGACATCAACGAACTGATCACCGTTGATGTTGATGCCAGTGGCGATCGCGAGGGCCCGCAGCGGGCCCAGGAGTACGGTGAGTTGGGTGCAGGGCAGTGCCCGCATTGAGGCGCAGCCAGTAAATTCCGGCAGCGTCAGAGGAAACTGGAGGAATTCGGTTTGTATCCAGCAGGAGGAAATACTGCACCGTTCATGTCGATGGTAAATCAGTTGCAGTCGGGTCACGTCCCTCTAAGGGGTGTGGGTTCTGCGGCAAGAGTGGGGCCGGATTGTGCCGGCGGCGAGTGCTGTGGGCATAGCGACTCAACCGGCATCGGGTGCAGATCGACCGGCCACAAGCTTTGGCCCCTCGCCTGCCGTGAGCCCGTGCATGCCAGCGGCGGAGGTCCTCTGTGTAGCGCGGTGATATCCGATTCTGGCGTTCGAGGCGGCATAGTGTGGTGACGGCATTGTCCGAGGCATCCGATCAGCAGAAGCTGATGCTGAGCATGGCTTCGGGCAGTCAGGCTGCGTTCGGCCTGATTTACGATCAGTTGTGTGTTCCGACGTTTGCGATCTGCAATCACTACCTGAAGTCCCCGGCCGCGGCCGACGAGGCCATGTGCGGCCTGTGGCTATACGTCTGGCAAAACGCGGCCATGTTGTCGGGGCTTGACGGCTCGCCTTGGTCAATCATCATTGGAACAGCGGAGCACCACGCCAAGCATCACGCTCAGGCAGAGCGCCTGGCCCGAGGAACGGCTGTCTCTCTCAACATCTGCGATGACGCCACCTCCAACTGGCTGGGGTACAACATCGCGGCCAGCCCGGACAACCCGCTTTCTTAACCGATGCGGCTCGCCATCACGCCGCCCGCCGCACGTTGCTCGCACGCGCGCCCCGCCACGGGATGAGATGCCCCCTTTGTGGCTCCTACTGGATGACAAGCTATCGGTGTCCGCAGTGGCCCCGCCACTCTCGGTCTGCACCTTCGGCGTCCGATAGAGGATCTCCAAACGGACGCCATTCCCCGGTCAGGCTCGTCACTCGTGCGAAGCGGGTTCATCGCACAGCTCATGTATAGGTGGGGTCGATCCGCTTCGGTTAGGAATGAGGATTATCCGGGCTGGCGGCGAGGTTGTACACCAGCCACCTGGAGGTTGCACCATCACAGATGTTGAGATCAGCCACATCAACATGGATGTCTTCGCTACTTTGAGGCAGGCGGATCCGCAGTGTTGCCGCTCCGAGCAACGGACAGTCCTGGTAGAGATTTTGGCCAGCGACTTTGAGTATGACGTAGGCGGCCTGCTTCGGTTTTACGGTGAGCGTCCGAGCCGGGACCGTGGTTCGTTCCACGGCTGGGTCGCCGACAACGTTCCCGTTGGCATCGAGCAGGGCTACATCGGGAAAGCCGGACACTTCGCAGTCAGTGGTGCCGGTGTTGGCTAGCTTCACGTAAGACAGGGCTGTGTTTTGAGGGTGCTCAGGGTCGAATGCTTTACGGGTGGCAGCGAACTCGCAGCCTCCGGCTGTGGTGCCTACCACCGGTGCCGACGTTGCCAGGCTTTCATCGGGCACGGTCGGCGAACAGCCCGCTAGTGCCCCCAGAATGATCATCGCTGTCACGGCGGCCCGTGCGCTGGTGGATCGACAAGGTCGACCGTTCACTTGAATCCCCCCTATCAAGTTGCCTACCAGCACTGTACGGCTGATCAGCGAAAGAAATGAGGGGGAACACCTCGTCTCTCAGACCCTCAGCACACGCCCAGCTTCCCCGGGGCGCCCAAGCCGAGCGGCGTTGGGCTCCGGGCCGGGCTTTACGGTTAGAACAGGCGCGGGTGCGTTTCTTCTACCCCGGCGAGAGCGGCGCTCATCCGCTCAGGGTCCCACCCGTGGGTGAGGATCACGTCTCGAAGATCGCGGGAGCGCTGCGCGCCTTCCTCTCGCGCAAGACCATTGAACTGCCATGCTGGCCACCGGTTAGCGTGGCGGTTTTTCTGCGCCCGGTCGAGCATGTTCGTTTTGTTGGTGTCCTCGGATAGGTACGACTCTGCCGCGTCTCTGACGGTGTGCACGCAGATAGGCACGTCGCAGGAGTGCGGCAGCAGCACCGACGACGGGAGCGCTTTTCCGGTGTCGAGTTGGTAAGTGAAACGCTGCGGCCGATAGACCTTCTGGTCGTCGCCGTCCTTGGTCCAGAATCGGCCGTAGCCGTCATCAGCGATCGCGCCTGTCCATATCCAACAGTCATCGGTGGCAGGGCCCTTGACGACGTGCGACCCGAACCGCTCTACCTCCGTGGCTTTCATTTTCTCGCTGCGCGCTTGGTTAGGCGATGGGTGTGGGGACGGTCGCGAGCTGGTGAATTCGGCCCTTGGATAGTCCTAGAATTTTGCCGGCTTCTTCGAGTGTGTATCCGTCTGCGAGGAGATTGGCAATCACGGTGCGGCGCATCTGCGCCGCTTCCGCTTCGTCCTCGCCGGCCACAGTCTTAGCTTGGGCGCTCTCCCAGGTGGAGCGGTAGGCCTCGGGGAGCGCGTAGGTTACGCGGACTGCGATCGTGGCGGGATTGACGTCAAGCCAGAGCGCGGCCGCGTCGGTGGCCGTGGCCTCTACGTCGTTGATGTTGCGCGTAGAAGTCACGGTGTCTAGGTCATCATCCTGGAAGGAGATTTCCCACCATTTGTCCTCATGGGATGCGGTTGCTTCTATCGTGCGGGGTGTCGTCATGGTCGTGCTTCCTCTTCTTATTTCACTTCATCGAACCAACGCACGACGGCGTTAGCTGCGTGAGCCTTGGCGACCAGGTCGGCCGTTGTTGCAGCGGATGCCGCCGCCAGGTTGAGCAGCCCGGTGGCTTGCCCGTCGGCGCCGACTGCGGGAAGTCCGGGGGTGCCGTGGTCGTCCTCGCCGTTGTAGTGCGTGCCGTCTACCGCTGCGCCGTGCCACCCTGCCAACTGCGCGTAGACCTGGGCTAGCGACTCCTGGGCGGCTTGGAGACTACCCAGCAGCTCGTAAGAATCTGAGGGGCGCGGAACTGTGCGCGTCGAGTGTGCCAGCGTCTTGGCTGCTTCGGCCAGCTCGTCCGCAATTTCTGTCTGTCGGCCTTCTTCGTTTACTGACATTGGGTCTCCTGGTCGTTGGTCTAGTGGGTGAGCTGGTGCACGCGCTGATACGAAACGCCCAACACCACGCCAATGTCGCGGATGGTGTAACCGTCCGCCTCTAGGCGGCGCGCGACGCCGCGGCGCAGCTCGGACGCGCGCTGTTCGCGCTCCTGCGCTTCCTCGCGCAGCGCGCTAGCCTCCTGCACTTCCCGGTCGATTTCCGGGCTGATCGACACGCGCACCAGAACCTCTATCGAGTCCGCCGAAACATCTTCAACAAACGCGATTGCTTCCCGCTGCGCTTCGGCCGCCTGGTCGAGCCTGGTTACCTGCGAGATCGCGCCGGGCACCTGGTCGTTTTGCACGACCCACCAGCGGCCCTCCTTGTGTGCCTGTGATGTGTACGTCACCGCCACCACCCCTTCCCTAGTTCCTTCTCGAACTGCTTGTAAAACGCGCGGGCGGTTCCTTCCGCAACTTCGGAATGTCGCCCGATGGTGCTTCGCGTTTCTCCAACCACGATGCCGGTGTGGTTAGTCAGCTCGACCTCTCGATAGTCAAGGCCGCGAGCTTTGGCCGCATCCCTGATTTTTTTGAGTACCGCGCGTTTGTTCATGACTCTAGTCTAGTGACCTTGACTAAACAAGTCCAGGTCACTAGACAGATTCTCTTGGTCAATGTCCAAGACCTCGACGGGCGTAGCTTCGGCGGGTCGGCAGTGGCTGTCCCCCTCCTCGTCGGTGGCGGCGTGCGCCTCGATCCAGTAGTCGGCGGCGGCGGTTGCGCCCACTGCGCGGAGCAAGTTTGACAGGGCCTCGACCTCGCCACAGGTTAACCGCGGCCCCAGGTCGCGGGCTAGGTCGGCTTCCTCGAAAACGTCAACAAATACAACGACGGGAACTGAGTCGATGGTGATTGTGGGCATGTCTGGTTCTCCTGGTCTATCGGACGGGTGTGGTGACGGTGCAGAGGTTTACGCGGTGGAGGATTGCTTGGGCAACCTGCTTGGGGCTGTAGAGGTAGTCGAGGTAACGGCCCGCGACGTACAGCCCATCGGGCAACGTTGCGCTGTCGATCGGCTCGCCCTCGGGGGTAAACAGAACTAGGTCCCGGTGGTCGCTCTCGGTCCTAATGAGGTGCTGCGCTGCGCGGTATCCGGCGGCGGTGTATTCGCGGTGGCTGAGGATTCCGTCACAGCAGTAGCGCACCTCACGGGGCATCTCTTCACCCTCGCCCGCGATCAGCGCTGTTCCGCTGTCGTCGTAGCTGTCGGTCATCCCGTTGAAGCTGCGGCCCTGAAACTGGCTGGTGACTTCCTTTACTTCAAGCTCGGTGGGTCCGTCACTGTAGCTCACGTTCATCCACGCGGCCGCGGTGCCGGTGCTCATCCGAACACTGAACTTCACTCCGGGAAACGCGTTCTTCAATGCGGCGCGAACCAACTTGGCAGTGTCCTTGGTGGTGATGTATTCGATCATGTTCTCTATCTCCCTCAACGTTTCTTTGCCTTTTCGGCGGTCTTCCGCCCTCACGGGAGTGCTGTCGGGGTCAAGCCACAAGGAGCGGTTGGCAGGCCAAAGTTTTTGGAGGAGCGCAGCGGGGGAGAAAAGTTTTGCCGAAACTGCGACGACGGCTTGACGCCGGCAGCGCGAAGTGAACAATCCCCCAGACGAAAAAGCAAAAAGGCCACCGTGCGCCGGCCTGCATACCGGGGCACCGAGACCGCCGCATTTCCCCGTCTCGAGAACGGGTCTCGGCAGGTTGGCTATGCTGCCGGCATGGAACCGGACTCCTTGGGCGCTCCCCCGAACTGCGAGCGGTGCCTAGTGCCGATGGTGACCACCGGGTCACCGGCAAGCGCGTTCTGGCGGTGTCCCTCGTGTGACCTGGTGCGCCTGGTCTAGCTCCCGATCGGCCCATCTGGTGGGCGGATAATGGGGGATGAACTGGGACCTGGCACACCGCCCACGGGACGCGGCTGAGTCAACGCCGGCCACTGTCGAAGCGCCTGACAGTTGGGCTGCAGTCGAGCAACTGCGAGCTGCGATCCCCGCGGATCACCTGGTGCCGTACGTCAGGCCCGCTAAGTAGTCGAGGGCGCCGGCCACCGTTGGAGGGCTTGGAGAGCGACAGGGCCACTCCCCAAGCTTGCTACGGGAGGAGCAAGTCCAGAACGGTCAGGGCCTGGTCCCAGCTCAGGACGCCGGAGATCACGCACAGGAGCAAGGTTGCGCCCAACACTCCCCCGCCTGCAATCTTCATCCCGGAGGGTGAGAACTGCATGCTTGCGCTGAATGCGGGAGATGTGGGCAGCAGTTCGGGTGCTACGGTCATGGTGTTTCTTCTTTCTGGTTTGCCTCTTGGGGAGGTTTATCGGACACAGGCCCCTCACGGGGTCTCTGTGCTTTAAGCGGTCGTGCTACTAGGTACTATCGGCACTTCCTTTCTGGACATGCGCGGCAGGGGGCCTGTCGCCGTCGGCGGTCCTGCCAGTACGTCTATGCGGTTCCCCGGGCCGGGGCTGGAGTCCGTTGGGACATTGTGCCTTGAATCGAACACACATTCGAATGGAATTGCGGCATGGGAGCGAACAAGAGATACCCGAGTGGCCCGCAACCGGCACCCCCCGTGCAGGCCGACACCCTGAAACAGGTTGAGCCCGAGTACGAGGAGTTCACCGCTCGGCCGTTCAGCCTCACCGCGGAGGAGCTGGGCCGACTGCCGGCAATTGTGGTCACCGAGCCCATTCCCGTTCTGGCGTGGGTGCGATCCCCCGCAATGTCTGCGCACGTCCAGGGCCGCGCCCTGGCGTGGACCCAACGCGCCGTCTACGTCGAGTGGGAACACCGCGGGCTGCACCGCGCGTGGGTGTGGGCTTCGGCCGTCGAACGCGGCGGGTTGGCCGTCTAGGTCCAGTAAAATTGTGACGCGCATCGCCTTCCCCCCTCCCACTCTGCGCTTGTAGTTAGATTCTGAATCTGGACTTCCCCTGAAAGCTTACCGTGAGTTTGCTGGGTACTTTCGGGTTGGGAGATTCCACCCTGTCTCTTCGCCTGAATAGGGCGCCAGTGGAGCGGCCCCCACTCACACCATCGGCAGACGTGATCGTGACCGATGAGGGATGCTGGCACGGTTTCCCTATGCGCGCTCCTTGGAGCCAGCAGCCCGCGACGTGTTCGCGGTCCGGTTTAGGGTGTGAGCCATGGCACTGGGATACGCATTTGTCGATGAGCGTGGGGCGCGATACGGCGAGGACAACCCGGCACCGCCCGATCGCACGTTCGTCTACGGTCCGGCCACGGGCCCTTTCGCTGGACAACGCCTGGTTGTGCACGCCTCATCTTGGGACGGCACGCTAAGCAACACCTGGCTTGGGGAAGGGCGGGACCGCTGCATGGCAACCTCTGAGGTTGCGAAGCTTTTGGAGATGGACGTAGTGCCCGGCAGCTCTCAATTCGGTGACCGGTAGGGGATCGGTCAACGTACGTTTACTGACCCGACGACGGAGCCGACCGACGTGCCGGCCGCAAGGCAAGCAGCCCTGGATTTCTATTTCAGGCGAGGGCGCTCGAGCGGTCGTCTTAATCGTTCCGCCTGGAACGAGAGCCCATGATGTACGACACCATCAGCGATGTCGTGCAGCTTGGAGCTGCTGGTGCGCGCGTAGGTGCGGAGCAAGGAGAAGGCTTCATCGATGGGCACCCCGTGGCGCTGCGCCAAAACACCCTTAGCTTGCTCGATGAGTATCCTGCTCTTCAGCGCTTGCTGTAATTGTCCGTTCACTGTGCCTTGATTGTGGATGATTTGGTACTGGACGAGGCTGATCGTTGCCACTTGAGCCAAGGCCAACGCCAAGGCTGCGTCTTGGTCGCTGAACGGTTCGCGGGCGGAACTAAAAAGGTCAAGGCTCCCGAAAGTGTGACCGCGCAGGCGCAAGGGGAAAGAATGCGCCGCATCGAATCCCCGCGACAAGGCAATCGCAACAAACTGAGGCCACCGTCCGGCCTCTTCAGAGAGATCAGAAACCTCTACAGGTTCCCCGGAAGCGAAGCAGTCCAGACATGGGCCTTCATTGTAACCAAGCTGGGCCTCTTCGACCTCGCTCGTACGCTCGTTCGAAGACGCCACAATGTGAAGAACGCCACCGCTGTCGGCCAGAAGAATTCCGGCGTCTGTCGCCGCGGTGAATTCGGTGCTGGCCTGGACGAGGATGTCCATGGTGTCAACGACGTCGTGGCCCGCGCTTAGTGAGTCGGCGAGGAGCACAAAAACGTCTGCAAGATCAACTTCGCGTTGTGAGGAGACCATGCACCCAGAGATTAGAGCGCGATCACACCGGCCGCAAAGGGGTTGCACACCGTCATGCTTGTCCGATAGGGGATGGGCCAGCGAGATTTTGCAGCTCGACGCTTACTTTTTGACGGTCGCGCCTCGTGCCGCGGAAATTAAGCGGGGCCCCAGCCGATTGCTGGAGCCCCGCACTTACTCAGCCCACAAACAGCCGAATCAGGTTAGCGAGGGTGACAGCGATAGAAATCGCCATCCTTACCCACCTTCCTGCTTCGCTCTTTGTGACCCCGTGGCAGGCACAAGTGCATGTCATAGGATTCACCGTCCTTCGATAACTCCGGCGAATACGAAGGATGGTCGAGGCGGGTGCGGGTGGCATACGCGCGGGCTCTGATGAGCTTGCACACGTACTCACTTCCGCGTACAGTTCCAGTTGAAACCACTGGGATCTGTAGAATCCCGCGCTCTTCCATCTGGGAGGCAAGAACAAGCTCAGTACCGCTGTAACGGGACTGGGCTTTTTTCTTGCCACAAGGAAGGAGACCCGGAGTGTCTCTATCCTCAGCTCTTGGGCGGCAGTGAGTGAGTTCCGCTGGGTTCCGCGAGTTCTCGCGCCCAGTTTCGACCATCACTCTCCTACCGACTTTTCGTCGCCACTATTAGTGGCGGGGACCGTAAATAGGACGGCATCAGTGGGCCGAGTGGAGGCCGCTTTGCGGGAAGCCGTAGACCACCCGCCTTGAAGCTCGTAGCTCCGCATCTCGGCGTAACCCACAGGTGAAGTCGGCTCGATTCTCCATTGGATCGTGTGAGACAGGATGCCCTTCTTGGTCAGTTCAGCGAAGCCCCTCTTGGCGGTGCTCTGCGAAATCCCGTACCACTTCGGCACACGTTCAAAGGGCAAAGTGAACGTTGATTTCATCGACAGAGCTATGAGCAGCATGACCTTGGCGGGGAACGTCATGGTCATGTAGTGCCCCTCCAACCAGTACGCGTGAGGGATGGAGAACCATGTGCCGTGCACCTTGTCTGACGTGGGACGGACATACTCGGAGCCGTGTCCGGACTCATCCAGGAGGATGTAGGACATTTGTCGCCCTTCCCGTTCTCGGCGGATGAGGCCCTGGTCGACCAAGCGACGGACGACCTTGGACCAGGATGATTGGGCGGCTTCTAGCCCGTCATCCGTGCCCCCTCCCGTTCCCTGGTCCAGGCCGAGTGCGCGGACCCAGGTCTGAGATGGGTAAGTGGCTTTGTATGGCGCCCTGCTGGACGCGATCGCATGGATGAACAGGAAAGCGTCTAGGTGGACTGCGCTCCTCGTCTTGACAATTTTCGCCAACATCGAACCTCGCTCCCCCGAGGCGTTAGCGTCCTTTGCCAAGCGCTGCACAAACGCACTCCGGATCGGCACAGCCGTCCGGGTGGTGCGCGCGAGCATTGTCTTAACGTATTCCTCCCGAGCAGGCGCGCCCAGAGGCGCAGAACCCTGGAAGGGGTTCAGCGTCGTGCTGGCTGCTGTCTGCGGGATGCTCATCAGCCCATCATGGCCCATAATCACCGCGCTGGTTACCAGCACGGTTTAGAACTCTTACCACTTGAGACACCCCTATGTGAGGAGATGCTATCCAGCTGATATCTGCATGTTAGCGAATGCGAGTGCAAAAGCCCGTCGCCGACATCTCCTAGTCGGAACTCCGGGTGTGAGGGCTTCCCGACCTGGTTACCAGCACAACCGGCAGCCGTTCAGGTTTTCACGGCAGCCAGCGCCGAACTTCCGCGAGGGCCTGGTTTCTCCATGTGCCGGGGGGTGGCCATAACCTGCAGCTATGACCTTTACCGCAGTCTTTATAGCCTCGCTGAGCTTGATAGTCAGCGGACTTTCTCTGGGATGGCAAATAGCAATTTGGTTGATGAACGGTGCACGTGTTCGGGTGACCCTCAAAAGCGGAGTGCTCGGGCGCGGCAGCGCTGTAACCGCCAATGTCGAAAAGAACGGCCGACTTCGTGACATGGGGTCGATGCGCAGCCAAGGGTGGGCGGGCCCCGATGTCCTAGCGGTCGAGGTGACGAATGTGGGGCGACAACGGACAAAAGTTGTGCGTTACGGGTTCCACCAGGCCAAGGGGCTACCCAGCGTTGGCTACAACGATCCGGGAGCGTTTAACACAGCACTGCCCGTATGGATCGAACCCGGCGAATCCACGACGTGGTACGCGGAGCTGCAGGACGCCGTAGCGCTTGTGCGCGTGACAAAAGCAAAAAGGCGGAGCTCTGTTGGCCGCGTGCGTATGTATGTCGAGCTTGGGACGGGAAAGACTCTTGTCACCCGCAACGCAGCTCGACTCTCGTAGTCGTGACCGTGCAAGCGTTGCCCCATCGGCTGCCCGATAGGGGATCCTTCTCCGGACGCGGCGTACATTGAAGCGCGGTTCCAATGGTCAGAAGAGGGGGCAGCGTAGAACTAGTTGAAGATCCGTCCAGTTTCATGAGTGGCAATGATGGTGGCAATGGTGGCTATCAGATGTCTCCCCCACCGAGTCGGAGGAGTACACCTTCAAAGGTCGCCGTCGGACCCGACACTACTTTTTTCCTTTTTCGGTACGTGCATTACGGGAGAATGACGACAAAAAGGAAAAGGCGTTGTGCCGCGCAATGCGCTGTCACCTGCGACTGCAGTTGTTGCTGAGCATTGAACGGATGCCTCCCCTGACCAGGTCCGACAATGCTCATCGGCTACGCCCGCGTCTCCACGGACGCGCAGGACCTCACAGTGCAACGCAACGCCCTCACGGGCCTGGGAGTCGCGCCAGAGCGCGTGTACGTCGATCAGGGCCGCTCAGGCACCAACCGTGACCGTGTCCGGGCCTGGCGCGCGCCCTCGCTGCGTGCAGGTCGGGTGACACCCTGGTAGTGACCAAGCTCGATCGGCTCGCCCGGTCGGTGCCGAATGCGCGCGACATATCGGCCGAGCTGGCAGAGGCCAGCGTGCGGCCACTGAACTTAACGAGCGGCCCCGCAAAACTCTCAACCGCGGCACCCCAGCCGATCTGCTCGGCGAGCTAGTCTCGAAGAAGGAAAAGCCCCTGTTGCTTCCACCGTTTGAAACCGCCGCTGCCAGGCTCTGCACAGACGGACTCGTACCTTTAGACCCAACGCCCGAGGCCGCCGCCCCGGCAGTCGTACACCGCAGGTACATACATCAACTGACATCACGACAATCCGAGGAAAATCATGAAGAAACTTTGTGCACTCTGCTCCGGAATTGCCGTCATATTCTTCTTGACTGGCTGCGCTGGCCAGGAGAGCGGAGAGGCAGCGTCTTCAACCCCGTCGCCCACTAGTACCGGTTACCCTTCGGCTTCCCCTTCGCCCGTAGCGCCTGATCCTGGGAAGTCCGAGCCCAGCGGCGAAGCCTCGGTCCCCGCAAACGATCCGGATGTGACGCCGATGCCCGTCGGAGTCGCTGAGTGCGACGGAGACAACCTGGGTATTTCTATCGCCGCGCAGCCGATGGCCAGCGGAGCCGGTTCGTTCTTCTCCGAGATTACGTTTACTAACACCAGCGGCGACGCCTGTTTGGTTGAGGGAGCGCCTTCCATCTTCAACCTCGCGGACAGCGCTACGGGGGCGGTCGTTGGGAAGCGCGCGGCGGACAGCGGCATGCCGGAGGTGGTGCAACTCGCTCCTGGGGCGTCTGCTTACAGCACCATCCATTTCAGCAATGCCGGAGCGTACGACTGTGCCACCGCCGTCGCCGATGTGGCCAAAGTGAGTCCACCCAACTGGGATTCGTCGCGGACTATAACGCTGGAAAGTCCCGTCACCGTGTGCAACACACCCGCTACATACAATGTGTCGTGGATCAGCGCGACCAGTCTCTTCTGATCTAAAAGCGCCACGTGTCGGTCACATACTTGTCAGAGCGGAACCAACGAGACAAGACTTCAGCTAGGCGGGCTGAGCCGGTGGAGGGCACTGGGTGTATCAAAACCCTAGAGATATAGGAGGTCTCAAAGCCGTGATGTGGGCTTCTTCTGAAATCGCCTGGATCTAGCGACGGGCCGAGTCTTATAACTAGGTCGCACAACCTCCGGAGTGGTTTTCGGCACTCATCGTTAGTTATGCGACACCTTGTCGTCGCTCACATGTCGATTGCGGCTGCTTAGCTGTGGGCATGGACGCTGCGATATTCTCTCCTACTGGGTACGACGACAATTTCCTCGACTTGCCGCTGCAGCTTCCCACACCGTCCGCGGGAACCATCACTCGCGAACTGCCCTACACACACTTCACCATCCTTCTGGATCCCGTCCGGCGCCTTGCTATCGCCACCGGTGTCAACATCAACGGCGACCAACTCATCGACGTCGACCGCGGTGATGACTGGCACCTCGACCCCCGCATCCCCAACAATGAACAGACTGGGGAGGCCGTCTACGCGAAGAACGACCTGGACCGCGGGCACCTCGTCCGGCGCCGAGACCCGGTCTGGGGCGACGCCGCAACCGCCCAGCAGGCCAACGCTGATACCTTCGCCTACACCAATGCCGCCCCGCAAGCCGGGGCGTTCAACCAATCGAAAGAGCTCTGGCTCGGCCTCGAAGATCACGTCCTCACCTACGCACACACCAACAAGAACCGCATCAGCGTCTTCACCGCACCCGTGCTCTTCGAAGAAGATCCGGTGTATCGCGGTGTCAGGATCCCTCAACTTTTCTGGAAGGTCGCGGCGTGGACGACAACGGTTGATGCTGCCACTGTTCTTCAAGCCGCTGGGTTCGTCTTGGATCAAAGGCCGCAGCTGGCCGATCTTGATCTCGACGCTCTTCGCTCACAAGCGCTCATCGCTGGCACTCCTCCCCCACTTGGCCCGTACCGCACATATCAAGTGCCCATTATGGATATCGCCGGCCTGACCGGCCTTGACCTGATGACCTTCGCCGACGCTGACGTTTTGGCGCCGATCCTAGCCGTGCGGAATGACACTGGTGACCGTGGGCTCTGGGTCGAGCTCTCGGACGAGTCAGGAATCCACCTTTAGGGGACCTGGTGTGGCGGCGCATTACGCTCGCCCCTACCGACTCGAGCAGAGGGCAAAGAGGATCGGAAAGTTCCCGAACCGGAACTGGGCAGCTACTCTTTCGGAATGAGAGACACCTGGACACTCTTTACCCTCGTCTACGTCCAGAGCGGGTGGCAACGGTTTCTTCCGAGTTCCTCCATCGCGGTTCTGTCGTACCTTGCGACGGAGGGAGCCGCGTCGCCCACTGAAATAGACGAAGAACTAAGAGGCAACGTCGACACGGCTGAAGGTCTCACCTCGGATGTCTGGGAACCTCCGCTGGAATTCACGGACGAAGAACTTCGCCAGCTCGATGAAAACTCCGAGGGCATCCCCCTCGTCAGTGACGGAACCCGCCGTAGCGCTGAGGTCGTCAACGCCCAGGCCCAAGCGACTCGGATAGAAGAGATTGCCGAGCTCGAGGTCTTTAGCTCGCACCTGGGCCTGGCAGCTATTCGCACTCTGGCCGACCTGCTGGACTTCATGACTGCCGCACAGGTGACAGTCCTGGCCGATGGCCAGTATTCCATCAATCCGGCCGCTCCCCTGCCGGAGGAAGTCCTGCCCCTGACCGAACCACGCCGCGAGACGGAGGCACAGCTTCGCTGGAACCAATTACACCAAGAAATGTCCCAGCAGATTATTGCGCTCTTCAAACCAGAACAGCCCTACTCGATCAACTCGTTGTCGACAACAATAGAAGAGCTCGCCCACAAGCTGGGGGCCGATCCACAGTCCATCCGTGAAGCCCTGGTCATCCTCATCGATGAGGGAGATTTCACGATCACCCGTGACCCCCTCCGAGCCGCTGCGGATGACCCTTTCAACGTCAACGTGAACTGGGAAGCGTTCTACGTATCCCGCCTTCCGGTGCGATTCAACAATCCGCCCAGCGAAGACAAATAGGCGCCGGAATGACCCCAAATCACGCCAAGCACCCCCAAACTCATTCCCTGGGCGGTACAGCTAGCTGATCATTTTTTGCTGGCCATCACCGAGCGTCCGAACAACGATTTTTGCTGCGGTATCGCGCAGACTCGCATGCATTCTGCGGGCCTCGGCCCGCAGCAGACCAAACGCCTCATCCATGGGCACACCGTAACGCTGGGCGAGGGCGCCTTTGGCTTGCTCGATGAGTACTCGATCCTCAAGCATTACTTTCATCTGGTCCCGAACGGCGATGTGGCTATGGAGCTTCCTGTGCTGCTCAACACTGTTCGCGGCATACAGGGCCATCGCCTCAGCCAATTCTGCATCGCGGCCGCTCAATCCGCCGGGCTCTGCCAAGAACAGATTCAACGCGCCCAACCTCTGCGAACCAAACCGTATCGGAACCGAGTGAACAGCCCGATATCCGCGGGCCTCAGCGATAGCGCTGAAGGCCGGCCAGGTCCCTCGAGCGTCGGCGACGCTGGGAACTTCAATCGTGGCTCCCGACCGGTATGCATCCAGACACGGACCCTCGTGGGCGCCGAGCTGTTCCTCTTCCACATCGCTGGCCCGCTCACTACTGGACGCTGCAACATGCAGGACGTCACTGCTATCGGCCAGGAGGATACCCGCGGCAATAGCAGCCGTGAACATCGTGCACCCCCGAACCAAAACGTCCATCGTGTCGATCACGTCATGGCCCGTCTGCAAGGTGTCCGCGATAGCTACGAACACCTCAACGAAGCTCTCCCCCTCATTTGCAAACATTTCTATAAGCTACAACGCACACCGCATTCCCGCACCTCCCAGTTCGCTCAACCGTGCTCGTCGCGCGCACGTCTTCTACCCGCCAGGCCAGCGGAAGCAGCTCTTCACCGCTCCCCCGGCGCTCTACGGCGCCAACAACCTCGAGCACAACGAAGATAATGCTTGTGAAAATTCCGTAAACACCATGTCTCGGAAACCTACAGCTTCATAAGACGTCAGCCCGGCCCAACCATGCTCTAGTTTCCCGCGAGTTCTTCGTCGTGCCGAGCGTCCCAGAAAATCGTCTCATTGGAGTTTCTGCCTCAAGGTCCCGGGAGGGTCTTTTTCGAGACAGAACGAGGCGTACTAGATTGCTGACTTCCTCAAGTCAGCCGCTCGAGCCGGGACGCCTAACTTCAGCTAATGCGAGGTCGCCGCCGGGCACTGTAGCGAGATGTGACTCCCCCATTCACTAGTACAGCGAGTAGTCGGGCTGTTCGGGCCCGCGAGCCACGTCGGTTTCTGCCCAGATCTCTAGCAGTGTCTGTCCCCGCTCGAGCCGAGCATCTCGATCGACAGCTTCACTCTCAATTTCACGCAACCGTTGACTCAGCGGAATGTCTTTTGAGAACGCATCTATTGCGAGGTCGAGCGCATCGCTGCTTCGACGCTCAGCTATCGAGACTACGGAGTCGATCATGCTAGTCCGGACCGGGTTGCCGTGAACCAATGCATTGCGAACGCGCCTCAAACGCTTCAGTTCGAGGTCGATCCCCTGCTGAAAATGTCGTTCCGCGCGGTGGAAGTGAGCTTCTGAATCGAGCCCGCTCATGAGCGATTTCAGACGTTGCTTCTGCATTGGGACATCGCACATCGCAAGAATTTCTGGTGCGTTTGCATGCACCCGTTCGAACTTCGTTGTTCCGAACCCATGTGGGTAGACCTTCGGCAACAAGGTTTTGACTTGAGCCGTCTCCCAGTTTCGTCGGAACAAATACACGACCGTATTGCCGAGTTCGGCCCGCCAATCGAGATAGGCCCAATTGCGCGAGAGACCGCAGTCCAGTTCGCTTACGCCGAGTTCGCCCCAGGCGGCAATGTGTTCCACCGCATGATTGCGAAGACCGACAGCGGTCCGAGCGTGCCTGCTGCGCGTGGTGCCGAAAGTGTTCTCATAGCCGGACTCGAAACCCGACTCTGAGATGAGTCGTACGGCCTCGGTGATCTCGTACGGAATCGGGCGGGTACCGATAGCCACAGACAGGTCTCGCGGAGTGCGCGGTAGTTGTTTCGCAGTCAGCCCCATGCCGTAGCGAGAGACAGTCGGCTTTCGACGCGCCGATATCCCTGAGCGCCCCTCGACTCGACCGTCGACGAGCTCCACAGTTGCGCCTGTCGACACCCAACGGGTGCTCCCTGTATTCGCGGTCGCGAGCGCAAGAATCAGATCCATCCGGATGTCGGCCGCTTCGCTGGCGCCGCGCACCGCTCTGACTCCGAGGTCGACCCGCGCGACCGCGTAGCTGTTTGGATCGCTGTAAATGTCCGATTGAATCGTTGCGCCGTCGCCTGGCCACCACTCGACTCCTGTTTTGAGAACTTGCCTTAGTTCTTCGCGGTGCGGGAACTCGATACCGTCGTCTTTGCGAGCCTGAGGAATGAACATGTAAGAGTCGTAGAGCGTCACGTCTCCCATTTCAAGCGGCGCGTCATCGACGAGCGCGAACTCGTATTCGATCCAAACGACACAATGCCCCTTGCGCGGAACCGCGAGAAGGTCTTCCACGGCCTTTTCAATCACCGCCCGGCTTTGCGCCGCGTACTGATGTGTAAATCCGTCGACCCGGTGGCTGTGAGGTCCGGTAATTGAACCGCCTAACGCGCTTTTAATGGGGCGAAGATCAGGTTCGAAGTCAGGGCTCCGGATCGCGATGCAGGCACGTAAGCTGTGCTCGAGTTGTTGCGCATCCTCCAACGTCGTCTGCCCCTCCGCGGCATCGAGGAGGTCACCAAGTGCCGCACGAATCGCTCCGTCTGACGCTAGCTCTAATGAAAACCGTTGTAGCTTCTCGCGGGCTACTGAGCGGGCTAGTTGGGACGGATTGCGCACGCGCGCGATTGTCGAAATTTCCCTTCGTGCCGCTCCCATGAACGGATTGACAACTCGTCGAAGCCTTCGTCCTACATGCGCGCATGTGTCTTCGAGCTCCTCACTGATGCTTCGCGCGTTGCGCATCCATTGAGCCGGGGACGTGCCGGAGAGGAGCCACGCATCCACCTCACGAAGACATTCATCCAATCTAAGAGAGGGCTTGAACGCTCTGTCAGAGGACAAGAGTAACTCAAGATTGCCCTGCCAACTCATCGCGTTACTTCCATGGTCGGGTGAACCGCATCACCGCGATGGCTGTCGCTGCATTGGTCCTGATCTTGGTTGTCATCCTGGCGAGTAGACCACAAACTACGCGTTGGAGCGCAGGTAGGCATAGACAGTTTCCCGGCTGATCCCGAATTCACGTGCGAGAGCAGCTTTCGGTACGCCAGCGGCGGCCTTTTCCCGCAGCTCAGCGGCACGAGCAGCGTCGAGTGATCGCGTACGGCCCTGGTAGACCCCACGAGTCTTTGCCAGAGCAATACCCTCACGTTGGCGTTCACGGATCAGCGACCGCTCGAACTCCGCGAAAGCCCCCATCACGTTCAGAAGCAAGTTCGCCATGGCATTGTCGTCCCCAGTGAAGGCCAGTTGCTCTTTCACGAACTCGACCCGCACTTTCTTCGCCGTAAGCCGGCGCACGATCGAACGCAGATCATCCAGGTTACGGGCCAGTCGGTCCATGGAGTGCACGAGCACGGTATCGCCGTCTCGGACGAACTTGATCAGTTCCTCCAGCTCGGGCCGGTGCAGGTCCTTCCCCGACGCCCTATCCGCGAAGACCCGGTCAACGTCAACGCCATCAAGCTGACGGACGCTGTTCTGATCTAGGGTGCTGACTCGCACATATCCCACGCGTTGGCCGGTCATGGGCCTCCTACCTAATCTGTCCGGTTGAACTCTAGGACCCAGCAACAGGCACTGTCAAACAATCCAAATGGAACCCTATTCAGACACCCAACATTGACGGTGTCTGACGCCTAGTTGGGGTCTACCCCACTCTGACACTGACAGGGTACCTGCCGTTCGGAGTGGCAATGACGGGGTAGCGGCGTTCCGGGTGCTTGGCGTGGATGCTCTGGAAGAGTGGCCCGCTGTTTTCGCTCAGTGCGCTGTTGTACCAGCGCACGTCGGGGAAGGCAACGAAGAGGGCCTCACACATGCCTGTGGCGACGCTTTGGCGGTGGTCCTCGACCGCCAAGGTGGACCAAGTTGACCGTGCACCTTTTGAGCCATGAGAGATGCATCGCGTGTGGCATGTCGTGTCGCTGAGGTGATTTTAGTCTTGGCATAGCGCCGTTTCGCGGCGCACATCCTTGATTTGGCACGGGTGTTTGGGGGGTCGATAGCGATGCGCAAGGAGACTAATGGGGGCGGTCCAGATCGTTGGCGACGGAGCCAAGGAGGGCAGGACCGAACGGATAATCAAGACTCGGGCCAAGGCGCTCTCACGTCACCACACAGTTGTCCGCGGTTCTGCCAACACATACGTGTCCGCGACTCACATGCAACCGTTGCGCGATGGAAGTGGCACGGTTCGAGTCGTTGTTGTCAGCAATAGCCGTTTGGTAGCGGAAGCGCTGGCTCAATCCATTCCAGCGGATGCTGATATCGAGGTCCTCGGTGTGGGATCGGATGGAAACGACGCCGTCATTCTGAGCAGAGTGCACCAGCCGCAAGTGCTCGTTGTCGACGTTGACGCTCCGGGACCTCCACTGAACCTCGTGATTGCGACGGTGGCACAGTATTCACCATCTACGCGGGTTGTCGTTCTGTCGGATTTGCAGCCGGACAGCGAGGCGCCGGCCGGTGCATGGAGTTTGGTCTCGAAGTCTGAGACCTTGACGGGGTTGTGGGCGAAAGTGGCGGCGGTACCGCACTCTAGGCGTCGTCAGAATACGCAACAGCGTGGCTCTGCGTCGTCACATGCGCCTGGATCATCACTGCTGTCACGGCGAGAGATTGAGGTCCTCGAACTGCTTTCCGAAGGCAAGCAGAACAAAGAGATTGCTCGGATTCTCAGCGTCTCGACAGCCACGGCTAAACGCCATGTCGCCAATATCTACGTGAAGCTTTCTGTCAATTCGAGAGTGGATGCTCTTCGGCGCGGGGTCGCTCTGGGTCTCGTGCAGTTGGGTTGAAATGCCACAGATTCGGACGAGCGATTGCCCGTGTCGAAGGACACTGGTTTAGCCGAGCCGGGGGTCCGCACTTCCGTCGGCGCCGACCTTGACAGCTGGCACGCATGAACCGAATGGCCCAAGAAATCATGACCCACGGTGCGATTCAGCCCCGTCTTCGCCCCGAATATATTCAGTTCCCACAGCCAACGACATCCGCATTCCCGCGGGTGCCTGCGAGCTGGAGGGCCAGATGCACAGGTATTTATTGGGCGAGCGGACCGTCAAGTGCGGGATCTCCCACCCAACGCCCTTAGCGCGAATTCAGCGACCAGCCGCTCAAGTTTCAGCACAAACCGAGGAGCACGCATGTCACCCCTGAATGGCACCGGAACGACGTCGATCTGGCAAAAACCTGCGGCGGTTCTGCTGATGGTGCTACCCACAGTCAATGCCGTGTTGCTCACTATTCAGGCGTTCATCTCTGAGCCTCCATTCAACTCGGCAGTACCCGGATGGGTGTTCGCTTCGGTGAACGCGGCCGTGACCCTCGCTGCGTTCGCCGTCAAGCTGATGGCGCAACTGATGGCGAACCCACTGGTGAGCGAGTGGGTTCGAAAAATGCTCGTGCAGACCAGGATGCCTGGTGTCGAGCTCGGTCCAAATCCTGAGGTGATTGTGGCAGATCACGCCGAGGCGACGGATGGCGGTGTTGATCGGGGCGAGGTTGATAGTGCTGGCATGAGCTGAAGCCATCACGCCCGGTCGAATCCGGTTCGCTCAGATCACCTGGACACATTGGGCAAGCCCCCGGACGGTCTCGTACGCCAGTGCGAGCGCCATCAGGATCTGGCTCTGCAGCCCAACCGTATACCTCAGTTCGCGGTGCCGAAAGCCGCTCGAAGGGGGGCTTGATGGGACTTTGTGGCAATGGGATTATTCCTGATCAGGACCGCAAACTCGCGATCTGTGATTTGGGGGAAGAACCTACTTGGCAAAGTCAAGCGGTCTAAGCAACGCCGGTGGTTTGTGCTGCTGCGAGCAGCTGGGCTAGCCGGTTGGCTGGGGTTTCGAGGCCGAGGGTGGGTCGGGGCCGGCGGTTGAGTTTCGCTGCGACGCGAGCCAGATCGTCGGCGGTGTGGCCGGAG
>NZ_SOGH01000029.1:0-23471 GCF_004402305.1 Cryobacterium sp. TMB3-10 | reverse complement strand
TCACCGCCATCACCGTCCGGGCAGCATCATCCAACGCCTGGAGCTTCTGACCGAACGCACCGGTATGCGCGCGCTGCACCCCCGGCAGCTCGGCCGGATCCCGCCACTCAGGCCGCGGCTTAGACGGACCCCGACCGGCCCGACCGGGACGGGACGAGCCCGTCGCGGGGCCGGCCGCAGGGCCGGCGGCAGCGGCGGCCTTCGTGTCGGAGGTGCCGCTCAGACTGTCGGCATCCACGGCCGAGAGGGGATCCGGACCGGCCAGACCGGTGTTCCAGTCGTGCAGGTTCGGACCGGTGGGAGTCGTTCCCGTCAGTGCGGTGGAGCCACTATCCAGCTCGTCGTCCATACCCCCATTCTCTCACGAATCGCACCTATATGCGAGGAAATGTCAGCAAGTTTCGGAACGGATATCGAAAACATTTCCGCACTGCAGAGGATGGCTCGCGGGGTCTCGACAGGCTCGACCGACGGGACGGGCACGTTGTCGAGGACGGGTTGCGGGGTCTCGACAGGCGCGCCCGTCGGCGGCGGCGGGGCTAGTTGAACCCGGCGCCGCCCTCGGCGAGGAAGGCGAGCCGGCGCAACGTCTCTTCGTTTCGGATCTTGATGGCCGGTTCACGCAGGAAGGACGGGACGAACCGGGCGGGGCCGGCGGTGGCGTCCTCTGTGATGCGTACGACGCATCCGTCGCCGCGAGCCTTCACATCCAACGCCACGTGGGCCTCACCGAGCGGCCAGCCACGGGCCTTGAACAGCGCGTGCCGGGGTGGATCCCACTCCAGAACCGACGTGGTGTCGTCGATCAGGGCGGGCCAGACGCCTACAGAGTGGTAGATGACGCTTCCTGCGATCGGCCACGCCGGGTCGACGTCCCGCATCCGGGAGGCCCCGACGACCCAGCTCGGGTATAACCAGCCGTCCGCCAGAACGGCGAAGACGCTTTCGGGCGGGCAGTTCATGGTGCGATGGTTAACGGCCACGGTGTCACCTATTCCTGATTGGTCGGGGAGAGATCGGGGGCGGTGCGCACCCCAAGGTCGTGACGAAGAGCGCTGAGGGCGGCGTGCCAGCCGGCCAGGCCGTGCACGCCCGGGCCCGGCGGTGTGGACGACGAGCAGAGGTAGACGCCGTCCAGGGGAGTGCGCCAGGGGTCCGGCGAGAGAACCGGCCGCCGCACGAGTTGGGTCATGCTCACCTCGCCGGCGGAGATGTCGCCGCCGATGTAATTGGGATTGTGCGCTTCCACGCTGGACGCGCTGCGAGCGGCGCTGGCCAGGATGGTGTCGCGGAACCCTGGAGCAAAGCGCTCGATCTGGCGCACGATCGCCTCGGTCTGGTCGATGGCGGAGCCGCGCGGAACATGGGTGTACGCCCAGAGGGTGTGCTGACCGGCCGGGGCGCGACTGGGGTCGAGGCCACTGGGCTGGGACACGAGAACGTAGGGTTCCTCGGCGTGCCGGCCGCGCGCGACGGTGTTCTCGGCTCGCCGGATCTGCGCCCGGGTGCCGCCCACGTGCACGGTGCCCGCCGCCCGCAGTCCGGCCGCCTGCCACGGCACCGGGTCGGACAGCGCGAAGTCGACCTTGGCGACGCCGTTGCCGTATCTGAAGGCGCGCAGCCGCCGCGCGTATGCGGCGGGCAGCTCGCCCTCGGCGAGGCGCAGCAGCGCCCGGGGCGTCAGGTCGAGCATCACCACGCGGGCCGGCGGCAGGTCGCTCAGCCGCCGCACCTCGGTTGACGTGACGATCTCGCCGCCGTGGGCGAGCAGGTCGTCGACCATCGCGGTCACGATCGCGCCACTGCCGCCGACGGGGATCGGCCAGCCGCCCGCGTGTGCATAGGTGGCGAGAGTGAGGCCTGCGCCGGCGGTGGCGATGCTCGGCAGCGCCCTGATCGTGTGCGCACTGACGCCGGTGAGCAGGGCTGGCGCCGTCTCCCCCGCGAAGCGCAGGTCCCAGAGGGGGCTGCCCTGCTCGAGAGCCCGCAGACCGAAGCGCAGCGCGGTTTCCGGATGCCTCGGCAGCCGCAGGAGCTGCGCACCGGTGAACTCCGCCACCCGCTCGGAGTGTGCCACCAGGGGAGCGAACAACCGAATCCAGGCCGCGCCGTCCCGGCCCAGCTCGGCGGCGGTGCGTTCCAGGCTGCGATAGGCCAGCCCGGCGGTGCCGCCCGGCAGCGGATGCCCGTAGGAGACCTCGGGGACGACAAGTTCGATCCGGTCCGCGAGCCCGAACCGCTTGAAGAACTCGGAGGCCAGCGCGAGCGGGTGCACGGCGGAACAGACGTCGTGGTGGAAACCCGGCAGGGTCAGCTCCGCGGTCTCGGCGCCGCCGCCGACGGTCGCGGACCTCTCGTAGACCCGCACCGAGAGGCCGGCCCTGGCCAGCGTGACCGCGGCAGCGAGCCCGTTGGGGCCGGAGCCGACCACAATCGCGTCCACCTCAGGCGCTCCCCGCCGCACGGTGACCATCTAACGGACCGTGGCCTGCGCCCGGCCGGAGCGGATCCTCGTGAAGCGACGCTGGAATCCCCACTGGGTGACCCGCAGCATGGCCTCGATCACGATGGCCTGGCTCATCTTCGACTCGCCGGCCTCCCGCTCGCGGAACTCGATCGGGAGCTCTACGACCGAGCGGCCCTGATCGAGCACCCGCAGGGTCATATCGACCTGGAAGCAGTAGCCCTTCGACGACACGTCCGCGAGATCCATCGCCGCGATCGTCGCCGACGAGTAGACCCTGAAGCCGGCGGTGACGTCCTTGAGCGAGAGACCGAGCACCAGGCGCGCGTAGGTGTTCCCGCCTCGGCTGAGCAGCTGCCGGTGCCGCGGCCAGTTGACCACGCTGCCACCGGGCACCCACCGGGAGCCGACGGCGAGGTCGGGGGCGCCGGGTTCGTCGGAGGCGACCCGGCCGATCATGTCGGGCAGGCGCTCCGGCGGATGTGACCCATCGGCATCCATCTCGATCAAGAACTCGTAGCCTCGCGCCAGTCCCCACATGAAGCCCAGCACGTAGGCGGAGCCCAGGCCGAGCTTGCCGGTGCGGTGTTCGACCTTGATGCGGTCGTCAGCCTCGGCCATCCGGTCGGCCAGGGCGCCGGTGCCGTCCGGGCTGCCGTCGTCGACAATCAGCACGTGTGCAGCGGGCGTGGCCGTCAGCAGGCGAGACACGATCTTTTCCAGGTTCTCGAACTCGTTGTAGGTCGGGATGATCACCAGACTTCCGGCGCCGCGGGCCGCTTCTGAGGTTCGCATGCGGGAGAGCTTAGTTCGCCAGTATGACTTTCTCGTCCGAAGTCCCGGTCAGGGCCAGCCGGACCCGCCCGGACCGGTCAGACGAACGCGGCCAGACCGGTGATGCTGCGGCCGACGATGAGGGTGTTCATCTCCTGGGTGCCTTCATAGGAGTAGATCGCCTCGGCGTCGGCGAAGAACCTGGCGATGTCGTAGTCCAGCACGATGCCGTTGCCGCCGAACAGTTCACGGCACCACGACACGGTCTCCCGCATCCGCGACGTCGTGTACGACTTCGCCAGGGCAGAGTGCTCGTCGCGCTGGGTGCCGTCGTCGAGCATCTGGGAGACCCGCACCACCATGCCCAGGCTGGCCGTGATGTTGCCCAGGCTCTTCACGAGCAGGTCCTGCACAAGCTGGTGGCCGCCGATCGGCTTGCCGAACTGTACCCGTTCCACGGCGTACGCCGCCGCGGCCTCGTAGGCGCCGATCGCCAGTCCCACGGCCGCCCAAGACACCTCGGCGCGGGTGAAGCGCAGCACCTTGGCGGTGTCGCGGAACGAGTTCGCGTTCTGCAGCCTGTTGTGCTCTGGCACCAGAACGTTCTCCAGCGTGATGTCGGCGTTCTGCACCGAACGCAGGCTGATCTTGCCCTCGATCTTGGTTGCCGTGTACCCGGCGGTGTCCGTGGGCACGATGAAACCCTTGACGGCGCCGTCCGCGGTGTCCTTGGCCCACACGATGGTGATGTCGGAGAAGGTCGCATTGCCGATCCAACGCTTCTGCCCGTTGAGCACCCAGGTGTCACCGTCCAGGGTCGCGGTCGTCCGCAGCCCCTGCGCGGAGTCGGAGCCGCTCAACGGCTCGGTGAGGGCGAAAGCGCCGACGACGTCACCCGTGGCCAGGCGCGGCAGCCAGAGGGCCCGCTGCGCCGCCGACCCGCAGGCGGCGATCGATCCGGCGACGAGACCGTTCTGCACGCCGACGAAGGTGGCAACGGATGCGTCCACCCGGGCCAGCTCGAGCGCCACGAAGCCACGGAACACCGCGGAGTTCGGGAACGGCCGGGTCTCCTCCCAGCCGAACGAGTACGCGCCGAGGGCGCCGAGCGGCCTGATGATCTCGGACGGGAACTCGGCCCGCTCCCAGCATCCGTTCACGACGGGCCGCACATCCGCCTC
Organism: Cryobacterium sp. TMB3-10; assembly: GCF_004402305.1. Taxonomy (NCBI): domain Bacteria; kingdom Bacillati; phylum Actinomycetota; class Actinomycetes; order Micrococcales; family Microbacteriaceae; genus Cryobacterium; species Cryobacterium sp. TMB3-10. The sequence goes on along the minus strand of NZ_SOGH01000029.1, from coordinate 19,052 downwards.
GAGATACGAGCGGATGCGCGCGAGCGCGGCCTTCTCGTTCTCCGCGAGGAGGTTCTCGTACCCGAAGAAATCACTGCTGAGCGGTTCGAAAGTCATCTGGCTCCCTTGCACTAGATGCCGGCCGCGCGAGCGCGTTGACCGGGACGTTCAGCCTAGAACTCTGCGCCGGGCGAAGGAAAGCGGTTGGTAGTTTGGTCTAAACCTCGAGGTTCAGGAGCCAAGCATGTTTGTGGGCATCAGCAACACACCGCGCGATTACGCCTGGGGCTCGCCGACAGCGATCGCCGACCTGCTGGGCCGGCCCGCATCCGGCGGCCCCGAAGCCGAGCTCTGGCTCGGCGCCCACCCCGGTTGCCCATCGGTGATCGCCGACCCCACCCTCACCGGGGGAGCGGCCAACCTCGCCGAGTGGATCGACCAGGACCCGGCAGCCGCGCTCGGTTCCGCGCACGCCGGGCAGGCGCGCCTGCCCTTCCTGATGAAGATCCTCGCCGCCCACGGCCCGCTCTCGCTGCAGGCGCACCCGTCACCGGCCCGCGCCGCGGCCGGCTTCGCCCTCGAGAACGCGGCCGGCATCCCGATCGACGCGGCCGACCGCAACTACCGGGACCCCTTCCACAAGCCGGAGATCATCTTCGCGCTCAGCGACACCTTCCAGGCCCTGTGCGGCTTCCGCGACCCGCGTCAGATCCGCTCGATCCTCGCCGAATTGCGCGCGTTGGACGCCACCATGGACGATCCCCAGCCCGCGGCCCTGCTCGGCCTGGAAAACCGTCTGATCGGCGACGACGCAATCCACGACGTCGTGGACTGGCTGCTGCGCGACGGTCGCGGCGGCGACACCGGCGAGGTGTCCTGGCTGGTCGAGCGGGTCGTGGCCCTCGCCGAGCAGGCCGCGTTCCTGATCGACGGCGGCGCGAGGGTGAGTTTCGCCGCCGAGTTCGACACCGTGCGCTCGCTCTCGGCCGCGTACCCGGGCGACCCCGGCATCGTCATCTCCCTGCTCACCAACCTGGTGTCGCTGAAACGCGGCGAGGTGCTCTTCCTGCCCGCCGGCAACATCCACGCCTACCTGTCCGGCCTCGGCGTCGAGGTGATGGCCGCGTCGGACAACGTGCTGCGGGGCGGCCTCAGCCCCAAGCACATCGACGTCGACGAGCTCCTCGACGTTCTCGACTTCGCGCCCCTGCCGGTGCCCTACCTGGCACCGGAGCCGCAGGCTGACGGCGTCGCCGTATACAGGCCCGACGTGCCCGACTTCGAGTTGGCGCACATCTCTGTGCCGGCGGATGCGTCCGCCACAGCATCCGGCCCGGCCGGCGTGCCGATGCGGCAGCTGACGCTCACCGGACCCGGCATCGCGATCTGCACGGCCGGCCGGTTCCTGGTCGCCGGTGCGGGCTCGTCGATCTCGCTGGCCAGGGGAGAGTCGGTCTACATCACGCCGGACGAGGGAACGCTCACCTTCGCGGGTTCCGGCGAAGTCTTCCTGGCCACCACGCCGTAGTCCGGCCCGCCCGGAACCATGCCGGCGTAGTCTGGCGCGGTCCGGCGCCGGCCGAAGGTGCGGCGATACGCCGTCGGTGTGGTCTGAAGACTGCGCACGAAGTGGTGCCGCATCACACTCGCGGCCCCGAATCCGGTCTGCGCCGCGATGAGGTCGAGGGTCTCGTCGGTCTCCTCGAGCAGTTGCTGGGCCAGGATCAGGCGCTGCCGGTTCAGCCAGGCCGTCGGTGTGGTGCCCAGCTCGGCCCGGAACCGGCGCGCGAAGGTGCGCGGCGACATCAGCGCGCGCCTGGCGAGCTGGTCGACGGTGAGGTCCTGGTCGAGGCTCTGCAACATCCAGTCGGTGATCGTGGCGAAGGAATCGCTGCGCTGTTCGGGGATCGGCGCCTGGATGAACTGGGACTGACCGCCGTCACGCTGCGGCGGCACCACCATGCGCCGGGCGATCACGTTCGCAGCTGCGGCGCCGAGTTCCCGGCGCACGACGTGCAGTGCCGCATCGATGCCGGCGGCGGTCCCCGCGCCGGTGACCACGTGATTGTCGTCCACGAAGAGCACATCGGGGTCGACGGTGGTGTTCGGGTAGGCCAGGGCGAGGGCCTCGGCGTACATCCAATGAGTGGTGCTGCGGCGCCCGTCCAGGATGCCGGCGGCGCCGAGGATGAACGCGCCGCTGCACACGCTGAGCACCCAGGCGCCCCTCTGCTCGGCCTCACGCACGACGCGGAGAACGTCGGGGTGGATCTCGCTGCCGGCCTCGTAGGCAGGGATCGCGATGAGGTCGGCGTCCGCCGCCGCGGTGAGGTCGTCGCGCACCACGATGTCGAAGCCGATCTTGGTGCGCAGGGCGCCCGGCACCGCCGTGACGACGTGGAAATCGAAGGCCGGGCCGCCGTGTTCCGACCTGTCGATACCGAATACCTCGCAGATCACCCCGAACTCGAAGGGGGCCATGCCGGGGATGGCGACGCAGACAATCTTCTTCAGCATGAGGTCCTCGGAGACGATGGCAGGAATGTGCGGGTACACGGCAACTCTGCCACTCGTGGCAGAAAGTCGCAAGACCTACCGTTAGTGCCATGATCCTGTTTCTGAGTGTACTGCTGGCCCTGTCCATCTGGGCCGTGGCGGCGAGCATCGTCACCATGCGCTCCGACGGGTACGGCGAGGCCGAACTGGCACGCCGTAACCGGCATCCCGAACCGTTCCCGCGCGGGCGATAGTGTGGTCTGAAGCGGCAGCACACGGTTGCCCGGAGAGCGCAGGGGCACCACATGGCTTGGCTTGTAACCGGAGGGGCCGGCTATATCGGCTCCCACGTCGTCCGCGCGTTCCTCGCCGAGGGCATCGAGGTCGTCGTCCTGGACGACCTGTCCAGCGGGCACGCTGACTTTGTGCCGGCCGGAGTTCCTTTCATCAAGGGAACCCTGCTCGACACCGAGCTGCTGGCGAAGACCTTCGCCGAGCACCCGATCAGTGGCGTCGTGCACGTCGCCGGATTCAAGTACGCCGGTGTATCGGTGTCCCGCCCGCTGCACACCTACGAGCAGAACGTGACGGCGACCGCCCTGCTGCTCGCGGCCATGCAGGAGGCCGGCGTCGGCCGCATCGTCTTCTCCTCGAGCGCCGCCGTCTACGGCACCCCGTTCACCGACCTCGTCACCGAAGAGACCGCGAAGAGCCCCGAGTCGCCGTACGGTGAGTCCAAGCTGATCGGTGAGTGGCTCCTGCGCGATCAGGCCGTCGCCGCGGGACTGGCGCACACCTCGCTGCGGTATTTCAACGTGGTCGGCTCCGGCAGCGCTGACCTGCGCGACACGAGCCCGCACAACCTCTTCCCGATGGTCTTCGAGGCCCTGATCGACGGTCGCACCCCGCGCATCAACGGCAACGATTACCAGACCGCCGACGGCACCTGCGTGCGCGACTACATCCACGTCGCCGACCTCGCGATCTCGCACGTCGCCGCAGCCCGGCGGCTGGACGCCGGCCTGACGATCGCCCCGGTCTACAACCTCGGCAGTGGCGAGGGCGTTTCGGTGGGCGAGATCATGAGCACGGTCGCGGCCGTGACCGGAATCCCGTTCAGCCCGGAGATCGGCCCGCGTCGGTCCGGAGACCCCGACCGCATCGTCGCGTCGGGCGAGATGGCCGCGCGCGACCTGGACTGGCAGATGCGACACACCCTCGAAGACATGGTGCGCAGCGCCTGGGAATCCCGGCAGGCATCCACCGTCTGATCAACGACACGATTCGGGCATAGTGGGCGAGTCTGAACTCTCCAGCCCGCATTGAGGGTTTACGATCCGCGACTTGACGGATGTGAACTACACCGGTGTAATTAGTTCTAGCGCGAAAACGTGCGTGAGCTGATGGGTGGAGGCGATATGACGTTGTCTGAATATCGTTCTGGGGTACCTGAAGACTGGTTCGTCGATCCCGTACGCCTCGGCGTGCCCGGCGTTCGCAAGGATCCGACGATTGTGGAGGGCGCGGACGACAATCCGCTCGCCTGGCAGTCGGACTCCCTGTGCGCCCAGACCGACCCGGAGGCCTTCTTCCCGGAAAAAGGCGGCTCCACCAGGGACGCCAAGAAGATCTGTGCGTCCTGCGAGGTACGCCCCCAGTGCCTGCAGTACGCCCTTGCCAACGACGAACGCTTCGGAATCTGGGGCGGACTGTCCGAACGTGAGCGACGCAAACTCCGTAAGCGGGCGGGCTGAGCCCGATCCGCGGAGCGAGGCCGGACGGCCGGATTCAGGGCGCGCCTGACCGGTTCAGCGATCTTCACCGATAACCGACCTAGGCTGTTCCCGATATGCAAGCCAGAGTCACCGCCATCATCGTCGCCCGTAACGGCGCCTCGCACCTCGAGCGAACTCTCGAGGCCCTCCGCCGCCAGACCCGGCAGCCCGACACGGTCATAGCGGTTGACTGCGGTTCCAGCGACACCACCTCGGAACTGTTGGCTGCGTTCGGGCCCACCCATCTCATCTCAGCGGATTCCGACCTGTCGTTCGGTGCCGCCATCAGCGCCGCCACCCGGGTGATGAGTCCTCCAGCCGGCGACCACGAGCTGCTCTGGCTCCTCGCGCAGGACAGCGCTCCGGAGCCCGGAGCCCTGGAGAGCCTCATCGGTGCACTGGAGGTCGCGCCGTCAGTGGCGGTGGCCGGGCCCAAGGTCATGGAGTGGGTCGCCGACGACTACATCCACGACTTCGGCGAGTCGATGACGCCGTACGGCGCCACCGTGACGCTGGTCGAGAGTGAACTCGACCAGGAGCAGCACGACGGCATGAGTGATGTTCTGGCCGTCAGCGCCGGCGGCATGCTCGTGCGCCACAGCGTCTGGGACAAACTCGGCGGCTTCGACCCCGCGCTTCCCATCGTCGACGACTCCCTCGACTTCTGCGTGCGCGTACGCCTCGCGGGCCACCGCGTCTCCGTGGTCGCCGCCGCCAGGGTCAGCTCGGCCGGGGACGGCGTTGCCGGCCCCGACGGTTCCTCCCGCGGCCGGGCCAGTCGTCGCCGGGCGCGCGCCGAACGGTCCGCTCAGCTGCACCGACGGCTGGTCTACGCCCCGGCCTGGGCGCTGCCGGTGCACTGGATCTCCCTGATCCCGCTCGCCTTCCTCCGCGCCATCGGAAACCTCCTGCGCAAGGAACCGGGGTCGATCCTCGGTGAATTCGCCGCAGCCTTCGCCGCGGCCTTCCAGGGCGGCAGGGTGCTCACCGCTCGGCGGCGGCTCGCCGCCACCCGCACACTCGCCTGGTCGTCGATCTCCTCCTTGCGCGTGTCGGCCGCCGAAGTGCGCCGTCGGCACGCCCTCACCAGGGAAGCTGCCCTCACCGGACTCCGCGGAGACCGCCCGGAAATCCGGTTCTTCGCCGGCGGCGGGGCCTGGACCCTGCTCGCCGCCGCCATGGTCGGCGTCGCCATCCTGGCACCGCTGATCGGAGCTCAGTCGCTCACCGGCGGTGGCCTGCTCCCGCTCTCGTCTACTGTCGGCGACCTCTGGGCCAACGTCGGCTACGGCTGGCGGGACATCGGCCTGGGCTTCACGGGGGCGGCTGACCCGTTCGCGGTGGTGCTCGCCGTCCTCGGCACCATCACCTTCTGGTCACCGTCCTTCGCGATGGTCCTCGTGTACCTGTTGGCCCTCCCGCTGGCCGCCGTCGGCGCCTGGATGGCCGCGACCCGAGTGACCCACCGGGGTTCGATCCGCGCCGTGGCCGCCGTGCTGTGGGCGCTCTCGCCTACCTTCCTCACCGCTCTCGCGGCCGGCCGGCCTGCCGCCATCATCGTGCACCTGCTGCTGCCGTGGCTGTTTTTCGCCGGTTTCGCCGCCGCGCGGTCCTGGTCGGCATCCGGATCGGCCGCTCTGCTGTTCGCCGCGATCGTCGCCTGCGCGCCGTCCCTCGCTCCGGCGCTGCTGGTGGGCTGGCTGATCTGCGTGCTCGTCAGCGGCCGCAGCGTGATGCGATTCGTGGGGATCCCCCTGCCGGCGCTCGCGCTGGCCATCCCCCTGCTGTGGGACCAGGCGCTGCGCGGCAACTGGTTGGCGTTGCTGGCCGATCCCGGTGTTCCGGTGCCCACGGCACCCGTGCCCACCTGGCAGTTCATCCTCGGCTTCCCGGCCGGCGATTTCGGTGGCTGGACCCAGCTGCTGCCGCTCTGGGGCGGCGACGCTGCCGTGGCCGGCTACCTGGTTCCCTTGCTGTTGATCCCCATGGCCGTCCTGGCCCTGATGGCGTTGCTCCTGCCCGGCGCCCGCGGCGCAGCGCTCGCGCTGGTCACCGCCCTGCTCGGGCTGGGCACGGCCATTCTCGCCGGTTCTTTGTCGGTGGCGGAGCTCGGCTCCCAGGCGGTGGGCATCTGGCCCGGCGCCGGACTCAGCCTGTACTGGCTTGGTCTCGTCGGAGCGGTGGTCTTCGCCGCCCGCGGCCTGCACCGCATGGCCATCGCACCGCTCGTGGTCACGGCCCTGGCCCTGGCCGTGGTTTCCCTGCCGCTGGCCGGGGCGATCCCGCTCGGCACCTCGGCCGTCGACGAGGGCATCGGTCGCACGCAGCCCGCTTTTGTCACCGCCGAGGCCGCTGTCGAGCCCAGGGTCGGCACCCTGCAGATCGTGCCGCAGCCCGATGGCGGCATCCTCGCCACCATCGTCCGGGGCTCCGGCGTGCGCCTGGACGCCCAGTCCACCCTGAACAGCACAGCCGGCACTCTCACCGACGAACAGACCGAGCTGGCCACTCTGGCGGGCAACCTCGCCTCACAGAGCGGACTGGACGCCTCGGCCGACCTGGCGAAGTTCGGCATTCGTTTTGTCCTGCTGCTGCCGGCCGCCGTCGAGCCCGCCGAGTGGGGTGACGACATCGGCATCACGCAGGCGGCCAGCGACACGACCACCCGCACCACGACCTCCCTCGACGGCAACGCCGCCCTGGCACCCGTCGGTGATACCGCTTTCGGCCGGCTGTGGCGTTCTGACGTGCCGACCGACGCCGCCGTCAACGGGCAGGTCCCCGCTGATGCCGGCGGAATCTTCGGGCTGGTGACCGGCCTGATCGCCGTGTGCGTGATCGGCGCGACGGTGCTCCTGTCGGTGCCGACCGGGGCCGGTAGAGAGGCCGTCCGGCAGGCGCACCGCGAAGCGATCCGACGCGCATCCCGCCTGAGCAAACCGGCCAAGCCCACCCGGGTGGCGCGTCCGTCGCGGCCCGCGCGGCCCCGGCGCATGAAACGTCCGGCAGGCCGGCGCGCCAAGGGCGTCCTCCCCAGCATCGAGGACTCGGCCTCGCCGACACCGACGGAAGCTCCGGCCGAGCCGGCCGAGGCCACTGACCTACCGTCGGCGGACACCAGCAGCCCGAAGGATTCAGACCATGGCAACTAAGCGCAGAGTCGCCGTCCTCGGCGCCAGGTATGCCGCGGGCCTGATCGGCATCGGAGTCGTCGTCGTCGCCGTCGGTGGTGCCGCGATCGTGCCCTGGCCCTCCCTCGTGAGCGACCCGCCGTCGACCCTGGTGACGCCGGTCGCGAGCGACCAGTTGCGGGTCTGCCCCGGCCCCCTCCTCACCCTCGCCGAAGACTCCACCCAGGCGGATGCCGCGACCTCCGTCGGCCCGTTCACGGCCGTGTACGCGGCGCGCGGCACAGGCTCCGGCGCCGAAGAGGTCCCCGTAGAGCGCACCGACCTCACCGCAACAGACAACTCGCAGGCACCACGCGACGGCGCCCCGAGCGTGCTGACCGTGCCGGTAGAGGCCGGCGCCACCGACGCCCCACTTGTCGCCGGTTCCCAATCGCAGACCGCGACGGGCGAGTCCGTCGGCGGGCTGGCGGCGGCCGCCTGCACCGAAGCGTCCAGCGACTCCTGGCTGGTGAGCGGGTCGACCGACGTCGGCCGCACCAGCCTCGTGCTGCTGAGCAATCCCACCACCGTCGTGGCGTCCGTCGACCTCGCCGTCTACGGCGAAGCCGGCCCGGTGGATGCCCCCGGCTCCACCGGCATCCTCGTGCAGCCCGGTAGCCAGCGGATCGTGTCCCTCGCCGGGCTCGCGCCCAACCTGCGGTCCCCGGTCGTGCACGTCACGGCCACCGGTGGGCAGGTCGCCGCGGCCCTGCAGCAGAGCCTGGTCAGGGGCATCCAGCCCGGCGGGGTCGATCTCAGCGGGCCGACGACCACACCGTCCACGACCCAGACCATCCCTGGCGTCGCCGTCACCGCCTTGGGCGCAGAAGCCTCTGCCGATGTCGGTGCCGTGTCCGACGACACCCCGTCGGTGCGCGTGCTGGTTCCCGGCGACACTGACGCAACCGTCAGCGTCGGTGTGCAAAGCGAGGACGGCGCGTCGACAGGGACCTCCCTCGAGGTCGAAATTCAGGCCGGCATCGCCACCGAGATCCCGTTGAGCGGAGTCGTCGCCGGCAATTACACGGTCAAGCTGAACGCCGACCAGCCGCTGGTCGCCGCGGCCGTCACCACGACGGCCGGAAGCGCCGCCGCCGACTTCGCCTGGTCCGCCGCGGCCGCGCCCCAGGACGGCGACTTCCTGGTCAGTGTCGCCGACGGTCCGTCGCCGGCCCTGCACCTGGCCAACACCTCAGGTGCGGACACCGACCTGACCATCACCTCCGAAACCGGGTCGGTCATCGACGTGAGCGTGGCCGCTGGCCAATCCGTCGTGGTGGCACTGGCCGGATCCCAAAGCCACGTGGTTACCGGCGGAACGGGCATCGCGGCGTCGGTCCGGTACACCGGTGACGGCCAGTCCGCGTCGTTCACTCTCAGCCCGATCGGGCCGCTGGCCGCCGCCATCCCGGTTTACTCGCACTGACCCCGTCCTCCAAGGAGCCCGCCGTGACCCAGACCAGCAACGCACCGGGCGCTAGACGCCCGAGCGGCCGCCACCTCCTCGTCACCGGCGGCGCCGGCTTCATCGGCGGGGCAATCGTCGATGAAGCCCTCACGCGTGGCTGGCGGGTGCGGGTACTCGACTCCCTCCGCCGTGACGTGCACGGCGGACTGCCCGCGGTCGATCCCCGAGTGGAGTTCGTGGTCGGTGACGTCACAGACACTGCGGTCGTCGCGCACGCGTTGCGCGGCATCGACGTGGTCTGCCATCAGGCTGCCAAGGTGGGTCTCGGCGTCGACTTCTCCGATGCGCCCGACTACGTGCACAGCAACGAACTCGGTACCGCGGTGCTGCTGGCGGGGATGGCCGCGGCGGGGATCGACAGGCTGGTCCTGGCCTCCTCGATGGTCGTCTACGGCGAGGGCAGCTACCGCAGCGCCAACGGGGTGGCCCGGCCGGGCCCGCGCCGCGCCGCGGACCTCGACGCCGGCCTCTTCGATCCGACCGACGCCGCCACCGGGGAACCGCTGGAACCCGCGCTGGTGGCTGAAGACGACCCCCTGGACCCCCGCAACGTCTACGCGAGCAGCAAGCTCGGCCAGGAATACCTCGCAACGGCCTGGAGTCGCAGCACCACCGGCCGCGCAGCAGCGCTTCGGTACCACAACGTCTACGGCCCGGGGATGCCGCAGAACACGCCGTACGCCGGGGTTGCGTCCCTGTTCAGGTCCGCCCTGCAACGCGGCGAGGCCCCCACGGTTTTCGAGGACGGCCGCCAACGCCGCGACTTCGTGCACGTGCGCGACATCGCCTCGGCCAACCTCGCCGCGATCGACTGGAGCGGCACCGCCCCGGCCGGAACCTTCCGCCCGTTCAACGTCGGCAGCGGCACCGTGCACACCATCGGTGACATGGCCGAGGCCCTGAGCACGGCCGCCGACGGGCCGGCCCCCGTCGTCACCGGTGAATACCGTCTCGGCGACGTGCGGCACATCACGGCGTCGTCAGAGCGGATGCGCACCGAACTCGGCTGGACGCCGTCGGTGAGCTTCGACGAGGGGATGCGCGAATTCGCCACGGCCCCGCTGCGGGCGGCCGTGGTCTGACTCCTGCGGCCGGGCGCCCGCGTCCGGGATCACACCCCGGCAGGCCCGGGGTGCGGGGGAAGCAGCACGTCGAACCGGCATCCGCCCGGCGTGTTCTGCACGGTGACCTCGCCGTGGTGTGCCGCCACGATACCGTCCACGATGGCCAGGCCGAGTCCCGCGCGGCCCTGGCTCGCCGACTCGGCCTCAGGTGTGCGCGGTTCGGTGCCCCGCCAACCGGGCTCGAACACCCGCTCGAGGTCCGCAGGGTCGATGCCGCCGGCCGAATCCTGCACCGAGATGACGGCGCGCCCGTCGGTGTGTTCGGTGACCGACACCACGATGGTGCCGCCGGGCGCCGACTGTTGCACCGCGTTCATCACCAGGTTGCCGACGGCCCTGGCCAGCTCGCGCGGGTCGGCCAGGATCGTCAGGCCCATGGCGCCCTCGAAGCGCAGGTCAAGCGATTTTGCCCGCGCGACGGGACTGAGGTCGGCCACGGTGTCGCTGATCAGGTCGTAGAGCGCAACCCGCGCCAGGTTCAGCCGGAGGGTGCCCGACGTGATCCTGGACAGCTCGAAGAGGTCATCGACCATGCCGTTCAACCGGTCCACCTGGCCGCGGATCTGAACGTAGTAGCGGATGGGATCCTCGACCATGTCATCCTCCAGGGCCTCGGCCATCGCCCGGATGCCGGCCAACGGCGTGCGCAGGTCGTGGGATATCCACGCGACCAGCTCCCGACGGGCCGACTCGATCTTGCCCTCACGGTCCCTGGATTCCCGCAACCGTTCCCCGGTCGCGGTCAACTGCTCGGCCAGAGCCGCGAATTCGGTATTGCTGTGCCGCTCCGCGGACGTGACGGGCTCGCCCCGGCCCAGGCTCGCCGCCGCCAGAGTGAGGTGCCGGCTGTCCCGCGCGATCCACCGTCCCAACAGACCCGCCATCAGCAACGAGACGCTCCCCGCCACCCCGGCGACGAAGTAGAACACCGTCAGGTCGTGATCTGACACGTACATCAGCGACGCGGCCGCGGCCATCCCGCTGACCACCGACACGATCGTGGCCAGGGCCACCACCACCAGCTGCAACACGAGCGAGTATCTGGCGAGCAGGCGCAGGCTGATCAGGCCAAGGGTGCCCACGATGAGAGCGCAGGCCAGTGCGATGACGAGCACACTCACCAGCCCGGGAACCGTCATCGGAGGACTCCCGGGTCCAGATCGCCGGCCCGGCCGGCGGCCAAGGGCTCGGGGTCGAACCTGTAGCCGACCCCCCACACTGTTTTCAAAAGCTGGGGACGGGTCGGGTCGGCCTCGATCTTCTCCCGCAACCGGCGCACGTGCACCGTCACGGTGGACAGGTCGCCGAAGTCCCAGCCCCAAACCGACTTGAGCAGCTCCTCCCGGCTCAGCGCCCGGTGCGGACGACCGATCAGATGCGCGAGCAAATCGAACTCCCTGGCCGTGAGCACCAGCGCGGCACCGTGCATCCGCACCTCGTGCGCCGCCAGGTCCAACGTGAACGGTCCCGCCTCGACGGTCCCGCCGCGGGCCGGTTCGGCGACAGTGCGGCGCAACACAGACTGCACGCGCAGCACGAGTTCGCGGGGTGAGAAAGGCTTGGCGAGGTAGTCGTCGGCGCCGGCCTCCAGCCCTTCGATCCGGTCCTCCTCTTGGTTGAGCGCGGTCAGCATGATCACGGGAATCGCCCAAGTGGTCTTGATGCGGCGGCAGACCTCGATGCCGTCCAGCAGGGGCAGCATTCGGTCCAGCACCACGAGGTCGGGGCGCTGGGCCTCGGCCTGGCGGAGGCCGAGGCGCCCGTCCGGTGCCCGATCCGCAACGAATCCTGCCGCCACCAGGTAGCGGCAGACGATTTCGGAGACCGTCGGGTCGTCATCGATGACCAGAATGCGGCGTTGAGTGTCGGGGGGCCCGGTCGTCGGCGAGGGGTTCACCCTTGAAGGATAGGCGCTCCGGCTCCGCGGCGGCTCTGCCACAGATATTTCCCCAGTCCGTAACGTTTGCTGCGGAGTGTCGGCACGCCCCCCGACCTAGGGTCGAGGGGTGAGCGAAAACCTGGTCGATGTCGTGATGCCGTGCCTGAACGAGGCGGGGGCGCTGCCCTGGCTGCTGGCCCGGCTGCCGGAGGGGTACCGGGCGATCGTTGTCGACAACGGCTCGACGGATGACTCGGCGCGCATCGCCGAGGCGGCCGGGGCCCTGGTCGTGACCGAGGCCCGTCGGGGGTTCGGTGCGGCCGCGCACGCCGGGCTGTTGCGGGCGACCGCTCCCATCGTGGCGTTCTGCGACGCCGACGCGTCGATGGATCCACGCGACCTGCCGCTCGTGGTTGACCCGGTGCGAGCCGGCGAAGCCGATCTGGTGCTCGGCCGGCGCCGTCCGACGACAGCCGGATCGTGGCCCGTGCACGCCCGGATAGCCAATTCCACTCTTTCTTGGCGACTGCGCCGAACAACAGGTGTGAACATTTACGACTTGGGCCCGATGCGGGCCGCCCGGAGAGACGACCTGCTGTCCCTCGACCTTCAGGACCGGCGCAGCGGCTACCCGCTGGAGGTCTTCCTCAAGGCCGCCGCACGAGGTTGGCGCATCCGCGAGGTCGATACCCCGTACGCTCCCAGGGTCGGCCGCAGCAAGGTCACCGGCACAGTGCGCGGCACCCTCACGGCGATCACCGATATGTCGCGGCTCCTGAAGGAGGCCAGACGATGACCACCCTGATCGTCATAGCCAAGGAATGCCTGCCCGGCAAGGTGAAGACCCGGCTGCACCCGCCGCTCAGCCTCGAGCAGGCCGCGGAGCTGGCCTCCGCCAGTCTCAACGACACCCTCGCCGCTGTCGCCGCGCTGCCCGCCACACGTCGGGTGCTTGCGTTCGACGGTGCGGTGGCGCCCGCCGCCGCCGCCGGCTACGACATCCTGCCCCAGGTGGCCGGTGGCCTCGACGAACGCCTCGGCGCGATATTCGACGGCTGCACCGGACCTGCCGTGCTGATCGGCATGGACACCCCCCAGGTGACCGCCGACGTGCTCGCCCCGCTGTTCGAGGACTGGCCCGACGACGTCGACGCCTGGTTCGGCCCCGCCGCCGACGGTGGATTCTGGGCCCTCGGCCTGCGTCACCCCGACGGCGACCTGATCCGCGGCGTGCCGATGTCCCAGAGTGACACCGGCATGCACCAGCTCGCCCGGCTCCGAGCCGCGGGGCTTCGGGTGCGCCTGTTGCCGACCCTCACCGACGTGGATCACATCGAGGACGCCCACGTGGTGGCCGCTCTCGCCCCGCACAGCCGGTTCGCGCTTGCACTGGCCGGCTTCGGCGCACTCCAGCTGAGCGAGGTGACCCGATGACGCTCCTCGCCGGCCGCGCCGGTCTCGAGGCGGACCCCACGTTCGGCTCCGGCGGCACCGAACCATACGCTGCCGCACTGCGCGACGAATCCGCGGTGCTGTACCTGCGCAACACCGCGGCGCAGGCCCCGGCGGCGGCTCCGATGGATGCCGGCCGCTGGAGCGCGGGCGCCGACGCCACCGACCTCGACGTGCTGACCGGCGCCGCCGGGCCGGTGCTCGATATCGGCTGCGGCCCGGGCCGGATGGTTCGGGCGGCCATGGACCTGGGCTTGTCGGCCCTCGGTGTTGACGTATCCCCGACCGCGGTGCGCATTGCCACGGAGGCGGGCCTCACGGTGCTCAACAGTTCGGTCTTCGCCCCGATGCCGCTCGAGGGCGGCTGGGGCACGGCCTTGCTCCTGGACGGGAACATCGGCATCGGCGGCGACGCCGGGGCGCTGCTGGCCCGGTGCGCCGAACTTCTCGCCGCAGACGGCGCGCTCGTGGTCGAGGTCAGCCAGGATCCCGATCGCGACCATGCCTTCGAGGGCACCCTCGAAGACGCCCAGGGCCGCAGCAGTGGCGTGTTCCCGTGGGCCGAGATCGGTATCGTGCCGCTCCGGGCGCGCGCCGAAGAGGCGGGGTTCCGGGTGGATCAGGACTGGATCCGCGACGGCCGCTGGTTCGCCCGCCTGGTGCGCACGTAGAGCCATACGGAGATCAGGGCGCTGGCCACGGCGAGCGTGAGCCAGAACAGGCCCAGGTTCCGCGCGTAGTCCAACGGCAGGATGGTGGGGTTCTTGGGCCCCAGGCCTTGCGCGGCAATGGCCGGCAGCACGATGAGCGTCATCAGTGACCCGAGCACGATGGCGGCCTGAACGGTCACGATGATGGCGCCGGCCAGCCGGTGCCCGGCGCGCCGGGTGAGGACTCCGAGCCCGAAGACCAGAGGCGAGATCACGGCGTCGTGCAGCACGATGGCCGCGCCGATCCAGAGAGCGACTCCCGGCAGCCGCCGCAGAGCGACGGTGTCGACCATCAGGTACCCGCCGAAGGCGAGTCCGAGCGCGCCGACGACGACGAGAACCACTCGCGCCGCCCGCATCCGGCTCGATGGCAGGGCCGGGGATGATGTTGTCATCATGCGTCGATCGCCTCGATCCGGCTGAGCCACTTGGTCTGAAGAACGCCGGGCCGGCCCGGCGCGATCATGCGCGCCGGATAGCCGTGCTCGAGGTCGAGGATCTCGCCGTTCAACTCGAGGGCGACCAGGGTGAGCGGGTCACGCACGTACTCGCTGCCCATTTCGGTCTGTTTGAAGCCGCCGCGCTGCTCCAGGCTGATCAGCCTGAGGTCGGACTCGGGGGAGCCGCCGGCAGCGTCGACGAGGTCACGCAGGCGCACACCCCGCCAGGCGGCCATCTGGCTCCACCCCTCCACGCAGGCGATGGGCAGGTCGACATCGGTCTGCGGGAGTGCGGCCAGGTCGGCCCGACTGAACGAACGTTCGGTGTCGCCGACCGCCAGGGTCAGTACCCAGTCGGCCGACAGGGCCGCCGTGGCCACCTTGGCCTGCGCCGAAGTGCGGTTGACGGGCACGCCCTGCTGGCCGACGCCCTTCTTGCGCGGTCCGAACACGTTGACGGCGTCCAGCGGCGCGAAGGTCTGGCCGGCCGTGAGCCCGACGACGGCCGCGACGGCCAGCGCCACGGTGGCCAGGAACCCGCGGCGGCTGGTGCGGGCGGGGAGCTCCGGGGTGCTGTCGATGTAGGCGAGCACCCGTCCGGTGAGGCCGCGAGTGCGAGACAACCCCTCGTCATCGGCTGACGTTGCCTCGACGGTGTCGACGGGGTGGCGTTCTTCGGGTCCGGGAGCCGGTTCGGCTCGCCAGTGCGCCGCGATCAGCGGCAGTTTCACGCCGATGTGCACCAGAAGCGAGCCGACGATCACGAAGGCCAGCGCGAAGTGCACCTGCTTGAACGGGAACGGGAACGGGTACCACTGGTACGTGTTGAGCAGGCCGATCGTGATCTCCACCAGTGAGGCGCCCACGAAGAGCGCGATCGATGCCCGCTCGAGGAAGTTGGCGAACGAGGTGACCGGCGGGTACTGGAACAGTTGCGGGAAAACCACATAGAGCTTGGCCAGCAGCAGCGGGAAGCAGGCGATCCCGGCGATGATGTGGGTGCCCTGGCTGACCTGATAGAGGCCGACAGGTCGGGTGGGGAAGGTCATCCACGGCAGTGGCTGCTGCAGGAAATGGCTGTACAGGCCGGTGCCGAAGCAGAGCAGGAAGGCCAGTCCGAGGAGGCGGCCGATGACGGTGGCCATCCGCGGGTTTCGCACCGGAGAGGCGAGCTGGGCCCTAGCCTCGTACATCAATCGGCGCATAGTCCATTCCACCACCTCATCGACGCCGGGAGCCTCGGTAATCCTTACGGTTCAATGACGCCGCCACCAGCCCGTCGGGGCGCCCGTCGACGGGTGCGGGAGGATGGCAGGGTGCGTATTGCCATTGTCTCGGTCCTCTTGGCCGCCAGCGCTGCCCTCACGGCGGGTATCGTGCTGGCTTTCGACCTGTTCAGGCCGCACCGGGACACCGTGCCTCTGCTGCTGGGCACCGTTGTGCTCTGGCTGTTTTTCGCCGCGGCCTTGGTGGTCCTGCGGAGGGTGCGGGGCCGGGCCGTCGTGGTGCTCGTGCTCGCCGGATCCGTGTTGATCGGTGGGGCCGCGATGGTCGGCCCGCCGAACACCAGCACCGACTCCGCGCGCTACGCGTGGGACGGCATCGTGCAAAACGCCGGCATCTCGCCGTACGCCTATGTGCCCGCCGACGACAGACTCGACGAGCTGCGGCCGGACTGGCTGTTCCCGGCGCCGGTGTCCGGCGCCGGCGGGCCGGACTGCGTGGGCGAACGAATAGAGACCGTGGACCGGGGTGCCGGCCTGCCGCTCTGCTCGGCGCTGAACCGGACGACGGTGCCCACCATCTATCCGCCGGCCGCCGAAATCTATTTCGCCGCCGTTCGGGCCGTCGTTGGGGCGGACGCGGGCTATTGGCCGCTGCAGCTGACCGGTCTGCTGCTGAGCGTCGGCATCACCGGGATGCTGCTGGTCGGCATGCGCCGCCGCGGCATCGACCAGCGCTATGCGGCGGTGTGGGCCTGGTGCCCCCTGGTCGCGACCGAGGGCGTCACCAATTCGCACGTGGATCTGCTGGGGGTGGCCTTCGTCGTCGCCGCCGCGTTCTGGGTCAGCAGCGCGAAGTATGTCCGCGGCGGCATCCTCCTCGGGATGGCCATCGGGGTCAAGCTGATCCCGGCCATCGCCGCGCCTGCCATGCTCAAACGACAGGGCTGGAAGGTCGTCGTCGCGGCGATCGTGACCTTCGCGCTTCTGTATCTGCCGTATGTGCTGGCCACCGGCATCGGCGTGCTCGGTTACCTGCCCGGCTACCTCACCGAGGAGGGCTACGAGGACGGGTCCAGATTCGCGTTGGTCTCCCTGATCGCGCCGGGCGGATCGGCCATCGTCGTCGCGGCGATCCTGCTGGCCGGTCTGGCCGCGTTGACCATCTGGAAGACCGACCCCGAGCGTCCCTGGCTCGGCCAGCTCGTGATGATCGGCGGCACCCTTCTGGTGCTCAGCCCCCGGTACCCCTGGTACGCGCTGCTGCTGTTGCCGTTCATCGCGCTCAGCGGTCGGTGGGAGTGGTTGGCGATTCCGCTCGCCCTGACCGTGCGTCTGCTGGTGCCCACGCTCACGGTCAGCAGGGTCTCGCTGGGCATCGCGCTGGTGCTGATCGTGGTCGTGTCGGTGCGACGCGCCGGTCCGGGCGCGCTCGACCGGTGGCGGGGCGCGCTGACCCGCATCCCCGCCGCGCTCAGGAACGGTCAGCGCACGTAGCGCAGAACGTTGACGCCGGTCAGGCCCCATTCCTCGTCGAGGGCATAGCCGAGCGTGCCGAGCTTGGCGGTGACGCTCGGGCGCCAGTCCTGCTTGTCGCTCGTCACCAACCAGACCGCGTCGACGCCGTCGAACCGGTCGGTCACGGCATCCAGCGGGTACCGGGTCTCCCACAGCCCGCCGGTCTGGGCGGCCGGGGTTTTCAGCTTCACGTCGATCAGCCCCTCGAACGCATCCGGATACGAATACGCGATCACCCGGGTTGTCGCCGCCGGATGCTGGCGCACCGGCCCGTAGATGATGGCGGCAGTGTCGTCGGGACGCGCGGCCCGCTCTGTGCTGATGAGGTCGGCGACCTCGCTCCAGGACGAATTCTGCTTGGCCTCCGGCTGTCGCTGTGCGACGAACTGCGGAGCGGCCAGACCGGCCAATGCGACGAGGGCGGTGACGATCAGCCAGCGGCGCCGCAGCAGGTCAAGCGCCACCCCGATCAGGATGGCCACCGCCGGCGCGCTGAACGTGAGGTAGCGAGGGGAGTACAGCGGCGTCGCCATCGCCGACGCGACGATGACCCCGAGTGTGGGCACGACCAGCCACGGTACCGCGATCGCCAGTAGCGACGGATTTCGGGACTGCTCCCGCGACAGCGCGAAACCGGTGGCCCTGGTCCGGCGGGCCGCGACGACCAGGGCGACGACGCCGACAACCATCAGGGCGCAACCCGCCACCGCGAACGGCCGGTTCAGGTAGAACCACTGGGTGACGAAGACGCCGTTCCAACTGCCCCAGCTGATCGGGGCGATCCAGCTCACCTGGCCGGACTGCCCTACCACGGCCAGGGCAAACGGCACCAAGAGCGCCCCGGCGGCGAGCGAGGCGACGATCCAGCCGAACAGCGATGCGCGGGCGGCCCGGTTCCGCCGCCGGCCGGCCCACACCGTCCACAGCGCGGTCAGCCCGTGGGCGCCGACCAGGAAGGCGAGGTAGATGAAGGTGACGGTGGAGACAACGGCGACCGCGCCGTAGAGCGTCCACCAGAGCACGCGGATGCGCCGCGGCGCCGGCCCGCGGCGCCACGCGGCGAGGAAGATCAGGGTCAGCGCCACCGCGAGTGCGGCGGTCAGCGCATACGACCGGCCCTCGGCGCCCATCCATGTCACCCTGGGCAGCAGGCAGAAGGCGACGCCGGCGAGTATCGCGGCGCGACGGCCGGCCCGAGAGCGAACCAGAATGACCGTCAGCGCGGCAGCGACCCCGACGCAGACGGCGCTCGGCAGGCGCAGCGCGAACGGCGAGTAGCCCACGAGGTCGAGCCAGAGGTGCATTCCGGCGTAGTACAGACCGTGCACGGCATCGATGCTCACCAGCATCCGGCCCAGCTCCGGCCAGCTACGCATGGTGGCGGAAACCGTCGCCGCCTCGTCGAACCAGAGAGAGGGCTGCCACGACCAGGCCAGCGTCAGCAGGGTGCCGAACAGCCCGACGAGCAGAGCGTCACGCCCCGACGAGCGGACCGGGATGCGCATGGTACGAATCGGTGCGCGGCGAAGTGTTGTGGTGGGGGCGGTCATGGTCGAGCGTTCTCCCATTCGTACCCAGTCATGTCGGTCGGCGGCCGATGCGACCCCCTGTCGAGGGTAGGCGACTTTTCCCGGGAATCTACCCGGAGGCACATATCGTCGTGTAGCCCCTCAGAGCCCCGTTCACGGGTACGGCCCGCTTTCGCGGTCTGGGCACGGGGTGCGGGGTGCTTGTGGCGCGAAAAAACGGCCGAGCTGGTGCTCGGCCGTTTTTCGTGTGGTGCGGGGGTGTTACTTGGTGTTGACGGTGATGGTGGCG
>NZ_SOGH01000016.1:0-15962 GCF_004402305.1 Cryobacterium sp. TMB3-10 | reverse complement strand
CGGCGCGCACCAGAGCGCGGACGGCGCCAGCGCCCTCGCCACCGGCGCCGGGCAGACCGCGGCCGGAGCCAGCAGTCTGGCGGCCGGCGCCGGCCAGACCGCCGACGGCGCCGCCACCCTGAGCACCGGCGCGGCCTCCGCCGCCGACGGTGCGGCGAGCCTGAGCACCGGCGCGGAATCCACCAGGGCCGGCGCAGAGACCCTCGCCACCGGCGCCTCGTCCCTCAGCGACGGCCTTGTCGGCCTCAAGGACGGCGCGGGCGAACTGCGCGACGGGCTCACCGACGGTGTCGGCAGCATTCCGGACACCGACGCCCAGACCCGCGACCTGCAGGGCTCGACCATCGCCGACCCGGTGAACCTGCAGAAGGCGGCGGTGACCTCCGCCGGCACCTACGGCGCCGGCCTGGCCCCGTTCTTCGCCAGCCTCGCCGGCTGGATCGGCATCTACGCCCTGTTCCTGATCGTGAAGCCGGTCTCCCGCCGCGCCATCACGGCCCTGCACTCCCCAGTGAAGATCACCCTCGCCGGCTGGCTCACCCCCGGCATCCTGGGCCTGCTGCAGATGGCCGCCCTGTTCGGCATCCTCACCGGCGTGCTGCACTTCGAGGTGCACAACCCGGTGGGCACCTACGGCATGATGGGCCTGGCCGCACTCACCTTCGCCGCGATCATCCTGGCGCTCAACGTGTGGCTGGGCAGCGTGGGCCAGTTCGTGGGCCTGGTGCTCATGGTGCTGCAGCTGGTCACTGCCGGCGGCACCTTCCCCTGGCAGACCCTGCCGGCGCCGCTGGCGTTCCTGCACCATGTGGTGCCGATGAGCTACGCCGTCGACGGCATCCGCCAGCTGATGTACGGCGGCAACCCGGCCACCGCCCTGAACGACGCCGGGGTGCTGCTGCTCTGGCTCACCGGGGCGCTCGTGATCGCCGCGATCGGCGTGGTGCGGATGACGCACTTCCGCACCCTGCGCGACCTCAAGCCCAGCTTGATCGGCTGAACTGCCTGCTTGCCATTCCGGCAAGACAGGTTGCGCGAGTGCTGCCCTATTCGGCATCATCGGGACACTTGACGACCACACCGAAGGGCCGACCCGATGACACACAGCTTTGAGAAGGACTACTGGGAACGGCACTGGGAACAGGCGCACGATCCGGAAGCCGAGGTGTCGGACCAGAGCGGCCCGAACCCGCATCTCGAACGGGAAATCGCCGGCCTCAGGCCCGGAACCGCCCTGGATGCGGGATGCGGCACCGGTGCCGACGCCATCTGGCTGGCCGACCGCGGCTGGCGGGTGACCGCCGCCGACATCTCCGGCACCGCCCTCGAGGCAGCGGCGGAACGGGCTGCCGAAGCGTCGGTTGCGGCGAGGGTGACCTGGCTCGAGGCCGACCTCACGACGTGGCTGCCGACAAGCCGGTTCGACCTGGTGGCCACCAGCTATGCGCACCCGGCGATGCCGCAGCTGGCCTTCTACGAGCGCATTGCGGACTGGGTCGCTCCCGGCGGCACCCTGCTGATCGTGGGGCATCTGCACGAGCCGACCTCGGCGGGCCCCGATGTCGGTCAGGGGCGTGGTCACGAGCACGGTCACGCGCATGGTGGCGGTCACGGCCACGCCGCGGGCGCGGGCCAGCAGCCACCCGTCGAGGCGACGGCCACCCTGGCGGACATCACCGGTCGTCTCGACCCCGCGATCTGGTGCATCGAGAGCGCCGAGGAGCGCGCCCGCACGGTCACCGGGCCGGAGGGGCGCCCCCTCGCGATGCACGACGCCATCGTGCGGGCCACTCGGCACGCCTGACCGCGGCGGCCGGATCGGCTACAATCGAACACATGTACGATGCAGACGGTGATCGGGGTGGCGCGCATGACGGCACGTCCGGTTCTGCACGCTGACGCCGACGCCTTTTTCGCCTCGGTCGCGTTGCGCTCGAGACCAGAGCTCGCCGCCGTGCCGGTTGCCGTGGTCGCCCATGTCTACATTGCCAGCGCGAACTACCCGGCTCGTGCGCGCGGTGTGCGCTCCGGATCGCTCGCCCAGGACGCGCTGAGGCAGTGTCCTGAGCTGATCCTGATCGACGTGCCACGCGCGGAGGTCGAGGAGGTGGGCGACGCCCTCTTCGACATCTTCCACAACAGCGCCAGGGCAGTGGAACCCGGCTCGATCGAGGAGGCCTTCCTCGACGTCGGCGCGACCGACTGGGCAGGGGCCATCGACGCCGGCCACGCGCTGCGCCGGCGGGTGGCCCGGGAACTCGGCATCCCCATCAGTGTCGGGGTGGGCAGCACCAAGCTGATGGCGAAGCTCGCCTCCCGCAGGGCGAAGCCCGACGGGCTCTCGGTGATTGACGCCGGCGAGGAAGCGCGTCTGCGCACGACCCTGCCGATCACCGACGTCTGGGGAATCGGTGCCACCACACTGCAGCGACTCCATCGCATCGGAGTGCTGAGGCTCGGCGACGTGGACGGCATCCCGCCGAACGAATTGCAGCACGTCTGCGGCACCGCGATGGCGCGGCGACTGTGGCGCATTCGGGACGGCACCGACGACGCCGTGGTGCGCCCGGTCGAACAGCGCTCGTCCCTCACGGCCGAGGGATCCACCGCCGGTTTCGCGCGGCCGGACAAGACGCCCGGCGAGCTGGCCGAGGCGTGTGTCGAGCGACTCTGCAAACGCGCCGAGCGGGCGGGACTCGCGGGCACGGGGATGACTCTCACCCTGCGACCGGAGACCGGCGGAAAGGCGGTTGTGCGGAAGCGCAACCTCGTGGCGGCGACGACCGGGCGGGCGGACTGGCTCGCTGTGGCCGGCGACCTGTTGGCCGGCGAGCCGGTGCCCCGGCTTGCCGGGTTGCGGGTCACCCTGACGGGACTGCTCCCGCTCGACCGGGTGCAGCACACCCTGTTCTGACGCGTTCGCGCGACCGCAGGCCGGGTCACCGGGTCTCGACAAGCTCGACCGACGAGACGGGTGGGACCGACGAGGAAGGTGCGACCGCTAGACGGCCGCCATCACCGCGGCGGCCACGGCGTCGGCCACGCGCTCGTCGAACGGGCTGGGCACGATGAAGTCGGCGGCGAGGTCGTCACCGACCAGGTCGGCGATGGCCATCGCGGCGGCGATCTTCATGGCGGTGGTGATGCGGCGGGCGCCGGCATCCAGGGCCCCGCGGAAGATGCCGGGGAAGGCGAGCACGTTATTGATCTGGTTGGGGTAGTCGCTGCGTCCGGTGGCCACGATCCTGGCATAACGGCCGGCCACGTCCGGGGCCACCTCGGGGTCGGGGTTGGAGAGCGCGAAGATCATGGCGTCAGCCGACATCGTGGCGAGCAGGGATTCCTCGACGGTGCTTGAGGAGACGCCGACGAAGACATCGGCGCCGGCGAGGGCCTGCGCCGGGCCGCCGTCGATCTGGCGGGGGTTCGACGTCACGGCGAACTCGGCCTTGACGCCGGTCAGGTCGATGCGGTGGCCGCTGAGGATGCCCCGGGAGTCCAGGAGCACGACGTCCTGGATACCGACCTCCAGCAGGATCGCGGCGATCGCGATCCCCGCCGCGCCCGCGCCGGACACGACGACCTTGAGGCCCGCGCGATCCCGGCCGAGCACCTTGGCGCCGTTGGTGATCGCGGCCAGCACCACGACGGCGGTGCCGTGTTGGTCGTCGTGCATGACGGGCATGTCGAGGGCCTCGATGAGCTTGGCCTCGAGCTCGAAACAGCGCGGCGCCGACACATCCTCGAGGTTCACGGCCCCGAAGCTGTGCTGCAGACGCACGAGGGTCTCGACGATCTCATCGACGTCAGTGGTGTCGAGCACCAGCGGGATGGAGTTCAGCCCGGCGAAGCGCTGGAAGAGGGCCGACTTGCCCTCCATCACGGGCAGGGCGGCGGCCGGGCCGATGTCGCCGAGCCCCAGCACCGCGGTGCCGTCGCTGACGACGGCCACCAGCCGGCTCGCCCAGGTGTGCGTGGCGGCGACAGCGGCATCGGTGTGGATCGCGCGGCTGACCTCGGCAACGCCAGGGGTGTAGACGACGGCCAGGTCACGCCGGGTGTCGATGGGCCGGGCGAGTTCGATTCGCAGCTTGCCGCCCTCGTGGGCAGCGAAGATCTCGTCGGTGGTGACCAGGGCGGGCTGGACGGGGATGGTGAGTGACATGGAGCGGGCCTTTGCGGTCGAGACACAGAAAAGCCGCACACTTCCTGAAGGATCCAGACCGGCCTGGGATCAGGCTACGGCCATCGCGGCTCGAACGAACGGGACCATAGGCCCAGTCACCCGTCGCCGGGCGCAAACCGAGTCGCCGAGTTGCCGCAAAAGACCCCCTGGCAGGCATCGAAGGGCCACTTTGGCCGCAGTCGCGGAGGGGACCGGCGGCGACTCACGTCAAAATGCCCCTTCGGGTGCGGTGAAGGGGCATTCTGAAGCAACTCGGCGAAACTGCCGCTAGCGCGGTTCGGGCGCCTTCAGCTCGGCGTCGGCACGGACTCCGGCATCGGACGGGGCGGTGGCCGGGTGCGTCGGGTGCGTCGGGTGGCCGTGCTGGGCGGCTTCGAGGGCCTCGGCCTCCGCACCGCCGACGGCCTCACCGCGGGCGACCATTCCGGCCACGTCGGAGAGCGTGATCTGCTTGAGCATCAGGGCAAGGAGGAAGGCCAGGCCGATGAAGGGCAGCAGGTACCAGAACACCGGCGCCAGCGCATCCGCATAGGCCGCCACCACCCCGTCACGCACGACATCGGGCAGCGCATTCAGGGTCTGCGGGTCGATCGTGGACGTGGCCGCAGCGGCATCCGTGGCGTTCGCGCCGGCGTTGCTGAACACGCCGGTGAGGTTCTCGGTGAGCCGGTTGGTGAAGATCGTGCCGAACACGGCCACGCCGAGCGCGGCACCGACCTCGCGGAAGTAGTTGTTCGTGCTGGTTGCGGTGCCCACCATCGACGGGTTGACCGAGTTCTGGGCGACCAGGACGACAACTTGCATGATCAGCCCGAGGCCCGCACCGAAGATGAACAGGAACACGCAGATCAACCAGATCGGCGTCTCGGCGGTGAGGCCGGTCATCAGCACCATCGCGAGCGCGGTGAGGATCGTGCCGATGATCGGGAACATCTTGTACCGGCCGGTCTTGGTGATGGCGATACCGGAGATGATCGACGTGCCGATCAGGCCGGCCATCATCGGCAGCATCAGCAGGCCGGATGCCGCCGCTGACGTGCCTGAAGACATCTGCAGGAAGGTGGGCACGAACCCGATCGCGGAGAACATGCCGAGCCCCAGGGTGAGGCCGATCAGGGTCGCGTTGACGAAGGTCGGGTTCTTGAACAGCGACAGCGGGATGATCGGGTCTTTCGCCTTCGCCTCAGTGATGACGAACAGGACGGCCGCGAGCAGCATGCCGGCACCGAAGAGCCAGGTCTCAATCGCTTCCCAGCCATGGTCGGCGTTGCCGCCGAAGTCGGTGAAGAAGATCAGGCAGGTCGTGAAGGCCGACAGGAAGATGACGCCGAGGATGTCGATCGGCTGGGTGGCCTTCTTGCTCGGCAGCCGCAGGGCGAACCAGGCGATCGCGAAGGCCGCGATGCCGACGGGGATGTTGATGTAGAACGCCCACTGCCAGGTGAGGTGGTCCACGAAGAAACCGCCCAGGAGCGGACCGCCGACGGCGGAGAGGCCGAAGACGGCGCCGAGCGGGCCGAGGTACTTGCCACGCTCGGATGCGGGCACGATGTCGGCGATGATCGCCTGGGAGAGGATCATCAATCCGCCACCACCGAGGCCCTGCACGGCACGCCAGACCACCAGCTGGGTGAAGTCGCCGGCGAAGGCACAACCCACCGAGGCGATGGTGAACAGCGCGATCGCGATCAGGAACAGGTTGCGACGGCCGAGCACGTCACCGAACTTGCCGTAGACGGGCATCACGATGGTCGTCGCCAGCAGGTAGGCCGTGGTGAGCCAGACCTGGTGCTCGACGCCGCCGAGCTGGCCGACGATGGTGGGCATCGCGGTGGAGACGATGGTCTGGTCGAGGCTGGACAAGAGCATGCCGGCGATCAGGGCGCCGAAGATGATCCAGATTCGCCGTTGGGTGAGGAGGAGCGGCGCCTCGGAGGTGGTGGTCACGAAATGTTGCCTTTCAGGGAGTGGGTACGGCCAGCACGAGGCGCATGGCGTCGAGCGAAGAAGAGAGGATGACGGCGAAGTCTTGGTCATTCGCCGGATCGACGAAGGTGTCGGCGGTGGATTTCATGAGCGAGCCGACGATGCTCACGATCGCCGCAGCACGCGGATCGTCGCCGTCGACGCCTTGCCTCTCTACGATGAGGCCGCGGAGCTGGCGGTCGCGGTCCCTGGACAGGCCGATGAAACGGGCCAGCAAGCGCGGCTCACGTTCCAGGGCCACCATCAGGTCGCTGTGCTCCCGGGGGTCCATCTCATCGGATTCAATGTGCTGGATGGCCAGGTCGATCAGGTCGTTGAGCACCTGCGGCCACTCGCCCGCTCCGCGGGCCAGGAACTTTTCGGCGAAGAGTCGGTACTCGTCGTCGGGATTGACCCCGATGACGGCGTCTTCCTTGCTGGCGAAGTAGTTGAAGAAGGTGCGCCGGGACACGTCGACGGCGGAGCACACCTCCTCGATCGTGAAACCGGCCAGGCCGCGCTCCGCCGTGAGCCGACGCGACACCGCCGTGAGATTGGCGGCGGTTTTACGCATCCGTCGCTCAACACGGGAAGTGATTGCACTTTCTGACATAGAGTGCAGTTTTGCATCATTGGACACACAGTGCAAGTTAAATCCCGACGTTCGGGGTCGGGCTTGGCGATAGGTCACCCGGCGCTGTATGGTCAGTCAATGCTGACCATTGCGAGCCACCTCGACGTCATGAATCGCCTGGGTCGTGCGATGGCCGACCCCACCCGGTCCCGCATCCTGCTGAGCCTGCTCGAGGCGCCCGGCTACCCGGCCCGGATCGCCCGGTCGCTCAACCTCACCCGGTCGAACGTCTCCAACCACCTGAGCTGCCTGCGCGGCTGCGGCATCGTGGCCGCGGTCCCAGAGGGCCGGCAAACCCGGTACGAGATCGCCGACCCGCACCTGACCCGCGCGCTCGCGGCCCTCGTCGAGGTGGTGCTCGCCGTCGACGACGGCGAGCCCTGCACCGAAACCGACTGCGACCTTCCCGGCTGCTGCGATACCCCCGCATGACCGCCACGAACACGGCATCGTCACTCGACCCGATCCGTCGCCGCGTGCTGCAGCGCCGCATCCGACTGGTGGTGGCGATCACCATTAGCTACAACGTGATCGAGGCGGGCATCGCCCTGGCCGCCGGCACCGTCGCCTCCTCCGCCGCACTGGTCGGCTTCGGCCTCGACTCGATCGTCGAGGTGCTCTCGGCGGCGGCGATCGCCTGGCAGTTCGCGGCACCGGACCCGGAGAAGCGCGAGCGGGTGGCCCTTCGGGTGATCGCCGTCTCCTTCTTCGCGCTGGCGGCCTACGTGAGCGTGGATGCCGGCCTCTCGCTCTTCGGGGTGCGCGAGGCCGAGCACAGCCCGGTGGGGATCGCCTTGGCCGCGGTGAGCCTGGCGATCATGCCGGTCTTGAGCTGGTTCGAGCGTCGCACCGGCCGGGAACTCGGCTCGGCATCCGCCGTCGCCGACTCGAAGCAGACCCTGCTCTGCAGCTACCTCTCTGCCGCGCTGCTGGCCGGGTTGCTGCTCAACTCACTGCTCGGCTGGGCCTGGGCGGACTCGGTCGCGGCGCTGGTGATTGCCGGCTTCGCGGCGAAGGAGGGCCTCGAGGCGTGGCGCGGCGACGCCTGCACGGTTCCGGTTTCGGCGCTCACCGGGGAGCGTGCCGCCGAGACCGGCCATTGATCGCCCCTCTCGGCGACGCCGAAGGTCATCGCCGCACCAGCTATGGCCCATCGCGCCCGCTATAGGGGGCGCGATGGGCCATACGGGGTGCGGCGAAGGGGATGCCTAGACCGGCGACTCCTGGTGCGCCGCGATCGCCCAGCCGCCGTTGTTCTCGTCGAAGAGGTAGGTCGTGGACATCTGCAGCTCGGTCGCGGTGTCACCTCGCCAGGCCGTGGACCTGTAGACCAGCACGCCCGCGTGCTCACCCAACCGAATGACGGCCGGCTCGTGCAGTTCATACCGATCCAGCGGAGCGGCGGCCTTGAACGCGGCGCGCACGTCGTCGCGGCCGAGCACCACCCCCGGCAGAATCAGCAGACCGTCCCCGGTCATGGTGCGCTGGTAGTAGTCACCGCCCTTGCCGGCGAGGATGGCGCGCCAGCCCTCGTGGGCTTCGTGCAGGAGTCTGGCAGGGAGATCGTCGGTGATCGCAGTCATGACTCCACGCTAGCCCTCGGCCGGGCCGGGCGGGTCAGAATTTGTGCTGCAGAATCCAGGCGTGCATGGTGACCGCGGCCGCCGCGGAAGCGTTCATCGAGCGCGTCGAGCCGAACTGGCTGATTTCCACCAGGGCGTCACCGGCAGCCACGGCCTCCGGCGAGAGGCCGGGACCCTCCTGGCCGAACAGGAGCACACAGTGCTCGGGGAAGCTGAAGGTCTCCATGATCACGCTGCCGGGCAGGTTGTCGATGGCGATGATCGGCAGGTTCTCGGTGCGGGCCCACTCGACGAACGCCGCCACATCCGGGTGGTGCAGCACGTGCTGGTAACGGTCGGTCACCATGGCGCCGCGCTTGTTCCAACGCTTGCGGCCGATGATGTGCACGGTATCGGCGCCGAACGCATTGGCGCTGCGAACGATGGAGCCGATGTTCATGTCGTGCTGCCAGTTCTCGATGGCCACGTGGAACGGGTTGCGCTTCTCGTCGAGGTCGGCGACGATCGCCGGCATCGACCAGTACCGGTACCGGTCGATCACGTTGCGGGTGTCGCCGCGTTCGAGCAGCTCTCGGTCGTAGTACGGCTCCTCCGGCCATTCCCCGACCCACGGGCCGACCCCGTTGGTGGACAGCTCTGGCGTGGGGTTCAACGGTTCTGGCACTGCACCACCGTATCCCGCCAACGCGGGACGTCCGGCACCCCCGGTTGCTTTCCGTGGTTTTGTACCGCTACATTATTTGTATTGCTACGAAGGCGGATGACGACCTTCGACCCGGGGAATGGAGGCTCGTGTGTCCTTTGTGTTTTTGTGCTGCGCCATCGCGATCATGTCGGCCTTTACCCCGCTCAGCTCGAGCAAGCCCGCCAACCGGGCGCGAGAGCTGGACGCGTACGCGCGCCGCCTGGGCGTCGCCGTGCCCGTCGACACCGCCGAGCGCATCACCGGCCAGCTCATCTGCCGAGAGCGCGCGCTCCTGACCGGCGGGCTCACCGGCATCGTGCTCGCGGTCATCACCGCCCTGCTCCTCCCCGGCGGCTTCAACGCCGGTTATGTGCCCGTGCTGATCTTCGGCGGCCTGGGCGTCGGCAGCGCCATCGGCGCGGCACTTGCGTCCTCGGCGAGCGCCTTCACTCCGCTCACCGGGCCACGCATTGCCAGGTCATGCACTCCCGGCTATGCCGACTATGTGCCCCCACTGGAGCGCTGGAGCGGACGCCTGCTGCCCGCCCTCGCTCTCCTGGCCGTCCTCGCCGCATGGATCGCCTTCAGTATCGGGGCGCTCGGCGACGCGCGCCTCTCCTCCGCCTACATCTGGGGGTCGGCCGGCGCCTGGCTCGCCTATGCCTCGATCGCCGGGCTGCTGGTGTCGGAGGCGCTGTCCCGCCGCATCCTCGATCGCGGCCAGCCGGCGGCATCCGCCACCGATCTGGCCTGGAACGACGGCCTGCGCTCGCGAGCCCTGCGCGACCTGCACGCCGTGCCCATCACGCTGGGCTTCGTGTCGGTCCTGGGCACCTTCCTCGACATCGGCTCCCTCTCCGACTACCAGGGCGGCGGTGCGACCGCGGCCCTCGTGGGCCTACTTCTTCTGGTCCTACTGAGCAGCGCGGCCCTCGCAGTTCTCCTTCTCGACGTCACCTCGAAGCCCCAGCAGTACTACTGGCGTCGGCTGTGGGCCGACCGAGCGGCCGGCTCTCCGACATGATGCTCGTCATCGATCCCGACTCGGGCGTCGCCCCATACGAACAGATTCGATCCCAGATCGTCGCGGCCGTGCGTGCCGGCGACCTGAAGCCCGGCGCGCAGCTGCCCACTGTGCGACGTCTGGCCGACGACCTGGGCATCGCGCCCAACACGGTGGCGCGCAGCTACCGCGAGCTCGAACGCCACGGAGTGATCGAAACCCGCGGCCGCAACGGATCCGTGATCGCCGGCGTCACGACGCCGGGCCCGGCAGCGGATGCCGCCCGGGCCTACGCGCGCCGCGCAGCCGAGTTGGGCCTGACCCGCGACGCCGCCCTCGATCTCGTGCGTGCGGCGTTGGACGGTACCGCGGCCGCCTCGACCACCCCCACCGACTGAGGACCGCCGGCCGCAGCACCCAGCTTCCGTTCACCTCGGGTTCGCTACCCTGGGGGTCAGGGTGCGCAACAGTCGGCAGCCGCGGCGGTTCCGACCGCGTCTTCGCGCCGGCGCCATCCGATCGAGACCGCACTCATGACCCCGACCGGAAGGCAGTTCCATGCATCCCACACTCTTCGGCATCGACTTCCTCGACTCCGAGTGGCTGATCGGTTGGTTCGGATCGTTCGTGCTGTTGGGCGTCGCCGCCGTCGTGTTCGTCGAGACCGGCTTCATCGTGCTGTCGTTCCTGCCGGGCGACTCCCTGCTCTTCACGGTGGGGCTGCTCACCGCCACCGGCGACGTGCCGTTCCCCATCTTCGTGACCTGTGCGATCATCTTCGTCGCCGCGTTCGCGGGTGACCAGCTGGCCTACGGCGTGGGGCGCAAGGCCGGACCGGCCGTCTTCGCCCGCGAGCAGAACCGGTTCTTCAACCCGAAGAACGTCGAACGCACCAACGCGTTCTTCGCCAAGCACGGTGGCAAGGCCGTCATCATCGCGCGCTTCCTGCCCGTCTTCCGCGCCTTCGTGCCCCTCGCTGCCGGCGTCGGCAAGATGAGCTACCGCACTTTCGTGACCTTCAACCTGATCGGCGCGTTCGCCTGGGGCGTCGGCCTCACCATGGTGGGCTTCCTGCTCGGGCAGATCCAGTTCGTCGCCGACTACTCCGAGTACTTCATCATCGGCATCGTGCTGCTCTCGGGCATCCCGATCCTCTCCGAGCTGTACAAGGCCGGGCGCGAGGCCCTGCGCACCCGCGGCAAGGCCGCCGTGCCCGCCGTCGAACTGCCCGAGGACGTGCGCGAGTAGCCCACTCCCCGGCTGATGCCCCGGACTGGGGACTGACCGGGCCCGCACGCCTCTCGGTACAGTGAAAATCTGAATCTGGCGGGCGACCGCGCAGCCGGCACCAGCACACGACCCGGGGGGCGTCGCGATGGACCATGGACCGATCTTGCTCACGCGCCCTGTGGTGCGCCGGCCGCGGGCGAGGACCTGAGCGTGGGGCGGTTCATCTACGACTCCACCCTGACCGTGATCCTGGACGACCTTCTCCTCAGCCACCTCCAGGCGGTGGTGGGCGCCAAGTTCCGTCTCCAGCAGTCCTTCTACTTCAGCTGGGGCTACCCGGGCAAGACCGGGGAGAGTCGCACCACGATCTGGTTGACGCCGGGCATCAGCGTGCAGTTTCACTATCGCACCGCCCGCGCACACGCCCTTGATCGGGACCGGATCAGCACTTTCCTCGCCCAGGCGAACAGCCCCAGCGGTCTCGTCCTCGTCATCGGCGACTGATTCCGTCGGCGGGGCCGCCGGGCACGCGGCATCCGCCCCGAGGGGGTTTCGGCTTACCTAAATACTCACTACGATTTAGGCATGCCTCAATCTGACCCTGCAGCGACCGCGACCGTGGCGGAACGCGCCGCCCCTCCCTCGCTGAACTCGGTGGCCTCCACCCGGCTGCTCTGGCTGCTCGGACCGGCGCTCGTGGCCGGCGTGGCCTATCTGGACCCGGGCAACGTGGCCAGCAATATGACCGCGGGCGCCCGGTACGGGTACCTGTTGGTCTGGGTGGTCGTGGCCGGCAACCTGATGGCGTGGCTGATCCAGTACCTGTCGGCGAAGCTGGGCATCGTCACCGGCACCAGCCTGCCGGAGATCCTCGGGGTGCGCCTGCGGCGGCCAACCGCCCGTCGGCTCTACTGGGTGCAGGCCGAGCTCGTGGCCATGGCCACCGACCTGGCCGAGATCATCGGCGGCGCCGTGGCCCTCAACCTGCTCTTCGGGCTGCCGCTGCTGGCCGGCGGTGTGATCACCGGTGTCATCTCGATGATCGTGCTCACCGTGCAGACACGACGCGGCCCGCGCGTTTTCGAGCGGGTCATCGTGGCCCTGCTTCTGATCATCACGGTGGGCTTCGCCGCCGGGGTCTTCTTCGCGCCGCCGGACGCCGGTTCGGTTCTCGACGGTCTGGTGCCGCGCTTCGAGGGCGCGGACTCGGTGCTGCTGGCGGCGTCGATCCTCGGTGCCACGATCATGCCCCACGCCATCTACGCGCACTCCGCGCTCACCCGCGACAGGTTCCCGATGCAGGAGGGACCGGCCGCCACCCGGCGCCTGCTCTGGGCGACGAAGTGGGATGTCACAATCGCCATGGCCATCGCCGGCACCGTCAACCTCGCCATACTGCTGCTCGCGGCCTCGGCTCTGCAGGGGGTGCCGGGCACCGACTCGCTCGAGGGTGCGTACGCGGCCCTGCAGAGCACGCTCGGCCCGGTGGTCGCGACGGTGTTCGCGATCGGGCTGCTGGCCTCCGGTCTCGCCTCCACCTCGGTGGGCGCCTACGCCGGAGCCGAGATCATGCACGGCCTGCTCAAGCTGCGGGTGCCACTGCTGCTGCGCCGCATCGTCACCCTCATCCCGGCGCTGCTGATCCTCGGCGTGGGATTCGATCCCACTCAGGCGCTGGTGCTGAGCCAGGTGGTGTTGTCGTTCGGCATCCCGTTCGCCCTCATCCCGTTGGTGTGGCTCACGGCGCAGCGCGGCCTGCTCGGCGACTTCGCCAACCGCTGGTTCACCACGGCCGCCGGCGCCGTGGCCGCGGTGCTGCTGGTGTCCCTCAACGCCGTCCTGCTCGTGCTCGTCTTCACCGCCGCATGAACCGGCCAGCTACCCCGAGGTGGTCATGAAACCCACCACACCGGCCGCCGAGGACTACCTCAAGACGATCTACGCGCACACCGAGTGGCAGCCGGCGCCGATCACACCCCGGGTCCTGGCCACCCGGCTGGGCATCGCTCCGTCGTCGGTGACCGAGATGGTGAAGAAGCTCGCTGCCGACGGGTTCATTGCCCACGTGCCGTACGGCCCGCTAACCCTCACCGCAGCCGGGCGGATGCGCGCCACGGCCGTGGTGCGCCGGCACCGGCTGATCGAGACCTGGCTGGTGCGGGAGCTCGGCTACACCTGGGACGAGGTGCACGACGAGGCGGAGGTGCTCGAGCACGCGATCTCCGACCGGCTGCTCGAGGCCATCGACGCCCATCTGGGCCACCCGGCGGCCGACCCGCACGGCGATCCCATCCCCGCCGCCGACGGCTCCAGCGTGCGGGTGCCGGCGGTCCTGCTCGCGGATGCGGCGCCCGGCCACGCCGGAACCGTGCTGAGGGTCAGCGATCGCGATCCGGGCATCCTGCGTGCCCTGGCCGACGCGGGCATCGGCCCCGGCAGTCGACTGGATGTGGTCGACGCGCACAGTGTGCGGCTGCCCGACGGGGAGCTGCACCCGCTCGCCCCGGACGCCGCCGGCGCCATCTGGCTCACGCGCTGACCGGGCACCCCGCGCCGCCAAGGGCGGCGGCGGGGTGCCGCCAGCAAACCTCTCCCCGATAGTCTGGATACGGCAGCCTGTCCCCCTGGTTGCGCCCAGTTCGTCCCACAAGAAGGAGCGAGTCATGAGAACCCGTGACGAGATCGAATGCTGGCTCACCGACATGGACGGCGTCCTGGTGCATGAAAACCAGGCCCTGCCCGGCGCTGCCGAATTGCTGCAGCAGTGGACCGATGCCGGCACACCGTTCCTGGTGCTGACGAACAACTCCATCTTCACGCCGCGCGACCTGTCGGCCCGCCTGCGCTCCTCGGGGCTGAACGTGCCTGAGGAACGCATCTGGACCTCCGCGCTGGCCACGGCGGACTTCCTCAAACAGCAGAGCCCCGGCGGCACGGCATTCGTGATCGGCGAGGTCGGGCTCACCACCGCGTTGCACGAGGCCGGCTTCATCATGACCGAGACCAACCCCGACTACGTGGTCGTGGGTGAGACCCGCAACTACTCGTTCGAGGCCATCACCAAGGCCATCCGGCTGCTGCTCAAGGGCGCCCGGTTCATCGTGACCAACCCGGATGCGACCGGCCCCAGCGCCGAGGGACCGATGCCGGCCACCGGCGCGATCGCCGCGCTGATCACCAAGGCCACCGGCATGGAGCCTTACGTCGTGGGCAAGCCCAATCCGATGATGTTCCGCTCGGCGATGAACCGCATCGGCGCGCACTCGGAGAACACCGGCATGATCGGCGACCGGATGGACACCGACATCGTCGCCGGCATCGAGGCCGGTTTGCACACGGTTCTGGTGCTCACCGGCATCAGCGACCCCGCCGAGATCGCTCGGTACCCCTTCCGCCCCGACGAGATCCTCGACGGCGTGCACCAGCTGCTCGCCGCCGGACCTGTCGAATCCGACGAAATCTAGCCGCCCGCGCACCGCGGTGACACGGAAAGCCGGGCCCTCGGGCCCGGCTTTCTGTGTGTGCGGAGTGGCTACGGCGCCGTTAGGCGGCCGGGGCCAGGCTCGCGGTGAGCGGCTCGCCCGAGGACCGGCTCGCGAAGCAGTAGAAGTACCTCTCGCCGGCGTCCCACTGCTCGGCGGTCACCGGGTAACTGCCTTGCAGCTGCACATCGCCGTAGGCGCCGGCGGTTTCGAAGTCGATCACGCCGGGGGCGCTGCAGAGAACGTTGATCTGGTCGGCGAACGCCTGCTCACCGGGGAACGGGGAACCGCTGTCGCCCTCGAGGATGCCGCGGTAGACCAGCTGGCCCATGTGCGGGGTGGCGCAGTCGACGACGGTGAATTCTTCGTCCCAGGGCGACGTGTACGGTTCGAGGCACTCGGTGCCGAACAGGGTGTTCCAGGCGTGCACGCCGGCCGGCTGCGGGCCCGGGACGGCGGGCTCGGGGGCGGTCGTGGGCTCCGTGGTGGTGCCCGCCTGGGCTGAGGCAGATTCGGTGGGGGCGGCCGCCGGGGTGTCACCCAGGCTCTGGCCCAGGAAGAAGAGACCGATGATCACGAGCACCGCGACCACGGCACCCCCGACCCAAAGCAGGTCTCGCTTCGAGGGGCGGCGCGGCGGCTCGCCGTCGGCCGGACCGCGGCGACGGGGACCGGGTTCGTCGGCGGACGGCGCCGGTGCGGCGTGGGCGTCGTGGCCGGGCGCTGCCGTGGCTGCACCGGTGGCCGCGGCCGCGGTTGCGGCGGACACGGGGAGCGCGGCCGGAGCCGGTTCGGGGAGTGGTACGTGAGCGGCGTGCCGAGAGACCGGGGCGCTGGTGGAGTCGGCGGGGCGCGGTGCGACGCCGGTGTCCAACGGGCTCGGCGGGGTGGCCGGCGTACGACGACCGAGAGCGGCCGTCTCCTCTTCAGCGGTGGGCACCAGCCGGGACTGGGCCGGGGTCGTCCACCAGGGCGCCGCTTCGAGGTCGGCGGGAGTCCGCCGCGGCGGAGCCGGCGTCTTGGTGAGGGGCTGAGTGTGCTCAGGGTCGGCCGCGGGTGCCGGGGCCGCAGGTACCGGGGCAGCAGCAGCGGGCGCCGCCGGCGTAACGGCGGGCGGCGGTGCGGCGGCCCGTGGCGCGGATGCGGGACCAACGGGCGGTGCCGCGGCGGCGGGCGGCGCCGGTGCAACAGGCG
>NZ_SOGH01000011.1:0-5442 GCF_004402305.1 Cryobacterium sp. TMB3-10 | reverse complement strand
GGATCGACCCCGACGGTGACGACATCTATCTGGTGTCGGCGTCGCCGACCACCGGTGACGGTGTGCGGTTCGGCCCGGAGGGTTTTGTGACCTTCGAATCCAAGACCGCGGAATTGGGGGTCAAGGAGGTGCAGTTCGTCATCTCCGACGGCTTGCTCACCGCCACCGGCGTGCTGACCGTGGACGTGAAGGCGGCGGGCACGCTGAACCCGGTCGGGACACCGGACTTCAGCACGGTGTTCGTGGGGGAGACGGCACTGATTGAGCCGCTCAAGAACGATGTGACTCCGTCGGGAGCCCCATTGGCGTTGATCGGGGTCAACGAGGTGCCCAACGACCTCACCGCCGTGCCGAACCTGGAACGTGGCACCATCGCCGTATCGTCGGGCAAAGCCGGCAGCTACGTCTTCACCTACAGCCTCGGCGCCGGCGCCACCTCCAGCGTCGGCCTGATCCGCGTTGACGTGATTGAGAACCCCGCGGAGATCCTGCCTCCGATCGCCGTCAAGGACACCGCCTACCTCCGCGCGGCCGAACCCGTCACGATCCCGGTGCTGGACAACGACGTCTCGCCCAGCGGCCGGGTGCTCGCGGTGCAGTCCGTGGACCTGAGCAGCACCGATGACCTCGTCACGGTCGAGATCCTCACCAACACGGTGTTGCGGGTCACCGCATCCGCGGCCCTCACTCAGCAGGTGCAGTTCACCTACACGATCAGCGACGGCGAGGGCACGTCAACCGCCGGCGTCACCGTCGTGCCGGTGCCGCCGCTGATCAAGCATCAGCCGCCCGTCGCGGTCGACGACTCCGTGAGCGTGCGCGCTGGGGACATCGTGAGTGTGTCGGTGCTCGACAACGACTACCACCCCGACTCCGCCACCATGACGGTCGCCCCCGACCTGGCCGACACCGCCGACGCCGGCGGGCTGGCCTTCGTCACGGGCAATCAGGTGCGCTACCAGGCGCCCACCGAACCCGGCGCCTACAGCATCGCGTATACGATCTCGGATGCCTTCCAGGAGACCGCGACAGCCATCGTGCGGTTCACCGTGATCGCCGTGAACGTGGCGGACAATCAGGCGCCCACGCCGCTGCCGTTGACGATGCGCACATTTGCGGAGTCGACGATCAAGGTGCAGGTTCCGTTGGACGGCATCGACCCCGACGGCGATTCGGTGTACCTCACCGCCGTCACCTCTGCTCCCACCCTGGGCCGCATCGTGGACCAGGGCAGCGATTTCTTTATCTACGAGGCCTACCCCGGCACTGCCGGCACTGACTCGTTCACCTATCAGGTCGCGGATACCGTCGGTGCCACGGCCGAGGGCACGGTGCGGATCGGCGTGATCCCCCGCCCGGTGGCAATGCTGCCCCCGAACGCGGTTGATGACGCCATCGAGATCAAGCCCGGCCGCAATGGATCGATCCCCGTCGTCTTGAACGACTCCGATCCCAACGGGTACAAGCTGACCCTGTCGAAGAAGCTGCCCGAGGTGGACCCCGGCATCACGGCCACGGTCGACGGCAGCCGGGTGATCGTGGAGGCACCCGCCGAGGAAGGCACCTATACGCTGCGGTACGAGATCACCAACGGGCACGGCGGTGCCGATACGGCGTTTGTGCAGGTGAAGGTGACCAAGGACGCGAAGGCGCAGTACCCGGTCGCGATCGACCACTTCGTCGAGCCCGACCAGGTCCTGGCCGGCACGCCGATCGACGTCCCGGTACTCGACGGCGCGGAGAACCCGAGCGGTCTGATCGAGGACCTGGTGATCACCCTCGAGGGCCCGAACGCCGGCAACGGCGCGCTACAGGCCGACGGCACGGTTCGGGTCGAACCGTCAACCGACCGGCAGGCGATCGCATACAGGCTCACGAACGAGCTCGATCAGCTCAGCGCCACGGCATTCATCATCGTGCCACCGCAGCCCAAACCCGTGGATCCGGTGAATCAGCCGTCCACCGAGCCCACACCAGAAGAAGAGCAGTTCCCGCCGCCGTTCCTGAAAGACATCGGCCCGCAGGTCGTCAAGATGAACGGGTCCAAGTCCTGGTCCATCGGCGACATCGTCGAGGTGCCCTCCGGCCGCCCCGCGCTGCTGCTCAGCGCCACCGCGACCAACAGTGACGGTTCAAAGGTGGCCGGCGGCTCCTCGTTGAGCTTTGTGGCCGCCAGAGACTACCGCGGCCCAGCGTCGGTGACCTTCGTGGTCACCGACGGCACCGGCGCCGACGACCCCGCGGGCAACCAGGCGACCCTCACCATCCCGATCACCGTCGGCGACCCCGACTTCGAAGACGTCGCCCCCACCTTCACCCCGCCCAAGGTCACCCTCGAGGCGGGCGAGTCCGCAACCGTGGTGAACCTGCGTTCATCCAGCGGGCATCCGAACCCGGCCATCATCGAAAACCTCAGCTACGGCGCCCTGGCCGGCGCCACAGCGGATGTCGCCGCCGCCATCTCGGGGGCCAACCTCACGGTCTCCTCCCCACTCGGCACCCAACCCGGCACCAGGGTGCGCCTCACCTTCAGCGTCACCTACCGGGAGTTCACCATCCCCGGCTCGGTGGATGTCACTGTCGTCTCCTCGACCCGGGCCGTGCCGCAGGCCGTGGACGACGCCGGACCCAACGGCGCCGGCATCGAAACGACACCGAGTTCGGTCGTGCAGGTTCCCGTGCTCGACAACGACTACAACCCTTTCGCGCAGGACGGCAAACCACTCACCGTGGTGTCCGCGACGATCGAGCAGGACGTCAGCGGAGGTAAAGCGTCGGTCTCTTACACCGCGAGCGGGGTGACCATCACGACAGGACCCGGTGCCACCGGCACCCTCACCGCCGTGTACCGCATCCTCGACGCGACCAAGGACCAGGCCAGAGCCACCCAGGGACGCATCACCCTGGTCATCCGGGACCGTCCCGATGCCCCCAACGCGCCCACAGCAGCCGAGGGCAATGCCGCAGCCACCATCAGCTTCGCGGCGCCCTCCTCGAACAATTCTCCGATCACGGGCTACACCATCAGCTGGACCGGCGGCTCCAGGAATGTGACCAGCGCCGGCACCTACGACATCACCGGACTCACCAACGGACAGAGCTACGCGTTCCAGGTGACGGCCCAGAACGCCAAAGGCACCTCGAACGCCTCGGCATCCAGCAACACGGTCACCCCCTACGGAGTGCCCGGTGCTCCCGCCAGCGCCAATCTCACGGCGTCGGCCACCGGCAACGGTGCGCTCGGGCTCAGCTGGGCCGCACCGGGCAGTACCGGAGGGCGCGGGGTCAGCGGCTACAAATACGAGTGGGTCACCGGCGGCGCCGCCAACGGCTCGACCAGTGGCGCCACAACCGCCTCGGCCACCGGCACCGCGACCACGCAGTACCAGTACCGGGTGCAGGCCTGCAACCCGCGCGGTTGCGGCGACTGGACCACATCGAACGCCGCGACACCCACGACACCGCCACCGCCTCCGCCGGCCTGGGCACCGACCCACTACGGCTTCTCGGTGACCCAGCAGGCCTGCCCGGAACCGGACTCCACCTACAACAAGCCCGTCACCAACGGCAATTCGGGCTGCACCATGAACGCCCGCGGCTACCTGCAGCCCGGAACCGTGATCGATGCGATCTGCCTGTCCGTGCGCAACGGCAAGAACTGGTACTACTTCCAGATCGAAGACCGCAGCTACGACGGCTGGTTCATCCGGATCTCGGACACCAACGGCACGATCATTCCGAATTGCTGATGAACACGCACGAACGGGTACCCCTGCCCATCCGGGTGGCCCCCGTTCGCGTGTTAGCGTAAGAGCCGGTCAGGGGACAGTGCCAAAGGTCACGGCGCGATAGGCCATACTTTTTCACGTACACGCATCAACATCACATTTGGGGGAAATCGGGTGGGGACCCTCAGTTCGTGGTTGCGCGGCCGAAGGGTATCGGCATCCGTGGTGGCCCTGTCGGTGCTGGCGGGCGTGCCCCTGTCGTTCGCGGTGCTGCACGAGGGTTTCCCGGTGACGGATGTCGACCTCTCCGCCCGCGATGTCTGGGTCACCAACGGCAAAGAGCTGCTGGCCGGCCGGTTGAACCGGCAGATCGAAGAGCTGAACGCCTCGGTCAACGCTTCATCGAGCACCTTTGACGTGGTGCAGGACGGCGAAGACGTCTTCCTGATCGACGGCAGCGCGGGCACCATCGAACGCATCGACCCGGCCTTCACCACCCTCGGCGAACGCGTCGACGTGGCCCAGGGGTCCGAGATCGCCTACGGCGGCGACTCCATCGCGGTGATGAACCAATCCACCGGTGAGGTCTGGGTGATCAACGCCGCCGGCGAACTGAGCTTCGACCCCAAGGCCACCGACCCGGTGATGAAACTGGGCAAGGGCGGCCACATCGCTGTCTCGCCGGGCGGCGTGGTCTTCGGCGCCTCCAAGACCGACAAGACCCTCACCCGCTTCGACCCGACGGCCGAAGAACCCGAGTCCGCCGAATCCGACCTGCCCAAGCTGGGCGAGTTCCAGATCGCGGCGGTGGGGGACACCGCCGTTCTGCTGGACACGGAGAACCATCGGCTCGTTGTCGACGGTGAGAGCATTGAGGTCCCCAAAACCGCCCTGAAGTTGCAGCAGACCGGGGCCGAGAACGACGTGGTACTGGTGGCGACCACGAAGGCGCTGCTGAGGGTGTCTCTGAACGGCGGCGACATCGTCACGGTCGACGCGAAGCTGGATGCCGCGGTGACCGATCCGAAATCGGTGTCGGCGCCGGTGTGGTTGAACGGGTGCGCGCACGCGGCCTGGTCGGGTGCCCAGCGTTACCTCGCCGACTGTGAGGGTTCCGAGGTGTTGCGGGAGACCATCGAGCAGCCCACCCAGGGGTCGGTGCTGGAGTTTCGGGTCAATCGTGATGTGATCGCGTTGAACAACCTCTCCAATGGCAACGTGTGGCTGGTGGATTCGAACATGCGCCTGGTCGAGAACTGGGAAGAGGTCACCCCGCCCGAGGAATCGGACGCTGAGGACGGCACCGAGAAGGCGGCCCAGCAGTCGTTTGAGGACACCCTGGCCGAGCGCACGAACGTGAACCGGGCGCCGCTGGCGCGCGACGACGCGTACGGGGTGCGGCCGGGCAAGACCACGGTGTTGCCGGTGCTGGAGAACGACACCGACCCCGACGGTGACGTGCTCACGGTCTCGAATCTGAGCGGCTTCTCCCAGGCCCAGGGCAGCCTGGATTACATCGACGGTGGCCGGGCCGTGCAGTTCACTCCCGCCGAGGATGCGGCCGGCACGGTGTCGTTCCGGTACACGGTGGCCGATGGTCGCGGTGCCGTCGCCGAGGCGCAGGTGAACGTGACCATGCGTCCGTTGGGGGAGAACCTGGCCCCGGTGTCGAACCGGGCCGGCGCCATCAGCGTGGAGCAGGGCCAGCTGGTCA
>NZ_SOGH01000023.1:0-5264 GCF_004402305.1 Cryobacterium sp. TMB3-10 | reverse complement strand
GATCAGTGGCGAACGGGTGAGTAACACGTGAGTAACCTGCCCTTGACTCTGGGATAAGCACTGGAAACGGTGTCTAATACCGGATACGAACTTCAGCCGCATGGCTAGGAGTTGGAAAGAATTTCGGTCAAGGATGGACTCGCGGCCTATCAGCTAGTTGGTGAGGTAATGGCTCACCAAGGCGACGACGGGTAGCCGGCCTGAGAGGGTGACCGGCCACACTGGGACTGAGACACGGCCCAGACTCCTACGGGAGGCAGCAGTGGGGAATATTGCACAATGGGCGCAAGCCTGATGCAGCAACGCCGCGTGAGGGACGACGGCCTTCGGGTTGTAAACCTCTTTTAGTAGGGAAGAAGCGAAAGTGACGGTACCTGCAGAAAAAGCACCGGCTAACTACGTGCCAGCAGCCGCGGTAATACGTAGGGTGCAAGCGTTGTCCGGAATTATTGGGCGTAAAGAGCTCGTAGGCGGTTTGTCGCGTCTGCTGTGAAAACCCGAGGCTCAACCTCGGGCCTGCAGTGGGTACGGGCAGACTAGAGTGCGGTAGGGGAGATTGGAATTCCTGGTGTAGCGGTGGAATGCGCAGATATCAGGAGGAACACCAATGGCGAAGGCAGATCTCTGGGCCGTAACTGACGCTGAGGAGCGAAAGCATGGGGAGCGAACAGGATTAGATACCCTGGTAGTCCATGCCGTAAACGTTGGGAACTAGATGTGGGGACCATTCCACGGTCTCCGTGTCGCAGCTAACGCATTAAGTTCCCCGCCTGGGGAGTACGGCCGCAAGGCTAAAACTCAAAGGAATTGACGGGGGCCCGCACAAGCGGCGGAGCATGCGGATTAATTCGATGCAACGCGAAGAACCTTACCAAGGCTTGACATATAGAGGAAACGGCTGGAAACAGTCGCCCCGCAAGGTCTCTATACAGGTGGTGCATGGTTGTCGTCAGCTCGTGTCGTGAGATGTTGGGTTAAGTCCCGCAACGAGCGCAACCCTCGTCCTATGTTGCCAGCACGTAATGGTGGGAACTCATGGGATACTGCCGGGGTCAACTCGGAGGAAGGTGGGGATGACGTCAAATCATCATGCCCCTTATGTCTTGGGCTTCACGCATGCTACAATGGCCGGTACAAAGGGCTGCAATACCGCAAGGTGGAGCGAATCCCAAAAAGCCGGTCTCAGTTCGGATTGAGGTCTGCAACTCGACCTCATGAAGTCGGAGTCGCTAGTAATCGCAGATCAGCAACGCTGCGGTGAATACGTTCCCGGGCCTTGTACACACCGCCCGTCAAGTCATGAAAGTCGGTAACACCCGAAGCCAGTGGCCAAACCCGCAAGGGATGGAGCTGTCGAAGGTGGGATCGGTGATTAGGACTAAGTCGTAACAAGGTAGCCGTACCGGAAGGTGCGGCTGGATCACCTCCTTTCTAAGGAGCACAGCAGTGCCGTCTGTATACAG
The DNA here is from genome assembly GCF_004402305.1 of Cryobacterium sp. TMB3-10. Lineage (NCBI taxonomy): Bacteria > Bacillati > Actinomycetota > Actinomycetes > Micrococcales > Microbacteriaceae > Cryobacterium > Cryobacterium sp. TMB3-10. The sequence continues at coordinate 3,801 of NZ_SOGH01000023.1, read as the reverse complement.
CGGAGTAACACTGCCAAGTCATACGAAGACGAATGTTCTTCGATGGCGCTCATGGGTGGAACATTGACATTGATGCAGAGCCAATCGGTTCGATCTCAGTACTTCACCTCGGTGAATGGAAAGGGTTGGGTCAGGCGGGTTTGCATATGCACGCTGTTGGGTCCTGAGGGACCGGAACACGAATCACTTTCGAGTGGTGAGTGGACTTTTCCTCTGGACCTTTTTCGGTCAGCAGTCGTACCTTTCGGGGTCGCTGGTCGTAAGGGGTACCGCCCGTACTTTGAGAACTACACAGTGGACGCGAGCATCTTAAATTTGAACCCTTCGGGGTCAAATTACAAAGATCAACACACTTTTCGAAGTGTGTGATCATTGGTCAATTTCGGTCGCGAATTTATTCGCGGCACTTAATCGATTCAAACTCATGTGATTTCAAATTTTCAAGAGCAAACGGTGAATGCCTTGGCATGTAGAGCCGAAGAAGGACGTAGTAATCTGCGATAAGCCTCGGGGAGTTGATAAACGAACTGTGATCCGAGGATGTCCGAATGGGGAAACCCCGCCAGGCCCGCAAGGTGACCTGGTGACTCCCGCCTGAATATATAGGGCGGGTAGAGGGAACGTGGGGAAGTGAAACATCTCAGTACCCACAGGAAGAGAAAACAATAGTGATTCCGTTAGTAGTGGCGAGCGAACCCGGAAGAGGCTAAACCGATCATGTGTGATAGCCGGCAGGCGTTGCATGGTCGGGGTTGCGGGACTTTTCTGCTGATTCTGCCGAACAGTGAGCGTTACAAAGGAATATAGACGAACAGGATTGAAAGCCTGGTCATAGAGGGTGCGAACCCCGTAGTCGAAATGTTCCAATGGCGCGAAGAGTATCCCAAGTAGCACGGGGCCCGAGAAATCCCGTGTGAATCTGTCAGGACCACCTGATAAGCCTAAATACTCCTACATGACCGATAGTGAACAAGTACCGTGAGGGAAAGGTGAAAAGTACCCCGGGAGGGGAGTGAAATAGTACCTGAAACCGTTTGCTTACAAACCGTTGGAGCACCCTTTGTTGGTGTGACAGCGTGCCTTTTGAAGAATGAGCCTGCGAGTTAGTGATATGTGGCGAGCTTAACCCGAGAGGGGAATGCGTAGCGAAAGCGAGTCTGAATAGGGCGATTCAGTCGCATGTCCTAGACCCGAAGCGAAGTGATCTATCCATGGCCAGGTTGAAGCGACGGTAAGACGTCGTGGAGGACCGAACCCACTTCAGTTGAAAATGGAGGGGATGAGCTGTGGATAGGGGTGAAAGGCCAATCAAACTTCGTGATAGCTGGTTCTCTCCGAAATGCATTTAGGTGCAGCGTTGCGTGTTTCTTGCCGGAGGTAGAGCTACTGGATAGCCGATGGGCCCTAAAAGGTTACTGACGTTAGCCAAACTCCGAATGCCGGTAAGTGAGAGCGCAGCAGTGAGACGGTGGGGGATAAGCTTCATCGTCGAGAGGGAAACAACCCAGACCACCATCTAAGGTCCCAAAGCGCGTGCTAAGTGGGAAAGGATGTGGAGTTGCATAGACAACCAGGAGGTTGGCTTAGAAGCAGCCACCCTTGAAAGAGTGCGTAATAGCTCACTGGTCAAGTGATTCCGCGCCGACAATGTAACGGGGCTCAAGCACGCCACCGAAGTTGTGGCATTGATATTTTTGGTAAGCCGCACCCTTGTGGTGTTGGTTCAGCCGTGTTGATGGGTAGGAGAGCGTCGTGTGGCCAGCGAAGCGGCGGTGTAAACCAGCCGTGGAGGCTACACGAGTGAGAATGCAGGCATGAGTAGCGAAAGACGGGTGAGAAACCCGTCCTCCGAAAGATCAAGGTTTCCAGGGCCAGGCTAATCCGCCCTGGGTAAGTCGGGACCTAAGGCGAGGCCGACAGGCGTAGTCGATGGACAACGGGTTTATATTCCCGTACTGATGAAAAACCGTCCAAGCTAATCCAGTAATGCTAAGCATCTGAATCCTCTAGATGGATCCCTTCGGGGTGAAGCGTGAGGCCTAGCGTGCGACCCTATGCTGGTGCGGTTAGCGTATTAACAGGTGTGACGCAGGAAGGTAGCTGAGCCGGGCGATGGTTGTCCCGGTCTAAGGATGTAGGGCGAACGATAGGCAAATCCGTCGTTCATTAAGCCTGAGACCCGATGGGTAGCCCGTAAGGGCGAAATCAGTGATCCTATGCTGCCAAGAAAAGCATCGACGCGAGGTTTTAGTCACCCGTACCCCAAACCGACTCAGGTGATCAGGTAGAGAATACTAAGGAGATCGAGAGAATCGTGGTTAAGGAACTCGGCAAAATGCCCCCGTAACTTCGGGAGAAGGGGGGCCTGAGGCGTGAAGGGATTTACTCCTGGAGCGTTCGAAGGCCGCAGAGACCAGTGGGAAGCGACTGTTTACTAAAAACACAGGTCCGTGCCAAGTCGCAAGACGATGTATACGGACTGACGCCTGCCCGGTGCTGGAAGGTTAAGAGGAACGGTTAGCCGCAAGGCGAAGCTGAGAATTTAAGCCCCAGTAAACGGCGGTGGTAACTATAACCATCCTAAGGTAGCGAAATTCCTTGTCGGGTAAGTTCCGACCTGCACGAATGGCGTAACGACTTCCCAGCTGTCTCAACCGCGAACTCGGCGAAATTGCATTACGAGTAAAGATGCTCGTTACGCGCAGCAGGACGGAAAGACCCCGTGACCTTTACTACAGCTTGGTATTGGTGTTCGGTGTGGCTTGTGTAGGATAGGTGGGAGACTTTGAAGCTTGGACGCTAGTTCAGGTGGAGTCATCGTTGAAATACCACTCTGGTCATATTGGATACCTAACTTCGAACCGTGATCCGGTTCAGGGACAGTGCCTGGTGGGTAGTTTAACTGGGGCGGTTGCCTCCTAAAAAGTAACGGAGGCGCCCAAAGGTTCCCTCAACCTGGTTGGCAATCAGGTGTCGAGTGTAAGTGCACAAGGGAGCTTGACTGTAAGACTGACAAGTCGAGCAGGGACGAAAGTCGGGACTAGTGATCCGGCAGTGGCTTGTGGAAGCGCTGTCGCTCAACGGATAAAAGGTACCTCGGGGATAACAGGCTGATCTTGCCCAAGAGTCCATATCGACGGCATGGTTTGGCACCTCGATGTCGGCTCGTCGCATCCTGGGGCTGGAGTAGGTCCCAAGGGTTGGGCTGTTCGCCCATTAAAGCGGTACGCGAGCTGGGTTTAGAACGTCGTGAGACAGTTCGGTCCCTATCCGCTGCGCGCGCAGGAAATTTGAGAAGATCTATCCCTAGTACGAGAGGACCGGGATGGACGAACCTCTGGTGTGTCAGTTGTTCCGCCAGGAGCACCGCTGATTAGCTACGTTCGGAACGGATAACCGCTGAAAGCATCTAAGCGGGAAGCCGGCTTCGAGATGAGATTTCCATCCCTTAGGGGGAGAGGCTCGCAGCTAGACTACTGCGTTGATAGGCCGGATGTGGAAGAGAGGACTAAAGACTCTTGGAGCTGACCGGTACTAATAAGCCGATAATTTGATAACACTCAGTTTGAATAAGCTGCTATGCGTCCACTATGTGGTTCTCGATGTACGGTCGAGAACAAACGCCCTCCACGGAGGGCTCTATAACTAAAAAATATAGATTCGATTCACCATCACCAGGTGTTTCGGCGGCTATAGCAAGAGGGAAACGCCCGGTCACATTCCGAACCCGGAAGCTAAGACTCTTTGCGCCGATGGTACTGCAGGGGGGACCCTGTGGGAGAGTAGGACACCGCCGGACTT
>NZ_SOGH01000001.1:0-5139 GCF_004402305.1 Cryobacterium sp. TMB3-10 | reverse complement strand
CGTGGCACGAGCCGGTCCCGTCGCGGCGGTGGCCGAGCGCGGCCCCGAGGCAGCCGGGCCGCCCTGCGGGGGCGCGGTCGGCGCGGCAGCGAGAGCCTCGTGCGCTGCCGTCGGCACCACGTGCCGGCGTCGGCGGGTGGGCATCGACGCGGCGGCGCCGCGGCCCACGAGTACCGCCGGGGACTCCTCGGCGGGCTCCTGCGAGATGGTGCTGCCGGCATCCTGGGCGGCCACGGTGAGGTCGTCGTCGGCCGGGGCGGGCGCATCCGGTGCGGGCGCAGCGCTGTCGTCGGTGGCGCCGGCCTCGGAGAGGATCGTGATGATCACAGTGCCCACGTCGACGGTGGTGCCCGGCTGCACGAGTATCTCGCCGACGACGCCAACGTACGGCGACGGCAGCTCAACGAGCGACTTGGCGGTTTCGATCTCGACGAGCACCTGGTTGATCGAGATGGTGTCGCCTGGGGCGACCTTCCACTCGACGATTTCGGCCTCGGTCAGGCCCTCGCCCACATCGGGGAGGGTGAATCGGGAGACGCTCATGGGGTGCCTTTCACAGCAGGGGGATGATTAGTAGGCGAGGGAGCGGTCGACGGCTTCGAGCACCCGGTCGGGGCTGGGCAGGAAGTGCGTCTCCACCGCGGCGGGCGGGAACGGGGTGTCGAAACCGGACACCCGCAGCACGGGGGCCTCGAGGGAGTAGAACGCCCGCTCGGTGACGGTCGCGGCGATCTCGGAGCCGACGCTGACGAAGCCGGCGGCCTCCTGGGCCACCACGAGGTGGCCGGTCTTGTGTACGGACTCGAGAATCGGTGTGTAGTCGATCGGTGAGATCGAGCGCAGGTCGATGACCTCGAGGCTGATGCCCTCCGCCGCGGCGAGGTCGGCGGCCTGCAGCAGCACGCTCACCATGGCGCCGTGGCCGACAACGGTGACGCTGGTGCCGGTGCGCACCACCCGGCTCGCGTGCAGCGGGGTGCCGGCTGCGGTGAAGTCGACCTCGCCCTTGGGCCAGTAGCGGCTCTTGGGTTCGAAGAAGATCACCGGGTCGTTCGACGCGATGGCCTCCTGCATCATCCAGTAGGCGTCGTGCGGGTTCGACGGGCTCACCACGCGGAGGCCTGGGGTGTGCGCGAAGTACGCCTCCGGGCTCTCCTGGTGGTGCTCGATCGAACCGATGTGGCCGCCGTAGGGTATCCGCACGACGACGGGCATGGTGAGGCCGCCCTCGTGCCGGTTGCGCATCCGGGCCAGCTGGCTGGTGATCTGGTCGAAGCCGGGGAACACGAAACCGTCGAACTGGATCTCGCAGACCGGCCGGTAGCCGCGCATGGCCAGGCCGATGGCCGTGCCGATGATGCCGGATTCGGCCAGCGGGGTGTCGAGCACCCGCTTCTCACCGAATTCGGCGTGTAGTCCCTCCGTCACCCTGAAGACGCCGCCGAGCGGCCCGATGTCCTCGCCCATCATGAGCACCTTGGGGTCGTTCAGCATCGCCTGGCGCAGCCCCGCGTTGAGGGCCTTGGCCATGGGCAGGTTCGCGCTGGTCGGCGCGGCGGCGGTCGTTTCCTGCAGGGTCATCAGGACTCACTCCCGTCGAACGAGGTTTCGTAGGCGTCGAGCCAGGCCTTCTGCTCCACGACCAGCGGATGCGGTTCGGCGTAGACGTTGTCGAAGATGACGGAGCGGTCGGGTGAGGTGATCTCCAGGGCGCGGCGGCGCACATCCGCTGCGTGGTCTGCGGCCTCTTCGTCGACGGAGTCGAGGAATTCCTGCTCGACACCCAGGCCCTTGAGGTAGCTGCGGAAGCGCACGATCGGGTCGCGGGCGACCCAGTAGGCCAGCTCGTCGGGGTCACGGTACTTGGTGGGGTCGTCGGCGGTGGTGTGGGCGCCGACGCGGTAGGTCAGCGCTTCGATCAGCGACGGGCCGTGGCCGGCGCGGGCGTCGTCCATAGCCTTGGCGGTGACGGCGTAGCTGGCGAGCACGTCGTTGCCGTCGACCTGGATGCCGGGCATGCCGAAGCCGCCGGCCCGCAGGTAGAGCGGGGTGCGGGACTGGCGGGAGACGGGCACCGAGATGGCCCAGTGGTTGTTCTGCATGAAGAACACCTGCGGGGTCTGGTAGCTGGCCGCGAAGACCAGGGCCTCGTTGGCGTCGCCCTGCGAGGAGGCGCCGTCGCCGTAATAGACGATCACGGCCGCATCGGTGTCCGGGTTGCCGGTCGCGGTGGCGCCGTCCAGCTGCATGCCCATGGCGTAACCGGTGGCGTGCAGCGTCTGCGAGGCGAGCACCAGCGTGTAGAGGTGGAAGTTGCCGTGTTCCTCCGGTGTCCAGCCGCCGAGGGTGACGCCGCGCAGCATCCGCAGGATGTCGACCATGTCCAGGCCCCGGATCATGCCGACGACGTGCTCCCGGTAAGAGGGGAAGACGTGGTCCTGAGCACGGGTGGCGTAGGCGGAGCCGACCTGGGCGGCCTCCTGGCCGTGGCTGGGCACCCAGAGGGCGAGCTGGCCCTGGCGCTGCAGGTTCGCCGCTTCGGTGTCGAACTTCCGCACGACGACCATGTCGCGGTAGAACGTGCGGTAGTCGGCCTCGGTGAGGCGCTCGAAGTATGGCAGGAACTCGGCCGCCGATTCGGACGGCGAGAAACTCCCGTCCGTGGACAGGAGCTGCACGGTGGGAGAAGTCAGGGTGCGCACGGGTGCGTCGTTGGAGGTCACTGGCACCGTACTAACCTAGCCGCCGGGCCGCGTGCCCCGTTGGTAGATCCTGAACAATCTCAGCGCCGATCCGTAGGAGCGTGGCCACAGATTCCTCCTCGCCAATCGAGACCCGGATACCCTCCGGGTGGAAGGGCCGGACGACGAGCCCGGCATCGGTAAAACGGTCGGTGGTCGCCGCGGTCGCTGCGCCCAGCGGCAGCCAGACGAAATTGGCCTGCGACGGCGGGACGTTCAGTCCCGCGGCCACCAGGGCGGCACGGATGCCGTCGCGGCGTTCGGCGATCACGCCGACCCGTTCCAGCAGCTCGGGTTCGGCGTCGAGCGAGGCCAGCGCGGCGGCCGAACCCTGCCCGGTGACCGAGAGTGGGATCGCGGTGGCACGGGCGGCGTCGAGGATGCCGACGGGGCCCAGGCCGTAGCCGACCCGGAGGCCCGCGAGACCGTAGGCCTTGGAGAAGGTGCGCAGCACGACGAGGTTCGGGTAGCGCCCCAGCAGCGTCGTACCGTCGACGGCTTTCGGGTCGGTGACGAATTCGGCGTACGCCTCGTCGAGGATCACCAGCAGGTCGGCGGGGACCTGCTCCATGAACGCCGTGAATTCGTCGGCCGTGACGATCACGCCGGTCGGGTTGTTGGGGCTGCAGACGATCACGACGCGGGTGCGCGGGGTGATCAGCGCGGCCATCGCGGGCAGGTCGTGACCGTGGTCGGCGCGGTTGGGTGCGGTGACACTGGTGGCACCGGAGACCGTGACCAGGCTCGGGTACGCCTCGAACGAGCGCCAGGAGTAGAGCACCTCATCGCCGGGGCCGGCCGCGGCCAGGATCAGCTGCGACAACAGCGCCACCGATCCGGCACCGATGTGCACCTCGTCGGTGGTCAGCTCGTACCGGGCCGCGAGCCGCTCGCGGAGAGCGAGGGCGGAGGCATCCGGGTACCGGTTGAAGGCCGAGACGGAGTTCACCGCGTAGACGACGCCGGGCAGCGGGTCGAACGGGTTCTCGTTGCTGGACAGCTTGAAGGCGGAGGCGTTGGCCGCCTTGCCCTGCCGGTACGCCGGCAGCGCAACGATCTCAGGGCGCAGGCGGACCGAGGGCTGGTCTGAAGGGCTCACTCGGCGAGTCTACGCCGGGACATATTCGCGGTGCCGCATGCTCTGGCCGTATATGCCGCACCGGAAACCCACCCGGCGACCGGCACCGGCTGTCATAGTGGGAGCATGGGTAGTTTCCTGATCAAGCTCATCGTCAACGCCGTCGCCCTCTGGGTGACCACACTGATCGTGGCGGGTGTGCGGGTGGACTCGTACGCACCGGACACGACGGCCGTTGTCCTCACCTACCTGCTGATCTCGCTGATCTTCGGGTTCGTCAACGGGTTCATCGGCGGGTTCGTGCGGATCGTCGCGTTCCCCCTCTATGTCCTCACCCTCGGTCTGTTGTCGTTCATCGTGAACGGGCTGCTGCTGATGCTGGTGGCGTGGATTTCCGGCCTGCTCGGTTTCGGTCTGGTCGTCGAGAGTTTCTGGTGGGGCGTACTCGGCGCGTTCGTGCTGGGCATCGTCAGCTGGCTGTTCGGCCTGCTCGTACGGCCGCTGAACAACGCCACCTCCTAGGCCCGCGCCAGGTCAGTCGACCCGTTCGGCTCGCCAGACGCTCTGCTGCCCCGGTGACTCGCCCACGATCCCGTCCAGCTGCGCGCGGAACGCCACCAACCGGGGCTCCGGCGACCCGTCGACCAGTCGGGCGGTCTCGCGGTAACCCACCAGCTGATGCGCCGGCATGACCTCGTCCGCCGGCACCTCCCGGCCGGCGAAGAGTTCCCGCCGCACGTAGAGGCGCTGGTCCTCGTCCGACGTGGAGCCCAGAGCAGGAACGAGGTCGTCCTCGTGCTCGACCGCGATCGCCGGCAAGCCCTCTGGCAATGGCAGGTCGGTTTCCGGCGACCCGAAGGTGACCAACCCCACGGCGTTGATGTCGCCACGCGAGACCAGCTGGTTGGCGATCAGCCCGCCCTGCGAGTGCGCCACCGGCACCACGGGGTCGCCGGGCTGCACTCCGGCCGCCTGCATGGCCTGCAGCACCGCCCGGTACGAGCCGGCCTCCTGGTCGGCTACGGCCGCGACGTTGGAGGCCATGTCCCACGGTTCGCTCGAGCCGGTCGGACTCCATTCCACGGTGCCGCCGATGAAAACCAGCCACGACGGATGCGCCGCGTCGCCGTAGCGCTCGATGCGCACCTGACCGCCGTCATCCTCGGTGGGGATGCGGTCGGCGAGGTCGGCGAACCCTGCGGGCGGGCTCGGCGGCGCGAGCGTGGCCGGCCCGAGCGGGGCCGGCCCGAGCGTGGCCGGCACAGCGCCGGAGCCGGCTGCCGTGACCCGCAGCGGCCCGGCAGGCGGCACGGCAGGCGG
>NZ_SOGH01000027.1:0-1273 GCF_004402305.1 Cryobacterium sp. TMB3-10 | reverse complement strand
GGGCTCAAGGGGTCAGCGCAACACTCTGACTTCTTGGAGTGATGATGCGTATTCCTGTTTCCCGTGCTGTGCGTCGGGTGTTCTGGACAGCGATTCGGGACGGAGCTACGACGCAGGACGCTGCCGCGGTTGCGGGCATGTCATCGCAGGAGGGTGACGTGTGGTTCCGCAATGCTGGTGGCATGACACCGTTGTCGTTGAATCCGCCATCCGAACGGTTTTTGTCGATTCGTGAACGCGAGCTGATTCTGGCCGGGATCAGCGCCGGCCTGTCGATCAGAGCGATCAGCCGGTCGATCGGACGCAATCCGTCGACGGTGCTGCGGGAGTTGGAGCGAAATCTGCCTCATCAATACCGACCGCGGTCGAGGATGGGGCGGCCCCGTTCGACGCCGGTGAAGTACTCGCCGTCGTTAGCGCAGCGTCGCGCAGATCTGAGGATGTCCCGCCCGAAACCAGCGAAACTGGCCCTGAATGACAGGCTCCGGGACGAGGTTCAGAATCGGCTATCGGAGAAGGCCAGCCCGGAGCAGATCATGCGACGATTGCGGTTGGACTTCCCCGACGATCCGGAGATGCGGGTGTCACACGAAACGATCTACCAATCCCTGTATGTTCAGGGCCGCGGGGCGTTGCGCCGCGACCTGACAGTGGCGTTGCGCACTGGGAGAGCGCTCCGTAAACCGCAACGCCGGGCCACCCAACGCCAGGGCCGGATCCGCGACATGGTGCTGATCAGCGACCGGCCCGCCGAGGTCGAAGACCGGGCAGTTCCCGGACACTGGGAGGGTGACCTGATCGTCGGCAAAGACAGCGGCTCCGCGATCGGCACCCTGGTCGAACGCACAACCCGGTTCGTGATGCTGCTGCACCTGCCCGACAAACACGGCGCCGACGAGGTCCAGCAGGCGATGATCGAGACCATGGGCAGGTTGCCGGAATTCCTCCGCAAATCCGTCACGTGGGACCAGGGCAAAGAAATGGCCAATCACGCGCAGATCCGAATCGCCCTCGACATGGACATCTACTTCTGCAACCCGCACTCACCCTGGCAGCGCGGCAGCAACGAGAACACCAACGGTCTGCTGCGCCAGTACTTCCCGAAAGGCACAGACCTCTCCGGCTACCACCACGACTACCTCGACTACGTCGCCAACCAGCTCAACGACCGCCCCCGCAAAACCCTCGACTGGAAAACCCCGAAAGAAGCCCTCAACGAGCTACTCTCGAAGCCACAACCGACCGGTGTTGCGCTGACCGGTTGAATCCGCCG
>NZ_SOGH01000009.1:0-1232 GCF_004402305.1 Cryobacterium sp. TMB3-10 | reverse complement strand
GGCAAAGTCATACGGTCGTAGCAACGCTCTGATTCAAGGAGTGTTGGATGGTCAAGCTTTTTCCGGCGGGAACGCGGACGAGGTTCGTGGATTTGGTCTGCTCTGGGGGTGGTTTGCGGGTGTCTGCGGCCTCGTTGGGCGCGTCGGTCAATACCGCGACGCAGTGGTGGCAGCAGTCTGGCGGCATGGCCCTAAGTGCTCCGAGATCCGTTGTTGGTGGCGTCGCCGATCCCGCACCGGACGGTGGTGTGGAGGGCGGTCGGGCGTTGACGTTGGCCGAGCGCGCGATGATCCAGTTCGGCCGTCGCAAGGGCCTGAGCTACGCCGAGATCGGCCGGGAAATCGGTCGGAACAAGTCCGTGGTCTGGCGGGAAGTGCACCGCAACACCAGCCTTGATGGCGTCTACTACGCGTCCGTCGCGCATACCAAGGCACACCAGGCCCGGCATCGGCCCAAACGGCTGAAGTTGGTCGACAACGCGGCGCTCTGCGAGTTGATCGAGGTCTGGATGGATGACGGGTGGAGCCCGAAATTGATCTCGGCGATGTTGGCGCATTACTTCGACGGTGACGAGACTATGCAGGTGAGCCACGAAACGATCTACCAGGCGCTATACGTGCAAACCCGCGGAGAACTACGAGCTGATCTGGCTAAAAGTCTCTCGACGAAGCGCACGAAGCGTGTTCCGCACTCCACGGACCGCAAATCGAACAGTCCCTATAAGGACGCGTTGAAGATCAGCCAGCGACCGGCGGAAGTCGCCGATCGGGCCGTTCCGGGGCATTGGGAAGGTGACCTCATCATCGGCGGCGGAGACGATTCGTCCGCGATCGGGACCCTCGTAGAACGCAGCACCCGGTTCACGATCCTGCTGCATTTGCCCGGGCCTCACACGGCCGACGAAGTCGCGACCGCGATGATCCGCGAGATGCGCCACCTGCCCGATCACCTGCGCCGTTCAGTGACCTGGGACCGCGGCACGGAACTGGCCGACTACGAGCGCATCCAACTTGCCTTGGACACCAAGCTTTACTTCTGCGACCCGCACTCGCCCTGGCAGCGCGGAACCAACGAGAACACGAACCGGCTGCTGAGGTTCTGGTTCGAGAAAGGCTCGAACCTCTCCGGCCACACCGCCGACGATCTGGCTCGCGTCGCAGCGAAACTCAACCGCCGGCCCCGACCCACCCTCGGCCTCGAAACCCCAGCCAACCGGCTAGCCCAGCTGCTC